>CAZTRG010000204.1:0-41740 GCA_964615885.1 uncultured Planctomycetia bacterium | reverse complement strand
GATTGTCATGGTGCTGATGCTTTATTTCCTCATTCGCTATCGCCACCGCGAGGGTCGCGAGAAGGCACACTACACTCACGGCTATTACAAGCTGGAGGTGACCTGGACGCTGGCTACGGTTGTCATCCTCGTCTTTATCGGCGTGGTTCAGCTGTGTGGTGAAAGTGGCTGGTTTAATATCAGGATCAGTCTCCCTGAGATGGGTAAAGACACCTTTCCTGTCAGGGTCTACGGTGAGCAGTTTGCCTGGCATTTCAACTATCCCGGCGCGGATGGGAAGTTCGGAGAGCAGCGCCACGGCTACATCCAGGCTGGAATCAATCCAATTGGTCTTGATCGAGACGGCCCCGGTAAAGACGATAAGGTCCTGCCGAAGCTGGTTGTGCCTGAGGGAAAGAAAGTGCTTATCCAGCTGATCTCCCTTGGCAAATACAACCTGGACACAGAGATCTACACCCACCCGGTCCTGCATAGTTTCTTCTCTCCCCACCTGCGCCTGAAGATGGACCTGGTTCCTTACAATGAGGGCAATATCTGGTTTGAGGTGGAGGCAGGCAAAGGCCATGCCGGCAAGAAGTTTGAGATTGTCTGTGCTGAGCTTTGCGGCGAAGGCCACTCGAAGATGCGCGCTGATTTCGAGATCCTGGATGAGGCCGGGCTGCTGAACGAGCTGGGCTATGACTGGAATGCCCAGCAGGCCAAGGAGTTCAACGTGGTTGTACATTATTACCAGGAAGAGAAGGACGAAGAATAGGTTCAGCAAGGAGCCTTCGAAAGACTCATGAGTACGGATAGCAAGGAAACCGGAAAAACCGAAGAACACGCCGACCATCACGAGATGGGATTCTGGGGGAAATACGTATTTTCCCGGGACCACAAGGCGATCGGTATGCAGTTCATGATGACGGCCCTGTTCATGCTGTTTATCGGTGGCGGTCTTGCGGTCACCCTGAGGATGCGCCTGGCCTGGCCGGATGCGGACTTCATGGGCATCGACCTGGCGCAATTCGGCGGCGAGACCTACAACGTTCTCTTCAGTATGCATGCCACGGTAATGATCTTTTTTGTGATCATTCCGTTCCTCGTCGGTGCCTTCGGCAACTTTGTTGTGCCCCTGCACATCGGCGCCCGGGACATGGCCTTTCCTTTTCTGAACGGCCTGAGCTATTGGATCATGCCGCTGGCTGGAATCGTCATGTTTGGCGGGCTCCTGCTGGAGGGTATCGATTCCGGTCTTAAAAACGGCGCCTTTGCTTCCGGTGGCTGGACCTCCTATCCGCCCTTGAGCCAGATTGCCGGTTACGGCCAGACCTTGTGGTGCGTGAGCCTCATCATCGTGGGGACATCGAGCATCATGGGGGCGGTGAATTACGTGACCACCATCATCAAGATGCGGGCGCCCGGGATGACCTTTGGACGTATGTCACTGACAGTCTGGTCGGTGTTTATCACCGCCATCCTGGTGCTCTTCGGAACCCCGGTGCTGACCTCCGCCCTGATCATGTTGATCCTCGACCGGCACATGGGAACGACCTTCTTCACCAACGATGGACAGCCGCTGCTTTACCAGCACCTGTTCTGGTTCTATTCCCATCCGGCCGTCTATATCATGATCCTGCCAGGGATGGGTATGGCCTCCGACATCATTGCTGTATTTGCCCGTAAGCCCATCTTCGGCTACAAGGCGATGGCAGCTGCCATGGCGGGGATCGCCGGACTTGGCTTTATCGTCTGGGGACACCACATGTTCCAGAGCGGTATGGACCCGCGCCTTGGAACCTACTTCATGATTGCCACCATGTTTATCGCTCTTCCCTCGGCCGTGAAGAGCTTCAACTGGCTGGGCACTCTCTGGCGCGGCAATATTTATTTCACCACGCCGATGCTCAACGCGCTGGGCTTTGTCTCCATGTTCATCATCGGAGGCCTCAGCGGTATCTTCATGGCGGCTACGACTGTGGATCTGATGATCCATGACACCTACTTTATCGTCGCCCACATCCACTACGTTCTCTTTGGTGGAAGCCTGTTTGGAGTCTTTGCGGGGATCACCTACTGGTTCCCGAAGATGTTCGGGCGTATGTTCAGCGAAACCCTGGGCAAGATCCATTTCGTGCTCACCTTCATCGCATTCAACTGCACCTTCTTCCCGATGCACATTGTCGGTGCCGCGGGTCTGCCGAGACGCTATGCCTCCTATGTGGGCGATGGCGCCACCGAGACCTGGGCACACCTGCAGCCCTACCAGGAGTTCATGACCATTTCAGCTGTTGTGCTCGGCCTGGCGCAGGTGCTTTTCCTGGTGGCCCTGGTCTACAGTGCGATCTGGGGTAAGAAGGCTGAGCAGAATCCCTGGAAGGCCAATACGCTTGAGTGGACTCTGCCCTCTCCGCCTGCGCACGGGAACTTCCATCCCGACCTGCCAACTGTCTACCGCGGCCCCTACGAGTACAACTCCGACCTGGTCGAGGAAGACTACCTGCCGCAGGATCGTAAGCTCGAAACAGCCGGTACGGGCAGCGATGAGGAAGGCGCTTCGGGAGAAGGGGCTGCGTGAACCGTGCCTGCCCCAGGCCTCACGAGTGAAGAATCTGACAGCAGGGTTCTTGCGGAAGATTCAGATGCCGGCAGATCATTGGAAGCCCCTGCAGGTCCATCGAAGCTCGTTCACAGGCTCGCCCTGCTGACCCTCTGTGTTGCCTACCTGGGGATCATCACCGGTGGTGTCGTCACCAGCACCGAGAGCGGACGGGTGGATAAGAACTGGCCGAGTTTCGATGGGAATTTACTGCCCTCTGTGCCGGCCATGCTCGATAATCCCGGTTTGCTGGTAGAGCACGGCCATCGATTGTTGATGGGCAGTGTCGGTATCCTGGCACTCCTGACCTGCCTTGCCACGCTGCGGAAGGTGGAGTGCCCACGGGTGCGGAAATTCTCCTGTGGAGTGGTTCTCCTTGTGCTTCCTCCCGCTATTCTCGGGGGCTTGACCGTTCTCTATAAGCTGCCCCCGATCCTTTCAATCCTGCATGTTGCCCTGGCCATGATATTTCTTTCCTCAGTCACTCTCCTGACGATCATCACCTCCCCGGGATGGGCTGCGGAGGACACCCGGGTAAAAGCTGAAAAGATCAATCCGATCTGCTCCCTTTCACTCTTCGCAGTGATCAGTGTCTACGTGCAGATCGTCCTGGGAGCTGTCCCGAGGCATGCTACGCTCGAGCCGGGAGGAGGGGGAGAAACCCTTCAGACCATTGGTGACCTGGTACATATCGTGTGGGCCTTTGCGGTATTTACAGTGATCATCCTTCTGGCCGGAAAGCTGCTCAGCCTTTCAAAGGCTGACCGGCTCCTTCATCCGGCCATGGGCCTCCTGCTGCTGCTTTTTCTGCAGGTCTTTCTCGGTTTCGCGACCTTTATCTTTCAGACCCCTCCTTCGCTGGTGGTCGATGAAGGACAGGGGCTGGTTAAGACCGGGACCTTTGAATTCCTTGCCAGCTCGCACCAGGCTCTCGGTGTCCTGATCCTGATGCTCTCACTGCTGGTTTGCGCCCGCTCCTTCAGAGTTCGCTCCCTGGCCCAGGCCGGGCCGGAGGTGGCGGCATGAGTGCAGACAAGGCCGCCCTGGCTGAACACCCGGTTGAAGGGCTGCAGGATGACTCGGCCGGTATCCCGGCGGAATCCAAGCGGGATGTGCCTTCGGGAACCGGGAGCCTTGCAGGTGACCTGCTCCAGATGAGCAAGATGCGGATCAACCTCCTGGCCCTGGTGACAGTATTCGCCGGTTTTGCCCTCGGCCTGCGGACCTCGCCTGGGGGAGCCATCGGGGGCCTCCTGTCCGCCCAGCTGTTTCACGTGCTGCTGGGCTCCTTTGTGCTTGCCGCTTCCACCAGCATTCTGAACCAGTATCTCGAGATCAAGCAGGATTCCCTCATGCAGAGAACAGCTTCGCGGCCCCTGGCTGCAGGCCGGTTTTCTCCGGCGGCAGCCAGGCTCCTGGGAGTTTTGCTTTCGCTGCTGGGCCTTGCCTATATCTTCCTCCTGGTGAATCCCCTCTGTGCCGCGGTGAGTGCGCTCACAGCCGGGATCTATGTGTTTTTCTATACTCCGCTCAAGCGGGTCACCTCCTTTTCTCTGCTGGTGGGGGCTTTTGCCGGGGCCTTGCCACCGGTCATCGGCCTGACGGCAGCTACCGGTCAGCTGCTTCCTTCCGGCTGGTCGATCTTCACGATCCAGTTTATCTGGCAGATTCCTCACTTCCTGGCGATCGCCTGGATGTACAGGGAAGATTACGCACGGGCCGGCTTTCCGATGCTGACCGTTGTGGACCGGGAAGGTAAAGTCACGGCCATGCAGGTTGTGGGCTGGAGCCTCGCCCTGGTTCCGGCCAGCCTGATGCCGGCGCTCTTTCTGCGCCACCTTGCGGAGGGCTACTATCCCTGGGTGGCTCTTGGCGCAAGCCTGGTGTTCCTGGCCTTCGCCGCAGGCTTTGCCACTAAGCGGACCAACGAGCGCGCCAGGAGCCTGGTTATCGTTTCGGTGATTTATCTGCCGGTGGTCCTGATTACCCTGGTTCTCGGTTCCTGAGAGGCTGAGATATGGCAAGCGAACTCGCGGTGTCGGAAAAGGGGAATCCGGAGGTGGCGCTCGAGGCTGAAAACGCCCGGTTTGCCATCGTACTCCTGCTGGTTGCAGAGATCATGTTCTTCGGTGCGCTGGTGGGAATGTACATTGTCCTTCGTTTTTCCGCCGAGAGCTGGAAGCCACCGCTTTTCGCAGAAACGGCGCTGGGCATTCCACTGGCTAATACCGGGGTGCTGGTCCTCAGTGGAATTTTTATGCTCCTGGGCTCAAGAGCCGTCAGGGAAGAGGGCCGCCTTCGCCTTGTTTGCTGGCTTTGCCTGACCCTTCTATGCGGAGCCATCTTTGCCGCAGTCCAGTACTTCGAATTTTCCAGCTTGCTGGAAGAAGGCCTGGAGTTGAAAAATATTTTCGGGACAGTTTTTTACACCATGGCAGGACTTCATGCCCTGCACGTTGCCGGTGGAGTTCTGCTGCTCAGCTATGTCATCATTGGCGCTATTGGTGGAAAATACAGTCCCGAACGAAGAATCGGTGTCGACCTGGTGCTCTATTACTGGTTGATGGTTGTGCTGGTATGGATCTTTTTCTTCGTTATCCTCTATATCCTCTGAGAACGCCTGCAATCGACTGAGAGCGAAGATGACGTTAGATACTGGAGATACTGCACAACAACCTGCAAAACCCCCAGAGGGCGTTCTGGGCTGGCTCAGCTGGGCTCTGCTGGCTGTTGGGATTGTCGCAATGGTGGCTTATGGCGTCACCTGGAGGCCACCGGTTGCCGACATTGAGCTGACCGGCAATGAGAGCGCCCCGCGGCAGCTTCCACCTTTTGAGTTGACCAGCCAGGAGGGCAAAAAAGTCAGCCTTGATTCCCTTCGGGGGAAGGTCTGGGTCGGGACCTTCATGTTTACCGGCTGCACCAACGCCTGTCCCCAAATGGCGGCTGAGCTGTTGAGAATTCAGAAAACCATACGTAATGACAAAGCCCTTGAGGGGAAGCTGCGGCTGGTTTCCTTCTCGCTCGACCCGGATAATGATACGCAGGGACGGTTGGATGAATATTCCACCCGGCAGGGCATCGATTCCAGTTGCTGGAGTTTTTTAAGGGGTGAGCGCAACGAGATTATCAGGCTCTGCGAGGAGGGCTTCGGGCTCTCCGCCGGAGGGCTGGGCAATGCAGGCGGGGTGACTCACAGTGACAGGTTCGTCCTGGTTGATCCAGGCGGCAGGACTCGTGGTTCCTACCGTCCGGGTGCGGTTGCCGATGATCTCGGGAAGCTGCTCGAAGAAGCCAGGGCGCTTATCAAGGAGGCCGGACTCTGATGGAAATCACCGATTTTCCGTTGATCAATGCCTGCCTGAATGCCCTCAGTGGCATTCTTCTGTTGGCAGGATACGTGGCGATTCGCAAGGGGAACAAGGAAGTCCATGCACGGCTGATGATATCAGCCTTTGCTGTTTCCACCATTTTCCTTGGCTGTTACCTGTACTACCACTACCACTTCCTGCACAAGAAGTATGAAGGAGAGGGGATTCTGCGAACCGTCTATTTCGTGATTCTCATCAGCCATATCATCCTTGCCGTGGCGGTGGTGCCGATGGTCCTGAGGACGATCTACCTGGCCTGGAGGCAGCGCTGGGAAAAACACCGCTGGTGGGGGCGCCGGACATTCCCAGTCTGGATGTATGTTTCGGTGACAGGGGTTCTCGTCTATCTCATGCTGTATTGAAGCTCATGCAAAGACGCCGGGTTGTTTACTGCTATACGCTGGTTCTTCTTCTCCTGGCAGCGGTCCTGCTGTATGCCGGCCCACTGGTGGATGGCTGCCTGGGTTGCTGGGGCGGCGTATCCGGTTTCTGGCGTCTGCTCCTGAAGGCGGCGGGCATCTGCAGCCTGGCCTGTTTCCTGCGGCTTGCCGACCAGGTTGTCGGGCTTCCTGTTTCTGCCGAGGGGCGGTTGCTCGGGGCCCTGGTGGTCTTTCCCGTTGTGCTGGCAGATCTTAGCGCCCCGATTCCCGGTAGCGAATGTATCGCATTGCTGGCTGTTGGTGTGGCGCTGTTGCTGGACCGCAGGGGGCATGCCGGCCCCTCGGCGGTGGTCTTCGCGCTGGCGGCAGCCTGCCGTCTGGAGCTGATCGTATTCCCGCTCTGGATCTGGTTGTCGCGCTTCGCACTTCGCAGGCGGCAGGGCAAGACAGCCAACCTGCTTGCCGGATTCGGGCTGCTGGCGGCAGCAATATATCTCGGGCTGCAAGCGGTTCTCGAGGTTCACGGCGTGGAAAGCTGGACCTTGAAGCAGCAGGTGTTTTCCCTGCTGGGCGGGGTTGCGGGAGCGGAGGCCGGCTGGGCCGTTTTCACTGCCCTGGTGCTGATCCTCGCAGCCGCGGTTCTCCTGGCTGCCCGGCGTTTATCCCCCGGTCCATCGGAGGCTTTGCAGCCCCGGGAGGTGGCTGTGCTCTGCTTCCTGGGCCTGCTGGTGGCTCCCTTTGACAGCCTGGGTGCCGGTGTTCTGCTGCTGCCCCTTTGCATGATGAGCTACGAGGCGGGAAAAGAGAGCTGCTGCACCCGCCTGCGGCGCTTCTCCCTGGTGGCCTGCTGCCTGGCGGTGGCGCTTTCATGGTATTCGCTCCACCCGCGCCTTCCCTGGCTGGGAGGCCTGCCGGGGCTCGAGCACTGTTCCCTGCTGCTGGTGGCGGCCCTGCTCCTGGTGCTGACTCCTCTTCAGGCAAGATCCCATCCGGAGGCGGGAGACGATCCCGGCTGCTCCGCCTGATTTCCCCCTGTGCCCGGGAGGGGATGAAAAAAAGGGAACCCGTTTTTCGAGTTCCCCTTTTGAATTCAATTCTGTTTCAGCGGATCAGTTGATGCGCTTGTAGGTGCCGCCGTTTGCACGGGCAAGGTTCCTGAGGAAGGTTTCCTGCATGGTGCGGCCGGCCATCATGACACCGATGGTGTTGATCGTGACACGCTGGTAGTTCTGCTGCTGTACCCGCTGGAGGGTCTGGTTGAGGTAGCCGGATTCGCCTCCGGTTCCACCGCAGGGGCCGGTTCCGCCGCCGTCACCGACGTAGCAGACGACCTTTCTCTGCGAGCTGGCAAAGTTGGCAAACTGCAGGGCTGCAAGGATTCCAGCCTGGCAGCAGCTTCCACTGCCTCCACCGACTGCGCTGATCCAGCTCAGTGCGGCAGATTTCATTCCGGGGTTGGCTTCGATCGGGCGTCCGGTCGAGGGATACCTGATGAGGCCGGCATCGAAAAAGACGACACCGAATTCGGTCCGGTCTGAGAACTCCTGGATATTCCTGGAGATCTCCTGCTTGGCGCGGGCGAGCTCGCCGCGGTCCTGCATACTTCCGGAGCGGTCGACGGTATAGAAGAAGCCGTCACCTTCGAGTTGCTGGCCGTAGAAGATAACAACTTCAGGAGCATCTTCTTCTTCGGTGATGTTTTCGCCTCCGGCATCTACCGGCAGGTCGAGGTTTTCCTTGGTGCCGGTGGAGCCGACATTCTGTGCTGAAGCATCAACACAGAGGCTCATCAGCCCGCAGCAGAAAAGAGCGCAAAGAAGAAGTTTGAAGGACATTTTCATTAAATAAAACCTCCGGTGATTACGGCAGAGCCCCGTGTTCCAGCCACTGAAAAAGTGACCTCAAAAACAACGCAAGCAGCCGTAAAGCAAAGGGTTAACCTGCGTCAGAATGAGAATTAATACTACCTACAGACAAAGACGACGGCAAGGAGCAAAACCGTGCACTAATTCCCTGATTTTGGCAAGAAAACGGGCTCTTTACGCAAACAGGTCTCTTTCCGTTATTTAGGGAAGGGAGGAGCCGGCCCCTGGAGCATATTTTATGGTTTACAGCGATTTTCAAAGCAGCCGAGCGAGCTGTCAGCCTTCGGTGCAGGACCGCAACCAGGCCACGGCGCCGCCGGAGGATTCTGCCCCGTCATGATGAAATTCATCAGGCGGACGCCGTCTTCGCGACCGATCTTTCCGTTCCCATCCACATCGGCGCTCTCCATGCAGACGATGCGCAGCTGGTTCTCCGCCAGGGCGAAGATCTCCCGGGCATCGTTGACGTCGACCATCCCATTTCCATCCAGGTCGCCCCTGATAAACAGCCGCCTCGATTTCAGCTTGGCTAGGGCACCGAGATCGGCTCGCGTGCCATCCTTGTCGACCGGGCTGGCCGGGTTGCCGGCATCGACGGCAGGGGAATCAGCAAAGAGCTCGAGCAGCCCGGGCTTGTAGCGGCGGTAGAGGCCTGCACTGGCCGGCTCCAGTGACTCGGCATCAGCCCGGAGGATCGGGACGCAGAGGTCTCCCGGCCCGCCGCATCTTTCCCATTCTGAGTAGGGCGGGCGAAAGAGTGGAGGCGCCCGCAGGTTGGTGCCGCCGGCGAAGGCCTCGGTCTCAACCAGCGACCAGGAGATCTCCCCGGCCAGCTCGAGTGGGCGGTTCCCCCAGAGGATGGAGTGGGAAACGGCAAGCGCTGAGCCGCCGGCAATCGCCAGGGCTCCTTTGCCCATCCTGTTGTCGACGATGGTGGCATGCCTGAATTCTCCACCGGCTCCATCGGCCAGCGAGATGGCGCCGCCGATATTGCCGGCAAAAAGGTCACGGCTGGAGCGAATGCTGCAGGGGCCCCGGGCCAGGACAGCGCCACCTGTTTTCGCCGTGTTGCCGAAGACCCGGTTTTTCTCCAGGGCGATCACGTTTGCCTTCTCGCCGGCCAGGAGGATGGCTCCTCCCTCGAAGGCCCTGTTGGCCCTGAAGAGGTTGCCGGTGAAGACGCCGCCGGCTTTCTCCAGGTGGACGGCGCCTCCCTGGCGGGCACGGTTGTCGGTAAAGGAGTTGCCGGTGGCGAGGGGGCGTGATCCTGCAGCGGCATGGACAGCTCCTCCGGAGCGGGCGCGATTGGAGCGGAACTCGTTATCGCTAAGCGCCGCGCTCGAGCGCAGCAGGTAGACGGCGCCTCCCGCTGCGGCCTCGTTGTTGATGAATATGTTTTTGGAGAGGGTGGGGTGGCTGTCGATGCAGACAAGGGCGCCTCCGGACCGCACCCCATCGAGCAGGTGCCCCCGGCCTTTTTCAAAGGTAAAGCCGCGGACCTTCGCCGCCGCCGTCTCGCCACCGCTGAAGACCAGCAGGGCTGTCAGCTCTGGACCTGCAGGAGCCGGGGTGATGATCGTTTTCTCCGCTCCGGCACGCGAGACCAGGGAGATGTCACGGCCGGAGAAGTTGAGCGGCTTGTCGATGGTGTAGGTTCCCGGGGCTACTGAGATCACGTCGCCGGCGACAGCCTGCCGGATTGCAGCGGGGATGGTGCCGGCGTCTTCAGGTACGCGGATGAGCCCCTTCTTCCTCGAACTCTTAACCACGGTGATCCCGGGCTGGCTGTACTCGGCAAGATCAAAGACAGGAAACCTTTCTGCCAGGTTCCCGATTCCAAGCCGCCTGAGCTGATGGGGAGGGAAGGCACGAAAGCGCAGCCGGACTTCCAGGTCGAATTTCTTTCCCTGCAGGGCGGCGGGGATCTTGAAGGAATAGCTCGCTGAGCGGGTTTCCAGTGGGGGGATCGTGTGTTCTTCAAGGGCGTGGGCCTGCCACATGAAATACACCGTTTCGCCTTCTTTACCGACGAAGCGGTCGGTGAAGAGGGCAAGCTGGGGGTCTTCCTCGGAGGCCTCGCCGTGTCCGCCGCGCAGGTCTCCTCCTTTGTCGAGAGTGCCTGATTCAAACAGGGGCTTGCCATCGCTGGCGGTGGCGATGACCTCTATCCACAGCTCCCGTTCGGTTGAGGGGCCGGTGGGCAGGTTGTGCCCGGCCCCGACATTCTTGACCTGCACATCGAGCTTGAAGCTGTCTCCAGCCACAGCCTGCCGGGGGGCAGCGACGGTCATCCTGGCGGCGGTTCGAAGAAAGGCGGCAACCTCGCGGCGCTGGTAGCCCATACGCGGAAAGGGAGTCACGGCGACATCGACGCCGATGAAGTCGTGGCGATGGAGGCGGTTGCGCAGCGGCCCATCCGGAGTGGCTCTGCCGGTGTAGGTCTGCATATGGCAGCTGAGGCAGCCGGTATTGCGCTCGGGGTAGGTGCTGGCGATAAACTCATCATGCGGCTTCTCAATTTTAACGCCCTTGCGGTTGGATACGTTG
The DNA here is from genome assembly GCA_964615885.1 of uncultured Planctomycetia bacterium. Taxonomy (GTDB): domain Bacteria; phylum Planctomycetota; class UBA8108; order UBA8108; family UBA8108; genus UBA8108. The sequence continues at coordinate 30,999 of CAZTRG010000204.1, read as the reverse complement.
TGGCAGCTGCCGCAGAAGTCGGGATTCTTGAGGCTGTCGTTGGTGATCGAGTCATGGGCGGGAGTGGCCTGTGGGTTGGGCAGGCCGCCGACAACTGCAGCTCCCGGGTGGATTTCAAAACGGGCATTGCCCGGATGACCTTCCTCCAGGGTGACGCCCCGATGGCAGACCTCGCAGGACACCCCGGCGAGTGAAATATCAGAGAGGCCCTTGGGCGACCTGGTCTTCGCTGTTACCTCGCCAATTCCTGTTCCGGCGGGGGAGTGGCACTTGATGCAGAAGTCGCCGATCTCTCCGGCCGTTTCCTCCTGGGCCAGCTTGTGCATGGCGTGAAAAACCGGGTCGGTAATTGCATAAGCGTGCATCGAGCCGCGCCACTCTTCGTAGTGCTGGGGGTGGCAGCTTTTACAGGCTTCGGCCGGCTGGAAATCGCTCTTTTTCCATTTCGCCGCTGCTTCGGGGGCTGGAGCCTTGGCGGGCGGATCCTCGGCCTGCAGCTTGCCGGCGGGGGCGAGCAGGAAGACTGCCAGCATGAAGATGGAGGTGGAGGTTTTCATGGCTCAGCGCCTGGGGGAAGCAGGGTTGTGGTTAAGGGCCGTCCTGAAGCCGGTCTTGGCATTGGCGAAGCCATCGCCGATGGGGAGCTCCAGGAACCAGGAGTAGCGGAAGGTGGTAGGTACCGCCTCAAAATCCGCCCCGGTGATGAAATACGATGAGGGGATTCCGCGAATGGACTTGTCATCTCCCCAGTGCGGTCCCCGGGGGTTTTTAATTCCTCCCGCGGCATAGTTGTCCTCGTAGTAGTGGGGGTTGTACCAGTCCTCAACCCACTCGAAAACTCCCCCGATCATCTCCTGCACGCCGAAGGGGCTGTCGCCCAGGGGGCTGAAGGTACCGACCGGGAAGAGCTTGTTCCCCCAGAGGTGGTTCAGGTTCGCATGCCTGGCGGTGGGGAGGTCGTTGCCCCAGGGAAAGCGGCGGGAGTCGCTGCCCCGGGCGGCGTATTCCCATTGGGCTTCCGTCGGCAGAATCTTCCCGTAGTAGCGTGCATAGGCATCGGCTCCAGCCCAGGTGATGTCGACCACCGGCAGCTGTTCGTTCTCTTTTTCCACCAGGAAGCGCTTGCCGTCCCAGGAGATCATTCGTGCGAGCCGGGGCTCGGTGAAGTTCTGGCCGGCAAGATCCTCGTAGGAAAACCGCAGGAAGGGGACGAGTCCGCCGCCCCGCTGGTGGCCCATGACGGCAGCCCTGCTGACAAGCAGAAGGCCCTCCTCGAGCGCTGCCTGGAGGAATTCGACGTACTGCAGATTGGTTACCCTCTGGCGGCCGATCCAGTAGGGTGCCAGGTTGACCTTGTGGGAGGGCTTGTCAGCCATATTCTGGCTTGTCCGAATGAAGTCTTCCCGGCTGGTGTCGGTCAGGTTGTCTCCCATGATGAAGGTTCCGCCGGGTATGAAAACCATGTCAGCGGTGGCCGGGGTTTCGGTCCGGATGATCTTACCGCTGGTGATAGCCGGCGTGGTGCTTCCCTCTAGCCGGACCTCGACGGTAATCTCACAGGATTTTCCATCGGCGGGTGCCTCCCAGTAGACCAGCCTTGCATCATTTGAGAGCAGCTTGCCGGAGGATGCCTTCCAGGTATAGGAGGCCCTGCGCGGAAGGGCCAGCACAGCCTCCAGCTGAACTTCACTAGCGTGGAAGATCTTCGCCGGCCGGGTGATGATCCGGGCTTTTGCCTCGGGAAGAGCCTGCGGCTCGATGGGTTGCAGGCAGCCCTGCAGGGCTGCGGCCGCCAGGATGAGGCAGGCGAAGGCCGGGCTCCGGGCTCGCGTCACAGTGGCGCCGGCCCTGGGGTCTTTCTGGATCCGGGATTTTCCGACAGGGTCTTTCAAGTTATTCTCCAGGCCTTTGATGATGAGCATAACAGGCCATCTCTCAAGAGCTAAGGATAAGCAGGTAGAGGATGGCTTTTCAAGCAGCCGGGAGGCAAAGATTTCACCTCCGCAGGGAAGATTGCGGGATATACTTACGATCTGAATACGCCATCAGATGGACGATGGTGTGACAGGTTTCCCTGCGAACTTCCTGCCGGAAAGGGCTTTTCCGGCCTGCTGGAGTGGCCGCAGGTTGAGGAATTTGATTTATGCAGCTTGTTTACTATCCGGATCCGTTTCTCCTTAAAACGGCAGAGCCTCTCGAGCAGATAGACGGCGAGGTGAAGGCGCGAACCGAGGAGATGTTCGAGTTGATGTACCGAGAGAAGGGTGTCGGACTTGCTGCTCCGCAGATCGGCTGGGGCACCAGGCTTTTTATTGTCAATGTTTTCGGGGAGGAGGAGCGCTCCGGTGAGAGAGTCTTTATCAACCCCCGCATTCTCGACAGGGGCGAGGAGCTCGTCGTTGAGGAGGAGGGCTGCCTCTCGATTCCCGAGGTCAGGGGTAATGTGAGCCGCCCCGAAGCTATCCTGTGCGAGTACCAGGACCTCTCGGGTGAAATTTTCAGGGAAGAGATGCATGAGCTGGAGGCGAGGGTTTTTCAGCACGAGTTTGACCACCTGAACGGGGTGTTGTTTTTGCGGCATCTCAACACAACAGCCAGGCTGCTGGCGAAGAAGCTTTTGCGGGAGCTGGAGGAAGAATACCGGCAGAGAGGGGACTCCAAAGGCAAGACAGGGGTGCATTCGCGGGAACCGTAATCAGCATGGAGCGTTACGAGAGTTTAGAGTCTGCGCGGCTGGCCTTTTCCGCCGGTTCGAAGAAACTGGCAACGATCGGTTTCTTCGATGGAGTCCATTGCGGGCACCAGCTGTTGCTGCAGGACCTGAAGAAGTGGGCCGGGCAGGCAGGGGCTGAGCCGGTGGTTGTGACCTTCCGTGCACACCCCCAGGCCGTGCTGGGCTCCCATCCGCCGGTGCCGGTGGTGTCTCTTGAACACCGCCTGCTCCTGCTGGAGCGGGCCGGGATCTCGGCCACGGTGGTGCTCGATTTCGATGAAGAGCTTCGTGCCTTGTCCCCCGAGGATTTCGTCAGGGATATCCTTGTTGACGGGCTCGGCGTAGAGGGGCTTCAGATGGGTTTTGACAGCGCCTTCGGCAGCCGGCGCAAGGGGACCTTCGAGTACCTCGAGGCCAGGCAGGAGGAGCTGGGGCTCGAGGTGAGGCGCAGCCAGGCAGAGCTTGCGGGGGAGGCTGCTGTGTCGAGCACCCGTGTGCGCGAGGCTGTGGCGAACTGGGATTTCTCTGAGCTCGATATCCTGCTGGGGCATCCTTTCTCGATGCTGGGCCAGGTTGTAGAGGGGGACGGCCGCGGCAGGAAGCTGGGCTTCCCCACTGCCAATCTCCTGCTGCCGGGTGTTTCCGTACCGGCTCCCGGGGTTTATTTCTGCGATGTGCTCTGTCTCGGTCCCCGGCCGCGGGCCAGGTACTCCTGGCAGCAGCTGGAAAGTCCCGGTGAGCTGGAGGGCTTCTGCCCCGGGCTCATGAATATCGGCCGGCGGCCTACCCTTACTGAGGGAGAGGAAGCCTCCAGCGGATCTTTCTACAACCCGGAGGTGGATACCGTTGAGGTGCATTTGATCGACTACGAGGGCGATCTCTACGGTGAGTACCTCGAGGTTTTTGTCCTGGCCAAGCACCGGGGCGAGCGGAAGTTTTCCAGTGTTGATGAGCTGGTGGCCCAGATCGGCCTGGATGTCGAGGCGCGCCTTGGGTGAAGGCCCTGGGGCAGAAGGCCGGCAGGCTGCAGGGCGCTAGCCTGCCTCTGCAGGGGTGTCGCAGGGACAGGTAAGGATGGGGGACTTGACCGCATTGACCTCATCGAGCCGCTTGACGGGCTGGTTCACCGGCGCGGCCTTGAGAATTTCCGGGTTTTCCTCGGCCTCCCGAGCGATCTGCAGCATGGCCTCGCAGAACTCATCGAGTGTTTCCCTGGTCTCGGTTTCAGTGGGCTCGATCATCAGGGCCTCATGCACGACCAGCGGGAAGTAGATGGTCGGGGGGTGGTAGCCCATATCGATCAACCGCTTGGCGATGTCGAGTGCACGGATTCCGTTGGCCTTCTGTTTCTTGGCGGTAAAGACGACCTCGTGCATGCAGGGGGTGTCATAGGGGAGATGGTAGGCTCCCTCGAGCCGCTGGCGAATGTAGTTGGCGTTGAGGACAGCATGTTCACTGACGCCGCGCAGCTCCCTGGGGCCGTGGGCTCGCAGGTAGGCATAGGCTCTCACGAGGATGCCGCTGTTGCCGAAAAAGGAGCGCACCTTTCCAATACTGAGGGGCCTGTCGGAGCAGAGCTCAAGGCCGTCCTCTGACCGGACAATCCTGGGTACAGGGAGGTAAGGCTCGAGCTCATCGGTTACGGCGATGGGGCCCGCTCCCGGTCCGCCGCCGCCATGGGGTGTCGACATGGTCTTGTGGAGGTTGTAGTGCATGACGTCGACACCGAAATCACCGGGACGGGTGATGCCCATGATCGCATTCATGTTGGCTCCATCCATGTAGAGGAGGGCCCCGGCCTCGTGCAGCAGGGCGCTGATCTCTCCGATCCCGTTTTCAAAAATCCCCAGGGTGTTGGGGTTGGTGATCATCATGGCCGCGACATCCGGCCCGATCGCCTCGCGCAGCTTGTCGAGGTCAATGGTTCCATCCTCGCCGGAGTCGATGTTCCTGGTCTTGAAGCCGGCGATGGTGCAGCTGGAGGGATTGGTGCCGTGGGCGCTGTCAGGAATCAGGACCACGTCCCGGTCCAGCTCGCCACGCTCCCTGCAGCGGGCCTTGATCATCATCAGGGCGGTCAGCTCTCCGTGGGCCCCGGCTGCAGGCTGGAGGCTGACATGGGGCAGTCCGCTGATCTCTGCAAGCATCTCTTCGAGCCGGGAAAAGAGCTCGAGGTATCCCTGGATCTCCCCTGCTTCGCAGAGCGGGTGGACCTGGCTGAAGCCCGGGTTGCCGGCAACGACCTCGTTGATTCTCGGGTTGTACTTCATCGTGCAGGAGCCGAGCGGGTAGAAGTTCGTGTCGATCGACATGTTCAGGGAGGAGAGGCGCGTATAGTGCCGCACCACCGAGGATTCTGCCAGCTCCGGCAGTCCGCAGGGCTCCCCGCGCAGGTCGTTTTCATCGATGCAGTCAGCCGTTTGCGGAAGGCTTGCATCCGGCTCCGGAGGCCTGGCGCCGCGTCGCTGCGGACGGCTCTGATCGAAGAGGGTAGGCTGGGAAACATTCTGCGAGTGGTCTGTCATGCCTTTGCCTCCCGGAGTTCCCCTGTCACAACCCGGGTCAATTCCCGGCCAAGGAGATCGATTTCCTGTTTCGTGTTCAGCTCGGTGAAGGCAAAGAGCATCTCTTTTTCACGGGCTGGGAAGAACCGTCCAAGGGGCAATCCTCCTCCGATTCCTCTCCCGGCCAGTGAGCTGTAGACAGCCTCTGCGCTGGCCGGCAGCTTGAGGGCAAACTCCTGGAAAAAGGCCGCGTCTGAGACCTGCTCTACACCCTCGATCGAGGTTAATACACCGTGGGCATAATGGGCCAGGCGGGTGCTCGCCTCGGCAACCTCCCGGATCCCGGTGGGCCCGAGGAAGGCGAGGTACATGGCCCCGCGCAGAGAGCACAGTCCCTGGTTGGTGCAGATATTGCTGGTGGCTCTTTCGCGGCGGATATGCTGCTCCCTGGTCTGGAAGGTCAGCACATAGCCGCGCTTTCCATCGCTGTCGACCGTCTCGCCGACGATTCTTCCCGGTACTTTCCGGACATGCTTGGCCAGGGTGGTGAAGAAGCCGAAGGTTGGCCCTCCGAGATTTGCCGGGTTTCCGAGCTGTTGCCCGTCGCCGATGGCGATATCTGCTCCATAGGCACCCGGGTCCCTGAGGAGCCCGAGCGAAATGGGGTCGACTATGGAGATGAGCAGCGGGCGGTCAGGGGAGCCCTCCTCGCCGGCCTGGGTGGACCCGAGCAGGTCTCCTGCATTCTCCATGGGCTCTATGCGGCCGAAGAAATTCGGATTCTGCAGGACCACGGCCAGCACATCGTCTCCATCTTCCTCCAGCTCCCGGGCGATGGCCTCCATCGAGGTCAGGTCTTTTTCGAGTGCGATTGTACGGACCCCCACCGGGTGGTCTGCCAGGTAGGTGTCAAGGACACGGAGGTACTCGGGGTGAACGGCCTCGGATACGAGGACTGTGTTTCCCTTGCGCCGGATCGCATAGGCCATCAGCACCGCCTCGGCCAGCGCGGTTCCTGCGTCGTACATCGAGGCATTGGAGATGTCCATGCCGGTCAGCTGGCAGAGCATGGTCTGGTATTCCATGACGGCCTGCAGGGTGCCCTGGCTTACCTCTGCCTGGTAGGGGGTGTAGGCTGTGTTGAATTCACCCCGGCTGGAGAGGGAATCGACAGCGGCCGGGATGAAGCGCCGGTAGGTTCCGGCGCCAAGGAATGATGGCCGGTTGTCCATCCTGGCATTGCGGCCGGCCAGGGCTCCGAGCTCTTCGATGATTTCCGGCTCACTGGATCTCTCCGGCAGCTCGAGGTCGCGCCGAAGCCGAATATTTTCCGGGATCCAGGAGAAGAGATCCTCGATGTTCTCGTGGCCGAGAACCCGGAGCATTTCCTCTCGATCCTGGTCTGTATGGGGAAAGTAAACCATGCGCTGGTCCGAATTCAGTAGGTCTCAAAAACTGAATCCCAGTTGGATTCAGTGTTCATCTTCCTGGGCAAGCAGGTCTTCGTATTGCTGCAGGTCGATGAGCTCCGATTCTTCTTCAGGGTTGGAGATCCTGATCTTGATCATCCAGCCGGCTCCGAAAGGCTCATCTGCAAGCGGCTGCAGATTGTCCGCCAGCTCTGAGTTGACCTCGATAACCTCACCGCTGAGAGGAACGAACAGCTCGCTGGCGCTCTTGGTGGATTCGATCTCCCCGAATGCAGCGCCCCTGGCAAGGGTTTCCGAGCCGGCCGGGAGCTCAATAAACACAAGGTCTCCCAGTTGTTCGACGGCAAAGTCGGTGATGCCGACCGTGGCAATCCCATCTTCCAGGCGGGTCCATTCGTGGCTCGGCGAATATTTCAGTTCAGCCGGTCGAGTCATTTCTTTTTCCTCCAGATCTGGAGTGGAGCTTCTCACACGCCCCGGCAGCCGGTCACTTCGTCCCGGTTCGCCTCAGGGCAAGCAGAAGGGCCGCCAGTTACCACCGATGGCGGGCTCCACCTGTTTTTCAGACTGTCTTTTTCCTTTTTCTTGAGAAAAAAGGCAAGTGTTCGAGTCGCAGTTTCTCGCGTTTTCCTCGCAGGTCAACTTCCGGAGCGGGCGCCTCATCGCGCTCGAGCTTCGCGAGGTAATCGCTGCAGAGATAGCCCATGGCAACCGGTTGCTGAATCGTGGGGGACGGTGCGCCGCTGGTAATTCTCCCTACCTTCTCATCTGCGGCATAGATTTCCATCCCGCTGCGGGCTATACGGCGGCTCTCGACAATGAATCCGCAAAGTTTTTCCGCCGGCCCCTCTTCCTTGACCTCACGCAGTCTCTGCTGGCCGGGGAAGGCGATTTCCTTATCAAGCCTGACGGCGAAGCCGAGGCCGGCGCAATAGGGGTTCGTGGTGTCATCGATGTCGTTGCCGTAGAGGGGCATGCCGGCCTCGAGCCGAAGCGTGTCCCTGGCTCCGAGCCCGATTGGAGCCGTCAGCTCCCCATCGCTCTCCAGCAGCTGCCGCCAGAGTTTTTCCGCCTGCCCTGCGCCCAGGTATATTTCGAGTCCATCCTCTCCGGTATAGCCGGTTCGGGCCACCAGCAAGGGCTCTGATTCGAATTCCGCCGTGGTGATCTGGTAGTAGCCCAGCTCATCCCAGGGTGGCTGCGGGGCCTGCAGCAGGGGGGTAGAGCAGGCAAGTGCTTCAGGGCCCTGGACTGCGATCATCGCATCGCTCCTGGTGCGGTCTTCCAGCTCAGCATCCCTGCCGGCGTGGTGGCTGTTCATCCACTCGATGATCCTGCCGGTGTTGGAGGCATTGACCACGAGGAGGAAATAATCAGCCAGCTTGTAGACGATCGCATCGTCGATGATGGTTCCATCTTCGCGGCAGAAGAGGGTGTAGCGGGCGTCGCCGTTTTCCATTCCGGAGGTGTCATTGGTGATGAGCGCCTGGAGCCAGTCCTCGGCCTCCGGGCCGCGAATGCAAATGCGCCCCATGTGGCAGAGGTCAAAGAGGCCGGCGCGCTCCCTGACCTGCTGGTGCTCTTCGGGGATCGAGGTGTAGCGCACCGGCATCTCCCAGCCATGGAAATCAATCAGCATGGCTCCCAGGCGCCTGTGTTCTTCGTAGAGAACGGTGCGTTCCGGTTGGCTTGTCTCAGGGTCCAAGTGACTCGCCCTTTGCTTCTGTCGCCAATGTTTCGGTGTCCGGATTTTCAGAAGTCGAAGTCGTCGTCTTCAACCTTCTTCTTTTTAACCTTCTTCTTGTCCTCACCCTCACCCTCATCCGCAGGGGCAGTGGGGTCCGGTTCGGGTTCCTTTTCCGGTTTCTTTTTCGAGGGGGCCTCTTTCTTGACGCCCAGTTTTTTACGAAGCAGGCGGACTGCTTCCTGCTTGTCGAGGAAACCGCAGATGACCAGTTTGCGAATACGGAACTTGACCTTCTTCCACTGGAAGCCCACCAGGCCGGTCTCGGTCATTTTCTTGGCCTTGATCCTGTTAAGGGCCTCTTCCGTTCCACCGGAATCATAGGTGGCTCGAATCTCACCGCCACCACCTGCCTGGTCCATGTCAATTTCGACGATCCAGTTCACGGGGCGTAACTTGGTGTGCCAGTTGTTGGCGTTTGAGCCGGGCTTGCCGGGCATCTTCTGCCATTTCGGGGGTGAGGATCCCTTGATGAAGCCAATATCAAGAAAGTTGGTACGCCAGCGGACGTTGGTCTTGGTGTTGTAGCTGACGATGGCCCCCCAGTCGCCGTCCCCACTCATCGTGAGGATATTGAAGGCCCATGACATGCGCACCTTGTATCTGAAGGGGACCGGGAAGAACACCATGCCGGAGGTGTTTCCATCCATGGAGATCTGGGCCTCATCGGGAATGTCAGCGCCGCCCAGCAGCATTTGCGGATCAACAAAGCCCACATGGTTTTTAGGTGTCTTTCCACGGATGACCTCCTTCTGGAGCTCCTGCCCATTGCTGTAATCGAGGATAATCCCCCCGGTTTCAGGGTCATAGTTAGCCCTCTTTGAAAGCTCGTGAATATTTTCGATGAGGAAGGCCTCGTCTTCTTCATCAAGCTCCTGGGGAAAAAGAGTGAGGTCGGTGCCCGCTACGCAGGTCGGGAGCAGGGTGGTCGTTCCGGCTGCTACCGGGGATCCGACTCCGGGCGGCTGCGGAGTACCCGGTGGGGGAGCGGCTGTCCCCGGGGGCGGAGGAGGAGGTATTTTCTGCCGTCCGGCGGCCGCTGCGCGGCTGGCAATCTCCAGCTCTTCTTTACGCCGGCGGCTGAACTCCGCATCGGCTGCTTTCTGCTCTTCTTTCAGCTTTGCCAGCTCGGCTGCGAATTCCGCCTCATCCAGGACTGATTTCAGTGCATCGGTGTAGCTGCGGGATGCCTGGCTGTACTGGCCGGAGGCTTCCTGGAACTCGCCGCTCTCGAATGCAGAATCTGCTTCGAGTTCAAGGCTCTCAGCCTGTTGCCAGCGTCCCAGTGCTTTTACATCGGCTCCGTTTTTCAGCGCCTTGGCCTTGTACCCGGCCATTCTCTCCTTCTGCTTCTCCGCCAGGATTCGGTACCGCTTATTGTCCTTGGCGATAATGGCGGCATCTTCAAACCCGGAGCTGGCCGCAGCAAAATTATTCTCCGCAGATCTCAGGCTCGATGAAGAGGCCTCCTTGATGCCTGCAAGAGCATCGTTGTAGGCCTCAAGAGCCTCCTCGTATTCTTCAGGGGCATTGACCTTGGCTTCTAGCTTGTCAGCCTTCTGCTTGGCAGCCTCGGCGAGCTCCTGGGCTTTCTGTACCACTGCGCTCTTCTTGGCAACCTCTTCAGCGCTGGAAAGGAGGTCTTTGAACTCGGTAATGGCTCGCTTGTAGGAGTACCGGGCTTTTTTCTCATCGTTTGATTTACTGAGGTAGCTCTCGGCCTTTGCGACTTTTTTCGCGGCACTGGTGAAGTCATCCTCGTATTTACTGTCGAGTCCCTTCTTTTCACATTCTTTCTTTAATGCGAGGGCTTCTTTCTGGGCCTGGAGTACTGAGGAGCCGAGCTTGGGCTTCTCTTCTTCTTCTTCTTCTTCTTCTTCTTCCTCCTCCTCTTCTTCTTCTTCTTCTTCTTCTTCTTCTTCTTCTTCTTCTTCTTCTTTTACAGCCTTGCGTGGGCGCTTCTTCTTCTTTTTCTTGCTGGAGGATCTGGAGCTGACCTCTTCCTCGTCTGAGCCCCCTCCGCATCCGGTGAGGGGCATCCCTACCAGCAGTGCGAGCAGGACCAGCATGATCAGAGAGAAAAACGACAAGTTTCCTCGATGCTTCGGTTGGGCAGAGAACAGCGGTGAGCGGCTGCCATTAGTTGGACGAATAGAGCCCATTTTAAAGATCCTCAATAAAACCGGTTTGTTTCTGAGAGTATGACCTGGAACCCCTGGTTGGGATCTGGCCGACAGGCAGACCAGGCAGAATTCTGATCACCTATGGTCAAGTTAAAACGAAGCTTGCCCCCTTTTCAACTTCCGTGAGACTTAAATCTGGGTCAAAGGGGTCGCGGGCGGTTCAGCTGCCGACAGTTTCCTGCAGGCGTTTTTCGAACTCTCCCATTTTACAGAACTTATCGTAGCGATCCTTGATGAGTTCTTCTCCACTGAGCTTGCTCAGCTCCCTGATGTGTTTCAGGATGGATTCCTTGAGCCTTTCGTAGACCAGGCTTGGATCACGGTGGGCTCCACCGAGAGGCTCCGGGATGATCTCGTCGATGATTCCAAAGGATTCCAGATCCCCTGCAGTGAGCTTGAGTATCTTGGCCGCCGTTTCCTTGTATTCTGCGCTTTTCCACAGAATTGCAGCACAGCCTTCGGGCGAAATGACAGAGTAATAGGAGTGCTCCATCATCATGATGCGGTTACCCACTCCGATCCCGAGCGCCCCGCCGCTTCCGCCTTCTCCAATGACAACGCAAATAACCGGAACCCTCAAGGCTGCCATATCCATTAGGTTGCGGGCGATAACGAAAGCCTGGCCTCTCTCCTCGGCTCCGATCCCCGGGTAGGCCCCGGGGGTGTTGATGAAGGTGACGATCGGCACTCCGAACTTGTCGGCCAGCTTCATCTTGAGCATGGCTTTTTTATAGCCTTCCGGATGCGGGCTGCCGAAATGACAGGCAACCTTCTCGGCGGTGTCTTTTCCTTTGCGATGGCCAACCAGGAGAACTCTCTGGTCATCAATACGTCCCAGCCCGCAGAGGATTGCAGGGTCGTCTCTGAATGACTTGTCGCCATAGAGCTCGATGAAATCAGCCACGATGGCCTTGACGATATCCGTGGTCAGCGGCCGCTGGGGGGGTCGCGCCAGCTGAATCTTCTGCCAGGGAGTCAGGCTGTTGAAGATCGCCCGTTTTTTCTCGTCGCATTTTTTGACGAGCTTTTCTATCTGGCCCGAGAGATCGACCTCGGTCGATTCGGCAAATGTGCGGAGCTCCTCGATTTTTTTCTCGAGTTCAATAATCGGAGCTTCGAAATCGAGTCTTTGACTGCTTGATGATTTAGCCATTGGGCTGTTGTTCCTCTGGGCCTGAATACGGCCACCCCGGTTTCGCCTGCCCCATAAAACGCATTCTAGTATGCCCGGGGTGAAAAGCAAGCACATTGGAGTCTTTGAATATGCAGGGAGCCGGGGGGTTTTATTGACGTAGCGGCAAGGTTATAATTCCGCCGTACGATACCAGAGGAGAACCGGATGAGTAGCCTGCGAACCTGGGAAGTCGAGGTCCATTGGAGAGAAGCCTGTGGGGCTGATCCCCGTGCCGTTGAATTGCAGGGGCAGCTGGCTGACCTGCTGGATGTCCGCGATGCGGGGATCAAGGTCAGCTCACTGTTTTACCTCCGGGGGGAAGATCTCGACCAGGAGAAGGTCGCCCTCGCTGCTGAGCATCTTCTCAGCGACCCGGTTACCCAGGATTGTGAGCTGCGGGACCTTGGCGACGGGCAGGAGATTCCCGAGCCAGGCCAGGAGGGGGCGGGGCAGATTGCCACGGTGAGGAAAAAGACCGGGGTTATGGAGCCTGTCGAGGAGTCCCTGCTGAAGGGGCTCGATGACCTTGGAATGGGCGGCTTGACCGTCCGGTTGGCTCTCAGGGTGCGTTTTTCGATTTCCCTTTCTGACCAGCAACGTTGTCTCGTTGGCGAGAAAGTGCTCTCCAACCCGGCAATCGAGGACGTCTTCTGGATAGGGGATGGGATTCCCTCTCCCTTTACAGTGGCGGCTCCCTATGAGTTCTCTCTTGGAGAGGTTGAGCTCGCAGGGCTTGATGACGATGCGCTGGTGGCGCTGAGTGTCGAGGGCCAGCTGTCTTTGAATCTCGATGAGATGCGTACGATCCGGGACCATTTTGCCGCCGCGGGGCGTTCAGCTACAGATATTGAGCTGGAGACCCTGGCGCAGACCTGGAGCGAGCATTGCTGCCATAAGACCCTGACCGCCCGGATTGAGCATGAGGGGCCTGGTGGAGAGAAGGTCGTTTTCGAGAACCTGCTCAAGGACACGATTGCCCGTGCGACGAAAGAATTGATGGAGAAGGAGGAGACTCCTTTCTGCCTGTCGGTCTTTAAAGACAATGCAGGGGTCGTGGCCTTCGATGACGAGTACGGCATCTCCTTCAAGGTCGAAACCCATAACCATCCTTCTGCTATTGAGCCCTACGGTGGTGCCGGTACGGGAATCGGGGGAGTCCTGAGGGACACCCTTGGTACAGGGCTTGGGGCCAAGCCGATCGTCAACACCGATGTGTTCTGTTTCGGGCCGCCGGATCTTCCTGCTGAGGACCTTCCCCCTGGAGCACTTCACCCACTCAGGGTCCTCAGGGGAGTGGTTTCCGGCGTTCGCGATTACGGCAACCGCATGGGAATACCTACTGCCAGCGGAGCCCTCTACTTTGATGAAAGATATATCGGCAACCCACAGGTTTATTGCGGCTCCGTTGGCTTGATCCCCAGGAGCATGGTCGACAAGGTGGTCAACCCGGGGGACCGGGTGGTGGCTCTTGGTGGGCGTACCGGCCGCGATGGGATTCATGGCGCGACCTTCTCTTCTGTTGAGCTGACCGAAGAATCCGAAACGGTTTCCAGTGGTGCTGTCCAGATCGGCAATGCGATCACCGAGAAGAAGTTCCTCGATGTCCTCATCAAGGCCAGGGACCTTGGCCTGTACCGGTCGGTTACCGATTGCGGAGCGGGTGGCTTTTCCAGTGCCGTCGGAGAGATGGGGGAAGAGACCGGGGCGCGGGTTGATCTGAAAAAGGTGCCGCTGAAGTACGAAGGCCTGAGCTACTGGGAGATCTGGATTTCAGAGGCCCAGGAGCGCATGGTCTTTGCCGTCGACCCCGAAAAATACGCTGAGTTTGAAGCCCTGGCAGAGTCAGAGGGGGTGGAGTGCACCGATATCGGCGAGTTCACCGGCAACGGCAAGCTCGAGTTGTTTTACGGTGAAGACCAGGTCTGTGACCTCGATGTCGATTTTCTTCACAATGGCCGCCCGGCGGCTCACATGACTTCGGTTTTCCAGAAGCCGCAGGAGGCCACCGAGCCTGGCTCCGTGGAAGCGAGCCCGGGGGAACTCCTCCGGCAGATCCTCTCCTCTCCGAATGTCGCCTCCAAGGAATGGGTTATTCGCCAGTACGACCACGAGGTCCAGGGCCGCAGCATCATCAAGCCGCTGCAGGGTCTTGACTCCGATGGGCCAGGCGATGGGGTTGTCTTTACGCCACGCTACGACTCGCTGCGTGGAATTGCAGTCGGTTGCGGCATGAACCCCTGCTACGGTGACATCGATCCCTATCGCATGGCTGTTTCAGCCATTGATGAGGCGGTTCGCAATATTGTTGCCTGCGGTGGGAACCCGGAGCGCACAGCGATCCTGGATAACTTCTGCTGGGGCAACACTGATCGCCCGGAGACCCTCGGATCGCTCGTTGAGGCCTCCAGGGGGTGCTACGATGCAGCAATGGCTCTCGGCACGCCCTTTGTCTCCGGCAAGGACAGCCTCAACAACGAGTTTCGTACAGGGTCTGGGACGCTCTCCATTCCCCCGAGCCTGCTGATCTCCTCACTGGCCGTGGTAGAGGACATTTCCTGCTCGGTAACCATGGATCTCAAGTCGCCGGGCAACTGCCTGGTGCTGGTAGGAGCTACCCGTTCTGAGCTGGGAGGCAGCCACTACGCGAAGTTTACCGGTTGCGGTGGTGAGGTTCCGCTCCTGCCGCCGGAGGCGGCAGATATTCACCGCTCAATGCACCAGGCGATCCAGTCACGGCTCGTTCGCAGTTGCCACGACCTGTGCGAGGGAGGACTTGCAGTTGCTGCAGCCGAGATGTCATTCAGTGGGGGCCTGGGTGCTGTGATCCGGCTTGAGAATGTTCCTGGAGAGGCCAGTGAAGATAGCGAGCTGCTGTTCTCGGAGTCTAATTGCCGTTACCTTGTCGAGGTTGCCCCGGAGGAGCTGGATGCCTTCCTGGCCTGTTTCGATGGGCTTCCCGTTGCCCAGGTGGGCGAGACAAGCCAGGCGGATGTTCTCGAGGTGCTGGGCCGGGATGGAGCGGTTGTCCTCTCCGAGCCGCTGGCTGAATTGAAGTCCGCCTGGAAGAACCCGCTGATTTTCGATGCCGTGTGAGTTGTTGGACTGGAGTTGATAAGGATGGCTAAAGTTCTCGTATTGCGAACGGCCGGAGTGAACTGTGACGAAGAGACGGCTCACGCCTTCGCCCTCGCCGGCGCCGAGGTCACCACCCTGCACATAGGCAGCCTGCTTGCCGGTGACCAGGGCCTGGGGGATTATGACATCCTCGCCATCCCCGGTGGCTTCTCCTACGGAGATGACCTGGGGGCGGGAACGGTCCTCGCCAACCAGCTGCGTACCCGCCTGGCCGGGGACCTCCACGATTTTGTTGACCAGGGGAAGCTGGTGATCGGCATCTGCAATGGCTTCCAGGTCCTGGTGCGCCTGGGGATTCTTCCCGGCTGGGAAGGCGAGAAGGCGGCGTCATTGATCGAGAATGTTTCGGGTAAATTTGAAGATCGCTGGGTTCACCTGAAGGTAGAGACCGACAACTGCCCCTTCCTCGATGGTTCGGGGGAGAACGGTGAGAGCTACCTGCAGGCGCCTGTTGCGCATCGCGAAGGGCGTTTTGTCCTGCGCGACAAGGAGCTCGCCCAGAGACTGCTGGAAAACGGCCAGGTCGCCCTGACCTATCGCAGCAGTGAGGGGGAGGGGGATTCTGAACCGAAAGCAGCAGCTGGGGCTTATCCGGACAATCCCAATGGCTCGATCATGGATATTGCAGGCATCTGCAATGAAAAGGGGAATGTTCTCGGTTTGATGCCCCACCCTGAAAGATTTGTTCACCGATTGCAGGCTCCTTCCTGGACCAGGAACCCCCCTGGGGCCGGAGAAAGCTCCCTGGAGGCCTTATCGAGCGCCGGAGACGGTTTTTCAATCTTCTCCAGGGCTGTCAGTTTTGTTAACGACAGGGCCGATAAAATTAGTTAGAATTCCGGCGCCTTGGGGGACTTAGGTCTTTCAGATCCCGCTCTGGTGGTGAGATGGAGGCCCGGGTTTTTCAGGTGCAGGTACGGCGGATCCCTCTCTGTCGGGCCTTGGAAGTGAAGAAGTATTTAGAAGTCCGGAAGTGAAGAGTCCGGTCTTTAGGACCACGGTTATCAAGAGGAGGGCTTTGTAATGAAAGCTCGTTCTGTAAGTGCACTTACAGGCACTGTCTCGTTGCTTGTACTTGTCGCGGTTTCGTCATGCCAGGTCAGTCCAAAACCTTCAGGGGCGCTTGGTGCACGGGCACGAAAAGCTGGGGCGGTTCTGCCGCTCGTTATTGGCAGGATCTCTGCTCCCGCCGATTATTTTTACTCAAGCAGTGAGCAGGTGAGTATTCAGCCCTCTTTTGATCCGGGCATGGTGAATCTCAAGGAGGTCACCAGCTACAAGCTGTGGCTGCAGGACCCGGTGGTCGGGACCTGGTCAGAGGTGAGCACCTCGGATGCTCTGCCGATCAGCTACGAAACCTCGGGAGAGGGAAATTACGGCTTCAGGATCTCGGTGGTCATGGAGGGAGATCGTGAGTTCCTCAGTCCGCAGGGAGGCGAGCCGCCACAGCTCTGGTTCTGTGTCGACAAGACCGCACCGGTGGTGAAGTGGACCGGGGCCGGCAAGACCTTCTTCTTCAGTGGAAAATCGCGGCTCAGCCTGAGCTTGAATGTAAGCGAGCAGCAGCTGGGCAAGAGTCCGCTCGAGGTTGAATGGAGTATCGATGGCGGGCAGAAATGGGCCCCGCTCACTACCCGGGTTGCCACCAACGGAGAGCAGAGCTTCCCCTGGTTTTTCCCCCAGGGCGTGGATACCGAGGTGCAGGTAAGGGCAAAGGTCACAGACCTGACCGGCCTGACCGGCACCGATACGCTCATCCTGCAGAGCGAAAACGGCGAGGTGGTTTCTTCACTGGATTCGCCGGACCTGGCGCCTCCCGAG
The DNA here is from genome assembly GCA_964615885.1 of uncultured Planctomycetia bacterium. Taxonomy (GTDB): domain Bacteria; phylum Planctomycetota; class UBA8108; order UBA8108; family UBA8108; genus UBA8108. The sequence goes on along the minus strand of CAZTRG010000204.1, from coordinate 14,295 downwards.
GAGACTCCCGAGCCCGTGGTTGCCGAGGTTTCGCCTCCGGCCGAAGAGCCCGCTCCTGAGCCTGAGCCTGAGGTTGAAGAGCCTGAGGTTGTTATTGAATTGCCGCCGGCCATCCAGTTCCTCTCTCCTGAAGTGGAATGCATTCTTGCCGGAGACGAGGTCGAGGTTGCCTGGCAACTTCGTGCAGAGCCGGCTGACCAGGTCGTTGATGCCGATGCAGAGGTGATTCTCGAGTTTTACTCCCCGGCCAGTGATGAGTGGGAGACTGTCGGAGATACCACTGCCGGTGCAGGAAACCTGAAGTGGATGGCTCCTGAGGAGACCCTTGCCGATTGCCGTCTTCGGCTTGTACTGACTGCCCCGGCTCCTTCGGGGGAGGCCGTCGAGGAAGAAAACCTTGAGTTTGACAGCCATCCCTTCGGTATCGATGCGAGCGCTCCCCGGGTTGCCTGTGAGCAGTTCCCGGCGGTGGCGGGCGGGCTTTTCAGCCTGGAGGTCGAGCTGGTGGATGAAGGCTGCTCTGCACCCGAGGACGTCCAGGCCTTTCTACGCGCCGAAGGCGAGGAGTTCTGGAATGCCCTGGATTCCTCCAGGGTCCAGGTGGAGGCTGCCGGAGAGAAATTCACCGTCAGCCTGGACCTGGGAGAGGAAAACGAGAAGAAGTACGATCTCTACCTGGCCGCCACCGACAGCCTTGGCAATGTTGCCGCGGCTCCCGGTGTTGCCAGCGAGAGTATCGGTTCCTTTCAGCTCGACAACACTCCTCCCCTGGTGGCCATTGGTGAACCCGGCAGTGACTGGGTTGCGGGCCTGCCTGCAGTGCTCAAGGTCCAGCTGGATCCTTCCGATTGCGCCGGTCCTCTCCTCATCGAGGGGCGGGCGGGCAATGAGGATGGGGAGTGGGCCGAGCTGGCCCGTCTCGAAGACCTTGCCCTTGCAGAGGATGGGGTTAACTTTAACGTCCCCGCTGACCTGGCGGAGCTAGAGGTGCGAGTGCTGGCAAGGGACGCTCTTGGCAATCCCGGCTATGGTTTGCTCAGCCCCAGGAGGCTCAAGAGCCCTGTCCGGCTGGACACCATGACGCGGGGCGGAGTCTTCCAGGCCTTCGACAAGCAGAAGATCGCATGGACTCTTCAGCCGGCTGTTCTCGCTGACACGAAGGATCTGCTGGTGCGCATCGAATACCGCGTCGGCGATTCAGGCGCCTGGGAGCTTCTCCAGGAAGGTGCGCCCGAGGCGCAGGACCAGTCCGGCGAGTACGAGTGGGTTCTACCCGATGCGGCCGAAGATGAATTGACCCTGCGGGTTGGTCTCTACAGGGGACAAGCCCTGCTGGGTGAGGACGTCTCCGGCAGCTTCAAGATCGAGGGCTTTGCGAAGACCGAGGGAGGTGTCCTGAGGGAATCCCTGATTGCCCTTGAATCGGCCCAGGAGAAGGAGACCGACTGGCGGAAACGCTCTGAGGAGGCGGCTCCGGCTGAGGAGCTCTCAAGTCTTGCGAAGGCTGCCGAGGCGGACTACCGCAAGGCCCTGTCTCTGGATGAGAAAAACGCCGAGGCCTCTTTGCGGCTTTCGATGTTGCTGAATGATATGAACCCGGAGGCTCACTCCGATGAGATCCTCCAGCTGCTGGAGGCAACCATTGCACAGGATCCGGAAAACATCTCCGCCCAGCTCAATCTCGGCGCCGTGCTGATCCAGAGAGACGAACTGGACCGGGCCCGGACCGTTACCGAGAAGGTCCTGGAACAGGAGGACTCCGGCCAGGCCCGGTTCAACCTGGCCCTGGCACTCCTTTTCAAGGGAGATGGTGCAGCGGCGAGAACGCAGTTCGAGCTGGCTCTCAGCAAGGGAGGGAACGTTCCGGAGGGACTGGCCTGGTTCTATATTGCCTGGTCCCATGCAGACGAGGGCAATATGGAGGTGGCCCGCAATCTCTACTCTGAGAAGAAGACCGTTATTCCGGATGATTTTAAGTCGATCATCGAAGAAAAGCTCAGGTGAGCGACGGCTTCAATGATTCGATCAGAAAGGGGAGTGCCGGAATCGGCGCTCCCTTTTTTATTTCTTCCAGGGGCAGCGCCCGCTCAGGAATCCAGGCGAAGATCCTTTACCAGGAGCTCGATGTTTCTATTCCCTCTCCATACGTTGGTGCGCAAATGGTAGAGAAGTGAGATGGAGGTCCCCCTGGTGATTTCGCGGCCGAGGTGCCCCATGTTGAAGGCCACGGCCCTGTAGGCGGGCTCTCCCTCACGTTGCCGTACGTGGAAGGATATATGCCGCCCATCTTTGCCCATCAGCTTGGGGTTGCCAACCACCTCGGTGTTCATGGTGGCGAAGAGGGGCTCTGAGTTTTCTGAGCCAAAGGGCTCGAGCCGGGAGATCTCGGCAAGGAAGGAGTCATTGATATCTTTCAGCTCGAGGCTGCAATCGAATTCGATCTCCGGAATCATCTCACCCGGGTCGAGCTCGATGAGCTTATTGAGCTCGCTGCGCAGCTCGTCAATACGCTCTGCCTGAAGCGTGCCTCCTGCCGCCATCTCATGGCCACCGACACGTTCAAAGAGCTCTTCACAACGGATCAGGGTGTTGAAAAGATGGACCCCCTTGATGGATCTTGCCGAGCCCCGGGCAATACCGTCCTTGATCGCAAAAAGGAAAACAGGCCTGTAATATTTTTCAACAATCCGTGAGGCCACGATCCCGAGGACTCCCGGGTGCCAGGAGGGATCACCCAGGACAATCATTTTCCCTGTTTCGGGGTCATACTCCTCTTCGATACGCCGGCAGACGTCTTCGAAAATCTCCGTTCCGATTTTGCGGCGCTTGTTGTTTTCCTTTTCGAGCACGCCGAAGAGCTCTTCTGCCTTTTCCCTGTTCTCTGCGATAAGGAGCTCCAGGGCGTAGCCGGGGTCGCTCAACCTGCCTACCGCGTTGATGCGGGGGCCGATCCCGAAGCCGACATCCTCTGTGGTAAGTGCTCCGCCGCCTGAGCGCTGCTGTGCGACGTCGACGAGCTTCCGGATTCCGGGGCGCCTGGATCTCTCCAGCTCGCGCAACCCGAACCTGGCCAGGATCCTGTTCTCTTCAAGCAGGGGAACCACATCAGCGATGGTTCCAAGCGCAGCCAGGCCAAGGCATTCGACCATGAAATCACGGAACTGCTCGCTCAGCTTTTTTTCCTTCGAGAAATGGCGGCAGAGGGCCCAGACGAGCTTGTAGGTGACGCCCACCCCGGCGAGGCTCTTGAAGATCTTGTCGCTGTCGCTGAGCCAGGGATTGATATGGGCAACAGGGGAGGGCAGGTCACCGGAGGGCTGGTGATGGTCGCAAACGACCACGTCCATTCCCAGCTGTGCTGCAAGGTCAATCTCTTCTTTCGAGGAGGACCCGTTATCGACGGTGATCAACAGGGTGATGCCATCCTCAGAGAGCTCCCTGATTACATCCAGGTTCAGCCCGTAGCCGCCCTTGAACCTGTTGGGCAGGCGGTAGGCCACCTTTTTCTCAACGAGCTGGAAGAAGTTGAGCAGCAGGCAGGTCGAGGAGACGCCGTCTACATCGTAATCGCCGAAAATACAGATCTTCTCGTCGCTGCCGATCGCCTTGTTGATTCTCTCGGCGGCCTTGTCGATATCCGGCAGCAGCTCAGGTTCAAGAAGATGCATGAGCTTGGGCTGGAGGAACCTTCGGGCCTGTTCGCCTTCCTGGATTCCCCTGCTGAGAAGAAGGGCAGAAACCTGCAGGGAGCAGGCGGCCTCCTCCGCGAGACGGGCACTCTGGCTCTCGTCAAATTCTTTCAGCTTCCAGATCTTCCTGTTCGCGACCACCACGGCAGTTCTCGTTTAATTTCCAGGCTGCTTCCAGGGCCGGTGCCTGTACCGGCTTCAGGACTGAGGTTTCAGAGTGTAGGGAAGTGTTCGGCAGGGGTCAACGGATCCCCCGGGGTTTCTATTTTTGCCACTGAGTGGCGATAGCGTCGTTATTTGGCGGTTGGTGGTGACAAAAATTGGCTGTCGCTTCCTCTTGATGAACCGTCACCAGGGTCCCTATACGTTTGTGCTTTCGACACTTGCGAAGAACTTTGAGATTCTCGGCGGGTTCGGCACCCTCCTTGCCTTTGTTGAAAGCAGAAGCCAGATGGTCTGGCGGCGCCCTGGGGCAGGGCGAAACAGTTTCAGTTTTTTGTTCGTCGACAAAGTAGATTCGACGGGTTATTCGGAGTCTTTAGAGGAGAAGGAAGAAAATGAAGAATATGCGCAGAGAAGAAGGGTTCACCCTTATCGAGCTTATGATTGTTGTTGCGATTATCGCCATCATCGCGGCTATCGCGATCCCCAGCCTGTTGAATGCCCGCAAGGCCGGCAACGAGGCGTCAGCGATCAGCTCGCTGAGGACGCTCACGACCGTGAACGAGCAGTATCGCACCCGTTTCCAGAACTACGCTGGTGACCTCGGCGACCTCAATGATGAGGGCTATATTGACAGCGTCCTGGGTGCCGGCCAGAAGTCCGGTTATTCCTTTACCTACCGCATGACCAATGGCAGCTGGACCTGTGCCGCCAGCCCCGTCAGCTCGGGCAATGATGGTGACCGGCATTTCTTTGTCGACCAGTCAGGCATTATTCGCTTCAACGGCGCTGCGGCAGCCAACGCTTCGAGTAACCCGATCGATTCCGGCTCCGGTTCCGCCGGCCGCAGGCGCTGATCACGCCTGGCGGGTTGCAGAGTTAACCCGTTTCTGTGGGCCCAGGGAGGAGGCCCAGACTCGTCCAATCTCTCAGTCGTCTCGAGGCGACCCGCCAGGGTCGCCTCGTTTTTTTTCGTCTGAATCTTGCGAGTTATCCCCGGTGCATCTACACTTCGTCGTTATGACCCCCAGAATCGCCCCCTCAATTCTTTCAGCTGATTTCTCCAGCCTGGCTGAGCAGGTAAAGGTTGTAGAGGATGCCGGCGCCGGACAGGTTCACATCGATGTCATGGATGGGCATTTTGTCCCGAACCTGACAATGGGGCCCGTTGTCGTCGAGGCTCTCCGGCGTACAACAACGCTTCCTCTCGATGTTCACCTGATGATTACTGACCCGGAAGATTACCTCGAGGCCTTTATCAAGGCCGGTGCTGACCACATCAGCTTTCATATCGAGGCCAATGGCGACAAGGCCGGGATGCTGAAGCTGCTTGAAGAGCGGGGGGTTGGTAAGGGTATTGCGGTGAACCCATCAACTCCCGCCGATGAGGTGCTTGAATTCCTTCCCGGCCTGGACATGGTGGTGGTGATGACGGTCAATCCCGGTTTTGGGGGGCAGGCCTTCCTGGCTGACAACCTGGATAAGGTCAGGCTCCTTCGGCAGGAAGAGGGAAAGCTCTCGCGGGAAAAGAAATTAAATATAGAGGTTGATGGAGGGGTGGACCGGGGCACCATCGGGGCATGCCGTGAGGCAGGAGCAGATGTTTTTGTCGCTGGAAGCGCTATTTTCGGCGCAGCTGACCCGGCGGCAGCCACCCGGGAACTCATAGGATTGGCAGGTAGCTGAATATGGCAAAAGAATCTGGGAAAAAACCAGCCAGCAATCGCAAGCGCAAGGAGATGCCGGATCTCTGGATGCAGTGCACATCCTGTAACAAGCTGGTCTACAAGCCCAAGTTCGAGGAAATGCAGAATGTCTGTCCCGAGTGCAATTTTCATTACGAGATATCCAGCGCACAGCGCATCGAGTTCCTGCTCGATGAGAAATCTTTTGCCGAAGAATTCACCGATCTCTACCCTCTCGACCCCCTTGGGTTTGTAGCCAAGCGCTCCTACGAGGAGAGGCTTCGAGGGGCGCAGGAACATACCAGTCTTTCCGATGCCTGCGTAGTCGGGACGGGGACGATGGACGGGATCTCGGTAGTTTTCGGGGTGAGCGATTCACGTTTCCTTCGTGGGAGCATGGGCTCAGTGGTGGGTGAAAAGATCCGCCTTGGCATCGACCTGGCCAGGGAGAGGTCCGTTCCCTTCATCTTTGTCAGCGGCTCGGGAGGAGGGGCCCGCATGGACGAAGGGATCCTTTCCCTGATGCAGATGGCCAAGACCAGTGTCGCCCTTGCGGAGCTGGACCGTGCCGGGGGGCTGTTTATCTCTGTGCTGACCAATCCCACCATGGGAGGGTGTATGGCGAGCTTTGCGGCTCTTGGCGATGTCATCCTTGCTGAGCCCGAGGCGCTGATCGGCTTTGCAGGGCCGAATGTCATCAAGGAGACCATCAAGTCGGAGATCCCCGATGATTTCCAGAGCTCTGAATTCCAGCTCGAGCATGGCTTTGTCGACCGGATTGTCAGTCGCGTAGAGCTGCGCTCGATGATGGTCCAGCTGATGCGTTTGCTCGGCTGTGACCGGGCCGCCTGAATACCTGCTTCGGCATTTTCAAGGTCCTGATATCTTCCGCTGATTTGCCCCTCAGGTATCTGAAAACACCTCTACGCAAAAGTTGTGAAGACCGACTGGCTTCCGGTCGATACATTGGGACCTGAGCACGGGAGGCATAAATGGCCTTTCGCAGGGCCAACCTGCTGAACCGGGTTGGCAAATCCAGAAAAGACAGAAAATCCTGAGGTGCAAGATGGACCGGGGCAGAATATTGATCCTTGGAGAGACCAAGGAAAACAGCTTTGAGTTGAGGAACCTTTTTGACAACCACCGGTTTGAGCTCGAGATCGCCCTCAACAAGGATATCGGCAAGACGGTTTTGTCGACCCGCATGATGAACCTGCTGGTCATGCACAGCGAAACGATTAACGAAGAAAGTACCGAGTTCTTCTCTTACCTCTCCGGCCGGGGAATCTCCCTTCCCCTGATGGTTCTTGGAGAGGACGCAGAGACCTGCAGTGAGAAGATTGATTACGAGGGGCCCGTCGCCTGCTTTGAAAAGCCATACCCTGTGGCAGATGTGCTGGATCACCTGGCAGATCTTTGAGGCAGAGGCAGACGGACTCGTAATTGGGGTGAAGTGTCCCGGAAGGGAATTGGGTTAGCAGCCGGCGGTAACGCCGGCTGTTTTTTTATGCTTCCCCGTTAGCCTTCTGTTAGGACGCCTTCTTTCGGCGCACTTCAAAAGACGGCATTGGGAGCTTATTATGTCTTCCATGTCTCTCTCAAAAGAGCTTAGAGAACTGGAGGCGCAGGGAATTGACCTGGTCGAGATCCTGGGCCAGGACAGGCACCTGGATTCTCCACAGGCGCTTCAGCGGATCATCTCGCAGCTGTCGTGCTCCGATGACGATCTCTACGTGGAGCTGCTCTACCAGCTGACCTACCGCCGCTTCTCCCGCGAGGAAGCTGAACGGATCTGGGGCCAGATAACCGGCCACAAGAGAGAGCTCGCACAGGCACTCGGCCGTGAGGTCGGATTCCGGGTTGCCGCCCTCGATTACCTCTTCTCGGTGGAAAAGCTCCTGCAGGGAGTTCGGCTGGTGGCGCGCCCGGAGTTTGAGAGCATCCTCAGCTTCGTCAATGTCGACGAGGTTACGGGAGTCTACAGCCGCAGGTATTTTAATGAGAGACTCGCCGAAGAGCTTGCCAGGGCTCGCAGGTATTCCCATCCCCTCAGCGTCCTGATCATCGACCTGGATAATTTCAAACAGGTCAATGATCTCTGCGGCCACATGGAGGGCGATTCGGTCTTGCGCAAGGTCGGCCGGATGCTGATGGACACCACCCGCCAGGCCGATGTGGTCTGCCGTTTCGGGGGGGATGAGTTTGCCATCCTGCTTCCCGAAACAGGGGGGGCTGATACCGAGAGGACCGGGGAGAGAATTCGCCTGGCTGTGGCCGGGGTTGAGATTCCTGGTGATAACGAGCTCGGCAATCCTACCCTCAGCATAGGAGGGGCCACTTTTCCCGAGAGCAGTGAAGAGGCCGAGGAGCTGCTGGCGCTTGCCGACCAGATGTGCCTCGATGCCAAGCGTGCCGGGAAGAACTGTGTACGGATTGCGGCTCAAGCTGAGGCACCTGGAGATGAGGATTCCTGATCTCCCCGCTCTCCGCCCGGAGCCTTCCTGCTTTCTCCCCTGCATTCAGAAAGAAAACAGATCTGGGTCGCTAAAGTTCTCCAGCAGGGCTATTTTGGGGGCAAGGAGGAGAGTAAACTTATGCGTCACATCCTGAGTGCTTCAGCAGCCTGCCTCCTGGCGGCACTGATTTTTCCAGCTCCCTGCGAGGCCGGGGAAGAGGTCTCGCCCCTGGCGCAGTGGACCCTGGATCGCAAGCACGTTCGTGGTACCCGTCTGCGGCCGAGCGAGGGAAAGCTCACCGGCAGGATCTACGGCAAGGTTGCCATCTCCAAGGAAAAGCCCGGTGCCCTGGCTTTCGGTGGAGAAAAGAGCAAGGTGCTGCTGGCGGAGCGAATTGATGCAGGTTTTCTGCCCGCGAAGTCCATCACGGTGAGCGCCTGGGTCCTGGTGCGCGAGGTCCGCGAGTGGGGTGGAATACTTTCTGCCCTCCAGGATAACGGCAATTTTGAAAAGGGCTGGTGCCTGGGCACCAACGGCAGCCGCTTCTTTTTCTGCCTCTCCAGCGCAGGAAGCGATGATGGAGATGGCAAGCTGACCTATCTGAAGGCGCCGACCGATTTTGTTCCGGGCTACTGGTACCATGTTGCCGGCACCTATGATGGGGCAGCCCAGAAGCTCTATGTCGATGGGAAGCTGGTGGCGACCTCGCTGGAGCAGTCCGGGGCGATTAATTATCCGGGGAAGGGGGTCTTTGTGCTGGGCGCCTACCAGGACAATGATGAGCTCTATCCCCTCGCCGGCAGTATCCAGGAGGTGTCGCTCTATTCAAGCGCGCTGGGAGCCGGGAAGCTCAAGGAGGGATTTGAGCGGAAGCGTAAGCTCTTTCCCGGTATCGAGGAGGATGCACCCTCTGTGGCAGGGTGGCCGACCTACCTGCATGACAATGAGCGAAGCGGTATTACCCCTGAGAGCCTGGAGCTTCCGCTGGCGCAATCCTGGCAGTACAAGGCCCGGCGGGAGCCGCGGCCGGCCTGGCCGCCTCCGGCGAAGCAGGACTTCTGGAACAACAAGGCGCAGCTGAAGGCGAGGGTCACCTATGACCGGGCCTTTCACCTCGTCGCCGGCGAGGGGAATATCTATTTCGGTTCTTCCGCCGATGACAAGGTCTACTGTATCGATGCGGAGAGTGGACGGGAGCGCTGGAGCTTTTTCACAGAAGGGCCTGTGCGCCTGGCTCCCAGCTACGCGGAGGGAAAGCTCTATTTCGGATCCGATGATGGACACGTCTATTGCCTGGATGCGGGCACCGGGAAGCTGAAGTGGCGAAGCCGCCTGGCTCCGAGACAGAGGCGGGTTCCCGGCAACGGCCGGGTCGTCTCGGTCTGGCCGGTGCGCTCGAGTGTCCTTGTAGAGGGGCGGCTGCTCTATTGCTGTGCCGGACTCTTTCCAAGGCAGGGCGTCTACTATTGTGCTCTTGATGCCCGCAGCGGAAAAGTGGTGACCCGCAAGGAGGTGACGATCTCTCCGCAGGGATATCTCTGCCGCCAGGGTGAGAAGATATCGATCTCCCAGGGCCGCTCACCGGACGCCTTTGTCTCTTCGCTCAAAAGAAAAGGTAAGGGAAAGAAAGAACAGCTCAGCTCGATCTCGAGAGACTTCAGCTACTCGATCATCGGCGCCGGTAAACTTCGCCTGGCAGGGGGTAGTGGGCGTGTGGCGGCTTTCTCCGCTTCCGATGGAGAAAAACTATGGGAGGCTCCGGTTGCCGGCGATGCTTACTCACTTGCTGTAGTCGGGGGGAGTCTCTTTGTCAGCACGTCTGCCGGTTCGATCCATTGTTTCAGGCCTGCAAAACCGGGCTCACCCGGCAAGGCAGGGAAGCCGGGCCAGTTCCAGCGGGAAGAGCCTCCTGCCGGCACCGGCCCGCTGGCCGGAGCAGCTGCGACGATCCTGGAGATCGCCGGGCAGCAGAAGGGCTACTGCTTTGTTCTTGATTGCCGGGATGGAGAGCTCGCGATCGAGCTTGCACGGCGTACCGAGCTGCAGGTGATTGCCGTCTGTACCGGTTCTGCTACAGCCGCCAGGGTCAGGAAGAGGCTCGATGAGGCAGGCGTCTATGGACGGGCTGTGGTGCATGTGGGCACACTTGCCGGGCTTGGCTATGCCGACTACCTCGCCAACCTGGTTGTTTTTGAGGGAGTGCTTTCAGGCAGCAGGCCTTCGAAGGAAATGGCCGCGATCAACAGGCTCCTGAAGCCCAATGGAGGGGTTGCTGTTGTCGGGGCTCCCGCAGGCAGCGGTTCCGGCGTCCGCAGTTTTCTTTCTTCGGCAGGCCGCCGCTGGCAGCGCCACAAGCAGTTCGAGGGAGAGTGGGCCTCGCTGAGAACTCCTGAGCTCAAGGGTGGCGGAGAATGGAGCCACATGTACGGCGATCCCGGCAATACCATCTGCAGTGGAGACAAGCTGGTCAAGGGCCCCTTTGACCTGCAGTGGTACGGAAGGCCCGGGCCGCGCAACCTGGTTGACCGGCATCACAGGACCGTGGCGCCCCTGGTCAAGGACGGCCGAATGTTTCTTTCCGGCAATGACAGGATCATCGCAACCGATTCCTACAACGGCGCTCCGCTCTGGGACAAGGTCATCACGGGAACTCGCCGGATCGGGGCGGTGAGGGACAGCGGCAATATGGTGGTCTCCAGCAAGGCTCTCTACGTCACCGCCGGAGCCGAATGCCTGGCGCTTCAGCTGGACACCGGCAAGCGGCTCAAGGGCCACCGGGCCCCGGAGGCCGAGGATGGATCGGTACGGCACTGGGCCTGGGTTGCGGCGGAGAAGGACAGGTTGCTGGGGTCTGCGGTGCGGCCGGGCTCCCTGAGAACTGAGATTGGCAAGGCGAAGATCCTCGATGTTTACGAAGACTCCAAGGGGATCGTCTGCAGTGTTTCCCTCTTCGCCATCGATACAGATACGGGTAAGCGTTCCTGGCTCTACCGGCCCAGCGGTGGGGCTGTGATCAACACGACCATCGCGCTGGCAGGGGGCCAGGTCTGGTTTGTCGAGAGCCGCAATGCCTCGACCCTGGCCGGGCCGAGTGACCGCTACCCGCTGGAGAAGCTGCTTGGGCGGGGAGCCGACCTGGTCTGTCTCTCCAGCGTCAACGGAAAGGTCAGCTGGAGAAGGCCGCTTGATGATCTGAGGGTGAGGAACTGCCTCTTCCTGAGCTCTTCAGATGGCGTGCTGGTGATGTCGGGCTCTCGCAACGAGGCGGGCACGGTGCGCTATGATCTCTCGGCCTTCACTGCTGCCGGTGGAAGGAAGCTGTGGAGCCGGACCCAGGACACAGGGCTCAAGATCGGTGGCACCCATGGCGAGCAGGACCATCGACACGCAGTCATCGGCAGGGTGGTCTATGCCGAGCCCTATGCCTATGATCTGCGGACCGGCAAACCCGTCAGCGGGTGGAAATGGAACAAGGGCAAGCGCAGCGGTTGCGGGAACATCTCGGCTTCCCTGTCGAATCTCTTCTTCCGGGATGGGACGGCATCCTTCTTCGATCTCTCCCGCGGAGTTCATGACAAGGTCACCGATATCAGCAGGCCGGGCTGCTGGATCAACATGATCCCCGCCGGCGGACTCCTGCTTATCCCCGAGGGCAGCTCCGGCTGCACCTGCAATTACGCAGTCCAGGGTTCGATGGCCTTTGTCCCTGCCCGCTGAGACGGCTTCGGCTGCGGGGGGGCTTGACAGGCAGTGTATGATCTGTCCTTTCAGGGTATGCTCTCACGGTGCGGATTGATTGTCCTGGCAGGATTCGAGTTCATGGAAGGTAACACACAGCTTCTCTACCTCTGCTTCAGCGTGCTGATCCTGGCCGCGGTGCCGGTGATCTACCGGCTGTGCCGGGGGCGGAGCCAGGCACTCACGGCCCTCGATGGCTTCGTGTTTGTTTCGATGGGGGGCATTATCCTCCTCGACTTCCTGCCGCATGCTATCGAGGAGGGCGGCTGGCTTTGTGTGCTCTTTGCGGCGGTTGGTGTAGGGCTGCCGACCATGATCGAGAGGCGCGGGCATAAGCTTGGTGAACATTTTCATCGCCTGGCCCTCTATCTCGGCTTGTTGGGGCTCCTGATCCACTCGATGCTTGACGGTGCCGCCCTCGCTATTTCTGCCGGTGACTCCACTCTTCCTCTCGCGGTGATCCTCCATCGTCTCCCGGTCGGACTGACGGTCTGGTGGCTGGTGCGCTGGTCGAGGGGCCGGGGTACAGCCCTGCTCCTGCTGGCGGCTCTTGGAATCCTGACGGTCCTGGGCTATTTCACCGGCTCGGAGTTTCTTGCCGGGCTGAAAGGCAGCGGGCTGGCATGGTTCCAGTCCCTGGTGGCTGGTTCTCTCTTTCACGTGGTCCTGCATCGCCCGCATGGAGCCTTCCCGGAGGAAGCTGATTCAGCGGCGGGGCGGAAATTACCCCTCTGCGCTTCCGGCATCGGAGGCTTCCTCGGGCTGGGGCTGGTGATCTTCGTGCTCTCGGGTGAGCACGCCGGCGAGCTTCATAGCCACGAGACTTTCTGGCATTCATTTCTCAACCTCGCCCTGCAGAGCGCTCCCGCCCTCCTGCTGGGCTATTTCCTGGCCGGGCTGCTGGCGGTTTTTCTTCCTGTTTCTTCGGTGCGCTGGCTGGGCGGCGGATCCCCTGCCAGCCAGGCTGTTCGAGGGGTGGCCATCGGGCTCCCGCTGCCGGTCTGTTCCTGCGGAGTGGTGCCCCTCTACCGGGCCCTCGTGGAGCGTGGCGTACCGGCGACGGCGGCACTGGCCTTCCTCGTAGCTACTCCCGAGATTGGTGTCGATGCGGTCCTGCTCTCCCTGCCTCTCCTCGGTGGTTCCTTTACCCTGATGCGAATCGTGGCGGCCGCGGTGCTGGCCCTGGCCGTTGCAGTGATCGTCGGCCGGACGATATCAGCGAGGCAAGCCGATGGAGGGCCGGCTGCGGCGGCGGCAAAGGAAGCTGCCCCGCCAGGAGGGCTCCTGGATAAATTATCAGGCGGGATCCGAACCGGCCTGGGCACCCTGGTGGACCACACCGGTCCCTGGGTACTCGTCGGGCTGGTGGTGGCGGCGCTGGTCGGGCCGCTGGTACAGGACAGCTGGCTTGCCCAGACCGATCGCTACCTGCAGGTCCTGCTCTTTGCTGTGCTCGGTATTCCCGTGTATGTCTGTGCATCGGGGGCGACCCCCATGGTCGCAGTCCTGCTTGCCGGAGGGGTCTCCCCAGGGGCTGCCCTGGCCTTTCTCCTTACCGGGCCGGCGACCAATGTCGTGACCTTCGGGGTGATTACGGACCTTCATGGACGCCGGGCTGCTGTCTCTTTCTGCATTATGATGGCAGCCCTCGCGGTGGCGATCGGGCTTTCTGTGAACCATTTCTTCGAGGGTTTCGAGCCACTGAATCTGCAGGATGACCATGAGCATTCCGCCGGGTGGCTGAGGCAGGGCTGTCTCTGGATCCTGGGAGGTCTCTTCCTGCTGTCACTGCTGCGCCGGGGGCCGCGGGAGGTCGTCGGGAGTGTCTTCAGCGTCGAGGCGCTCAGTGGTGCAGAGGGTGGGGATGATGAAGAACAGCATGACTGCTGTGCGGGGGGAGGACCTGCCGAGCCGGTTGAGAAGGAGGAGCCCGGAGGCTGTTGTGGAAATTGAGGTTTCCTGATGATAAGACGGCGGCTTGCCATGTTCCGGAGAAGAACCTTTGAATGATCCTGATGAGATGAGCGGAGAATCCGGGAGCGGGCTCAGCCTTGCCGATGCCCAGGCGCGGGTGGACCGCTGGATCAGCGAGGTCGGGGTTCGCTACTTTTCAGAGCTGACCAATCTTGCCCAGCTGGTGGAAGAGGTGGGGGAGGTCGCCCGCATTCTCTCACGAACCCATGGAGACCAGAGCTTCAAGGAGAGTGAGAAAGATCTCGACCTGGCAGATGAGCTGGCCGATGTCCTGTTTGTTCTCATCTGCCTGGCCAACCAGTCAGGGATCGACCTCACCGATGCCTTTCTTCGAAACCTGGAGAAGAAAACCAGCCGGGATTCAACTCGCCATTCCTCGAATGAAAAGCTCGAATCTCCGCCGGATTAAAGGCCAGGGCCCAGGCAGCTGAGAAAACTTCTGGACGGACCCCGCTGCGCAGAAGAAAATCCCCGGGTCTTTTCAGCCCGCCCGGGAGCGGTTTAAATTTCCTAACTGGTTTCGATCATGCAGATACGCTTCTTCAATTCGCTTTCCAACAAGGTTGAGGATTTCGAGCCGGTCGAGTCCGG
>CAZTRG010000203.1:0-2742 GCA_964615885.1 uncultured Planctomycetia bacterium | reverse complement strand
GTTAACTGGATCGCCCCACTGTCATCTGCATCCGCAGCATCGTCGCAGGTCGGGTCCGACCCACCAAGGAAGAGGAAGTTCAGGATGAAGATCCCATCGGTCAGCTGGACAGCCCCGTTGTCATCCGCGTCACCGCGAACCAGCAGGGGGCCGGCAGGAACGTCCTGGCAGGCCTCCTCGGCCTCGCAGTCAGAATCATCGCAATCGGCGGCTCCATCTCCATCGTCATCCTCTCCATTGCCGCAGATCTCGACCAGGCAGGCATTGTGGCGGGCGCAGTCAGAGTCTTCACAATCAACCTGGCCATCGAGGTCGTCATCCCTGTTGTTGTCGCAGATCTCCGCCACCACACCACCAGGTTCATAAATCCCTGCTACCTCCTCTTCCCGCAGCGCGTAATTGTAGAGACGAACATCGTCGATTTCCCCCCGCCAATGATGGCTGGGATTCGCACGGAGGATTCCGCCGATCGTCGTCGTGTTCACATCCATGGGGCCGCGGGTATAGGAAAAATCAGTCGCGTCGGCTACACCGTCGACATAGAGCACAACCTGGCCGTTGTTGTCGACCCAGGCGATGTGATGCCAGGTGTCGTCGAAAACCATGCTTGTGGAATAGGTGTGATTGAGACGCGCCCCGTTATTGCCGCGAATGTAGGCATCCAGCGCTCCGTTAGCGCCCTGGTTGTGGGTTCCCAGGTTGAAGAGCGGGGTGTTGTTCGTCGTCGAGCCCTCCGAGAAGATTCGCATATCGCGTTGCCCGACCGGGCCCCTGACCCACATGGCGATGGTGAAAGAGTTGTGAGCCGTCAGGGGAAGACCTGCGTTCTGCTGGAGGCTTACGATATCATCGATCCCGTCGAAGCTTGCCGCGGAATCCGCATCCCCGTTGCGGTCAGGAGCAAAGACCGGCTCCGGTTCGCCGATGAACTCACCGTCGTTCTCCGACGGTTGCTGGTCGATGATGTCACCATCGAATTCCAGGTGGGTGATAAGGATTTCCGGTGGCCCTTCGACAACCAGCTCCTCCGTGCAGGTGGCATCGGGCGCTGACACTTTACAGAGCAGGTCGTCGTCGACCTCAACTGTAATCGTCCAGTTGCCACGCGACAGGTCGAGCAATCCAACATTCTCTACCTGCGGCCCAAGCTCGATGCGAAGGCCATCGTCACTCTCTGCCGTGAACAGGTAGATCAGTTGATCCCCGGAGTCGTCACTGGCATCAAATGCGGTAACCGTATGAACGCCTTCGAGGCCATCATCCGGACGGACAATCTCGATGCTCCCGCAGTGGGTATCACCGCTTGATTGGCACTCGGGTTCCGGGATCAGGTCAAGGACCTCATCCTCGGAGATTGCGTAGTTAAAGACCCGCACGTCATCGATGCTGCCGGCGAACCAGTGGCTCGGTGTCGCACGCAGAATAGCTCCGATGGTCGTCGTGTTGAGGCCCATGTCGGGCCGCGTGTAGTTGAAGTCGGTAGCATCGCGAACCCCGTCGATGTAGAGAGTCGCCACTCCGCCTTCATCGACCCAGACGATGTGATGCCAGAAGTCATCAAAAGCGTTCCCCGCCGACAGTCGGTGGCTGAGAGGAACAGTCTGTCCAGCGAGACCCGGGGCGCGAACGTAGAGGTCGACCTGGGAGGTCTGCCCCCTGAACTGCGTGCCGATATTGAAAAGCGGGACACTGCTCAGTGTCGAAGCCTCCGACCAGACGCGGTAATCCGGCTGCGGGCCACCCTTGACCCACATCGCTATCGAGAAAGATTCATGCACATAGACCGGCAGGTTGCTGTTCTGGGTGACCTCGACGAACTCATCCAACCCGTTCAGCAGGATGGCTCCCTCCGGGTTCCCGTCAAAACCCTCTGTGTAGGTCGGATCGAGGTTCAGCCCACCCCGGAAAATTCCGTGGTTGCCTTCTTCCCCGGAGTCTTCAAGAGTTTCATCGAAGGTCCAATGGCCAATCATGCGCGGGTCGCCACCTTCGATCGTCAGATCCTGTTCGCAGATTCCATCGGGGAGCTGGTCTTCGCAGCCTGGATCATCATCCAGGATGACCTGGATGGTCCAGTCTCCCGGGCCAAGCATCAGCAGCGCCTCAGGGATTTCCTGCGGCCCGATCTCGATGAGATGTCCATCGCTTCTCTGGGCGCGAAAAAGGTAACTGATAATATCACCGCTCTCGTCAAAGCTGTCCTGCACAACCACCATGTAGGTTCCCGGGGTATCTCCCCCATCGGGCCCCTCGATCAGCAGGTCATCGCAGTGGGTGTCGCCAGCCTCAGGGCAGCCGACGACGACCTGCTCCGAGCAGGAAGCATCTGCGGCCTCATCGCGGCAGAGGGCATCATCGTCTACCGTGACGCTGATCGTCCAGGTGCCCTGGTCGAGCTGGAAGTCGGCGAATTCCACTTCCGCAGGACCCGAGCGCAGCACCCGGCCGGCGTCACTCTCTGCGCGAAAGGTGTAGACGATGGGATCTCCGCTGTCATCAAAGGCCGCCGCCTCAACTGAGTACAGCCCGACGAGGTTCCCGCCGTTTGGCGAGCTGATCTTAAGGCCTTCGCAATGGGTGTCTCCCTCTTCCGGGCAACCTTCGAAGGGCTCAAAGGGCAGCAGGTCGAGCACCTCGTTTTGTGGCAAGGCGTGAGCGTAGAGGCGGACATCATCGAGAGCTCCCGTGAACCAGTGGCTCGCGTTCGCCCGGAGGATTCCACCGAGCGTGGTCGTGTTAGTT
>CAZTRG010000202.1:0-17344 GCA_964615885.1 uncultured Planctomycetia bacterium | reverse complement strand
GGATGGTGAAGCTGGGATTGATCAGCAGGGAATGGGCGCTTTCGCCACTGGATGTTCCAAAGTGGGAAACCTATGACGCGAAGATGCGCGACGAGCTGGACCTGAAGATGGCGCTCTACTCGGCAATCATTGATCGTATGGACCAGAATATCGGCAGGGTGGTGGAGAAGCTCAGGAAGGTCGGCCGGCTCGATAACACGCTGATCCTGTTCATGGTCGATAATGGTGTGCCCGGCACCGGCGTGCACGATTGGCGTGGCCTCTTTGGCAAGAGCGGCCGGCACCCGGAAACCCGGGTGGACAATTATGCAGAGTGGGGGAGGCGCGGCGGCTGGTCCTCCAGCTCCGGCCGCGGCTGGGCGAACCTGAGCAACGCTCCCTTCCGCATGTACAAGCGCTACACTCACGAGGGCGGCGTGGCGACCCCCCTGGTCGTCCACTGGCCGGCGGGTATGAAGGCCAGGGGCGAGTTGCGTCACGCACCAGGCCACCTGATCGATATCGCACCCACCTGTCTTGCTGCAGCTGGCCTGGAAGGCAAGGGAATGGAGGGGCAGAGCCTGCTGCCGGTATTTGCCAGGGACCAGGAGCAGGCGCGTACCCTTTTCTGGGAACACGAGGGCAATCGCGCTGTACGTAAGGGCGATTATAAGCTGGTTGCCATCCACGACGCTCCCTGGGAGTTGTATGACATGAGCAAGGATCGCAGTGAATTAAAAGACCTCTCCAGTGCTATGCCGGGCAAGGCCAGGGAGCTGCGCACTGCCTACGAGGCCTGGGCCAGGCGAGTCGGCGTCAAGCCATGGGACGAGGTCAGGGTGATGAAGAAAAAGAAGAAATGAGGCCCATCTTCAAGCTGGCCTCTCAGGCTCTCTGGTGTCAGGGAGCATGGGAGTCAAAAAAGGGGGGCGGCCTTGTGGCTTTTGGCTGGTTCTGTTGAAGGAAGCGGATGCTTCAGGCGAACAAGGCCATGACTGGTTTTCTGCCATTGCCGACGGTCATTGGACGTCCGGCTGGAGAGATCGCGGGCTTCTCGATGTTCATGCCTGCTGCGAAGGCAATGCTTGCATGCAAGGCTCCGACAGAAACGGCATCATCTTCTACATAAAAACCACGCTCATCGCTCTTGCCGTAGACGAAGCCACGTTTCGCGCCGCCGCCTGCAAGTGCTGTTGAGAAGCACACAGGGTGATGGCCGCGCCCGTCTCCATCGAACTGGGGCTTGCGACCAAATTCTGTGGCTACGACGACGAGCGTCGAGTCGAGCATTCCTTTTTGATCGAGGTCGCTGATCAGCGAGGCGAATGCCTGGTCGAAAACCGGGGCGATCTCATCCATTTCATCAGCCAGTGCTTTGTGATGATCCCAGCCATCGTGCATGATTTCGATGAATCGAACACCAGAGGCGACAAGCCGCCTGGCCAGCAGGCAGCCCTGGCCCAGGGCGTTGTTGCCGTATGCGGTGCGAGTTGATTCGGGTTCGCTGGAGAGATCGAAAGCCTCCAGCTCTTTGCTCTTCATCAGCGCGAGAGCATCGTCGTAGAAGCCGTTGTAGGCCTTGACGCCTTTGTCGTTGAACTTCTTGCGGAAGTCGGCATCGAGTTGGTTCAGCAAATCCAGGCGCCTGCGGTTTTTCCCGGTACTGCCGATTGCCTCGACGTTTCTAATGCCCTGGCTGGGTTCGCCGATGGCCAGGGGGGCGTAGCTCGCAGGGAAAAACCCGTTGGCCTGGTCAGACCGGCGGTTGACACAGACGCTGGAGGGGAGCGTGTTGCTGCTGCGGCCGAGGTAGTGTGACCCCCAGGCCCCGAGGTTCGGATGGAGAATTGTTCCGCGTGCTTCATGAGCGGTTCGCATGAAATACCTGGCTGGTGTGTGGACGCCGATCTTCGCTTTCATTGAGCGAATGACGCACATGCGGTCAGCGACTGTCGCGAGCTTCGGGAAGTAGCTCGTCACCTGGAAATCGGCAGCTGTTTTGATCTTGTCTGCCGGGCCCTTTGACTTGCCGTCTTTCGGGTCCAGCGAATCGATATGGCTCAAGCCGCCGCCGAGCATGATCCAGATTACGCTCTTCGCCTTTCCGAACGCCGGGTGTTTCTTCGAGGCGGCTTCCTCTGCCGCCAGGCCTGTGGCTGGAATAACGTTCAGGCCGAATGCCGCAGCGGCACAGCCTTCGACGAATTGCCGGCGGGTTGGTGTTTCTAATGAGTTGAGGAGTTGTTTCATGGTCGGCCGTTTTTTCAGTGCTTCGTGTTGCTGCGAGGCGATTTACTGAATGAAGATGAACTCTCGCGAATTCAAGAGAGCCCAGATGACGTCACTGAGCTCCAGTTTCTGAGCCAGGGCTGCAGTGCTCCGCTTTTTTTCCTGCCGATTCGGAGTCCGCGAGAAAAATGATTTGTAGAGGAACTCAACCTGTTCTGTTTCCGAGCGTTTTTTCTGCCGCATTTCCTTCAGGATCGCTGACTTCTTCATCAGGGCCTGTGTGATCTCGCCGTTCATCATCGCCAGCGATTCGGTGATGCCACCCTCAGTCGAGCCATCATCTGCAACCTTGCGAGCCGACTGGCCGGCAATTCTCAGGAAATGTGTCGGTGGCATCGGCTGTGGGAGCTCTGAGGCGCGCAGCCACTGGTCCTGGCCCCGGGCTTTCTTCTTCTGCATGAAAAGTCCGCGACCACCGCCGCTCCTGGAGGACTTGCGGTCACCAAGGACCGACTGGGCAAAGGCAAAGATCTTCTCCCTGTCTTTGACGATGGCCTTGCGGTCGTGGGTGATCTCGAAGGGAAAGACCAGCCGCTTCATGAGCGGTGCATGATCTGTCCTGGCGGCATCTATTTCCGGTCCGCGCAGCAGCAGCACGATGGAGTCCCAGGCCTGCTCGGCAGTCATGCGGCGCAGCAGGGGGCCGGGGAAACGGAATGCCTCTCCTGGCGGCGGCGTCAAGCTGACCTGCTGCTGGTAGGTCTTTGTATTCAGGACGGCGCGCTGGAACTGGCGAAGGTCAAAGTTGACGTCCTTCATCAGCTGGGCAATGAATGCAAGCAGCTCCGGGTTCGTTGCGTCTTCAAATTCGTCGAGATCAGTGACGGGCTCTTTGACCGCGGCGCCAAAGAGTTTCTTCCACAGCCGGTTCGCGATGGCGGCGGCAAATCTTGGGTTGTCCGGCGAGGTCATCCAGTCTGCAAAATGCTCTCGCAGACGCTGCGGGCTGGCAGGTGAAGAGCGTTTCTTTTTTGCATCATCCCAGGTGATAAATCGCGGAACGACCTTCTGCCCTGGCTTCGCATCGTCGTAGGCGTAGTCTTCCGGAAAGACGGTGTCGCGGCTTGGGTCGAAGACGACGCGTTCCATGTTCGGCTGAAGCAGTGTGACGAGGTTGGCCTTGGAGAACCGCTTGTCAGCAAGCACCTTGGCGGGCTTGCGCGTGTCGACGTTGTCGAAGGCTGTCGAACCGAAGAATGCTGCCATCTCATAAAATTCGCGCTGTGTCCATTCGGCGAAGGGATGATCATGGCATTGAGCGCAGGCGACGTTCGCTCCGAGAAAGGTCGTGAGCGTGTTGGAGAGACTGTCCAGCGGCATGCTCGCATCGCGCAGCAGATACGCTGTCGGGCCGTTCTCGCCGAGCGGGCCTTCCGCAGTCAGCATCTCCTTGACCATTTCATTCCACGGGCGATTCCGGTCCAGCTGAGTTTTCAGCCAGGTGTGAAAGGTCCAGGTCTTTCCGACACGATAGTAGCTGTCTTTCACCCGCAGCATGTCGCCCAGCCAGTTGAACATGTGTGAGACATGCCCCGGGGAGGCGAGCAATTTGTCGATCAGCCTGGCACGCCTGTCCTTGCGGGTGTCCTGCTGAAAGCTCGAGAGCTCCTGGGCGCTCGGAATTCTCCCAATGACATCGAGGTAGACGCGGCGGACGAACTGGTTGTCACTTGCGGGAGCATTGGGCCGCAGCTCATGACTCTTCAGGTCACGCAGGATGAGTCGATCGATCCCAGCCGATGCCTCTGCCTTTTTTGCTCGAGGAGCTTCTTCTCCCCCAGGCTCGGCACAGTAGGCCAGGCTGGAGATGAAACAAACCAGCGCCACAGCAGCAACAACTCTCATATCACCTGTCTCGATTCTCTGTAAGTACTTTGCTGCAGTTCTATTGCACCAATCAGCACAATGTACACATGGAATCATGCCCGTTCCACAAATCTATCCGAACCAGGCAGGCCCGGAATTTTTAAGGTGTTTATCCATAGTTCCTTGTGACAACAACCAGCCAGGGTCGGAAGGATAGTCGATACAAATCCCATAACGCCCTTCCTTGCCCCTGCCCATGGACTCGCATAGGCTATTGGCTGGGTTCAGCTCGCGGCGGAGGGGTTAAAGATGAAACGAACAGCTTTGATGATATTGGCGGCCGGGCTTGTTTTCGCCCTTGTTGTGGAAGAGGCCTGCGGCCAGCTGTCGGCACCGGTTAAGCGGCCCAACATCCTCATGATCGTCGCCGATGACATGAACTGGGATTCTCCCGGCTGCTTCGGGGGCGGGGCCGCCGGCATCACGCCGAACATCGACAAGCTCGCCTCCGAGGGGATGCGATTTTTTCATGCTTATGTGAACATTTCCATCTGCACTCCCTCGCGCAGCGTGATGCTCACCGGCTTGTATCCCCACAGAAACGGCGCCGAGGGTTTCCAGAGGATCAACCCCGGCACGCCTACACTCCCGGCCATCCTGAACGAGGCAGGCTACATGTGTGGGACGGTCGGCAAGCCCCTGAGCCAGGAAGAGATCTTTCGCTGGTCGGTGGCCTATCGCTGGCCGGGCGCAGGAGACGAAAACCGGTGGGGGCGCGACCCGGCCGTCTACCGCGCCTTCTGCAGGCGCTTTTTCAAGATGGCCAGGACCGCAAACCAGCCGTTCTTCCTCATGGCCAGCTCGCACGACCCGCACCATCCCTTTGCCAAGGGCAAGGCTACTCGAGAGCCTGACGAGCGCGCCGCTGCATCAAGGGCCTTTCGCGCCGAGGAAGTGAAGCTGCCCGGCCTTCTGCCGGATCTGCCCGGGGTGCGCAGGGAGTTTGCCGCCTACTGCACATCGGTCCGGCGATTGGACGACATGACTGGTGTGGTGCTTGAGGAGCTGGAAGAAACCGGGCTCGCTGCAGAGACGATCGTGGTGTTCCTTTCCGATCACGGCATGCCCTTCCCGGGCGCAAAGATGAACTGCTACCCCGACAGCGTCCGTACCCCGCTGATCATCCGCTGGGGTGGGAAGGTGAAGCCCGGAACGGTCGACAGGTTCCACATGGTCTCGATGGTCGACCTGCAGCCCACGCTTCTGGAGGCTGTCGGTCTTGGACCGACAAAGTCCGATGGGTATTCGTTTCTGCCGCTGCTGCGTGGCGAGAAACAGGAGGGGCGCGACGCTATTTTTGCACAGTTCTATCACATTCATGGAAAAGACGCCCTGCCCATGCGATCGGTCATCACGCGGGATGCGGCCTATGTTTTCAACCCCTGGTCCAACGGTGAGCGGCCCTTCACCCGCCTCGGGGGCCCGGCCTTTGCCGCGATGGTGAATGCCGCGAAGAAGGATCCGGTGATGGCTGCGCGGATCAAGTACCTGAGACTTCGCAGGGTGGAAGAGTTCTTTGATCTCAGCAAGGACCCGAACTGCCTGGAGAATCTCATCGGGAGTGCTGGGCACAAGGCGCAGGTCGAAGCCCTTCGCGCAAAGCTCCGCAAATGGATGGCAGAGACGGCAGACCCGGCTCTGGCGGCTTTCGACAACCGTGAGCAGCCCGAAGCTCTCGATCAATTCGTCGAGGGCTACCGCTCCGCCGCCCAGAAGGTGAAGGATGCGCTTCGAAGCTACGAGAAGCGAAAAGGCTATCGCTTCTGAAGGCCGGTTGTTCGAAGCCTTTGCTATTGCCCGAGCGGGATGATGTTTTCCTGGATGTCGGCAAGGCGTTTGTCTGCCAGCTCCTGCATCTCCTTGACCCGGCCGGGATATTTCGCCGCCACGTTGGTCAACTCTTCGACATCGTTTTTGAGATGAATCAGGACCGGGCCGTCGTGTTGGGACTTGTGCTTGGCGCCATGACGATTCTTGAAAAGCTTCCAGTCGCCCATCCTGATGGCGTGAAAGCCGTTCATGCCATGCCAATAGAGCAGGTCTGTCCGCTGATGCTCGGCATCTTTCCGATCCACCAGTGTTGACCATACATTGACTCCGTCGACCTTGTGAGGGGCATCAGCGCGTGCTGTCTTCAAATCGATCCCGCAGGCGTGGGCGAGCGTTGGCAGCAAATCAATCGCAGCGACCAATTCTTCGCAGGTCTGCCCTCCCCGGATGGCTGCCGGATACCAGACGATGCATGGCACGCGTGTGCCGCCCTCGAGTGAATCCCACTTACGCCCGCGATAGGGCTTGGCTTGCGCCTGCTCCCGCGGTTCGGGGCCATTGTCTGAGAGGAACACGACAATCGTCCTCTTGTCGATCTTCAGCTCCTGGAGCGTCTTGAAGATTTCGCCGATGCGGTGGTCCATCTCCTCGACCACGTCACCGTAGGCACCAAACGCACTCTTGCCTTTCCAGTCAGGGTGGGATTGAACGGGGAAGTGCGGTGCGGTGAAGGGCACATAGAGGAAGAAAGGCTTCTCTCCCTGGGCCTTGATGAACGTGATCGCATCTTTGGCAAACTGCTCGGTCAGCAAACGATTGTTGAAGGGTTTCTCTACCATCTTGTCGCCGCGCCACAGCTCTTTCGTCTGATTGTTCGACCGCTTGATGTAGTAGGTGTGATCAAAGCCCTGCCTGGGCGGCAGGAACCTGGCCCGGTCCCCAAGATGCCACTTGCCGGTGATTGCCGTTGCGTAACCAGCCCTTTTGTAAATTTCAGCGATGGTCAAAGCCTTCTGGCTGCAGCCCATGGTGTTGTGGATGCCATATCCCAGAACGCCCTTCTTCCAACCCAGGCGTGCCGGATACGCACCGGTTAACAGGGCCATGCGCGACGGCGTGCAGACCGTTGCACCGGAATAGAAACTGGTCAAGCGCACACCCTCTCTGGCCATTTTGTCCAGGACGGGTGTCTTGATCTTTGGGTGGCCGTAACAAGCGAGGTCGTGGTAGCCCAGGTCGTCGGCCATGATCAGGATAAGGTTGGGCTTCTTCGAATCCCTGGCGTGCGATTCAGCCAGAATGGAGAACACGAGAAAGGTGGCGAAGATAATACGAATATTCATATCCGGTTCTTTTTCCTGGGTGCTACTGCCGGGAAGGGGGTGCGGTCTTGTTCATTCCCGCTGCCAATCCACAGGCAGGGCGTTCATGGCTTTGAGTTGGTCCGGGTTACCGCCCGCTTATTTAAACCTTCACCTTCCCACCCTAAGCGATGCCCCGGGTGATAAGCAACCAGGGCCCACCCTCTCCTTGCCACCGCCCATGGCCTCGCATAGGCTATGGGCTCAGTTCAACCAATTCATTATGAGGGTATGACCATGAGATTAGCCGTTTTCACAGGGGCCGCGATTGCTTGCCTGGTTTCAGGGTTTGCAGCCGCGGAGGAATCCATCAGCTTCAAGCGAATCGAAATCGATCTCCAGTTTCGTTCAGAGGGAGTCGCCACGGCCGACGTCAACAAGGATGGAAAGCAGGATGTTGTCGTGGGTGATTATTGGTATGAAAACCCCGGCTGGACTCCCCATGAGATCCGCAAACCTCGCAAGCCAAATCGCGGTGGTTACACCGAGGCCTTTGCTGTCTATGCAAAAGACTTCAATCGTGACGGCTGGGCCGACGTCCTCGTGATCCCTTTCCACGGCAAAGACGCCAAGTGGTACGAGAATCCGCAGAACAAGTCCGGGCATTGGATGGAGCGGGTCGCATTCAAGGGCACGGGGAATGAGACGCGTTTGTATGCCGATCTGTTCAGTGACGGCCAACCGGTCTTTCTGATGGGAGTCGCCGGGCATATGTCGTGGGTGGGGGCTCCCGCCGACCCCACCGCGCCCTGGCCGGTTCACAAGCTCGATCCAGGCAGGCACGCTGCCGACAAATATTACCACGGCCTCGGGGTCGGCGACATCAACGGCGACAAGCTCATGGATGTCATTACGCCCCAGGGCTGGTGGGAGCAGCCGGCGGCCGGGCGCAAGCACGAAGGCGTGTGGCTGTTTCACAAGACAAAGCTTGGTCCGAGCTGTGCAGATATGCATGTTGCGGACCTCGATGGCGACGGGCGCAACGATGTGATCTCAACCTCGGCACATGCCCATGGCATCTGGTGGCTCCGGCAGGCAGGCAGCAGCAAGGATCCCACCTTTGAGCGGCATACGCTTGATAAGTCGATCAAGGAAACTCACTCAGCAAACTTTATCGACATCAATGGAGATGGCCGCCTCGACCTGGTGACCGGCCGGCGCTTCTTCGCTCACGGCTTCAGGCCGGCACTCGCCGGCCAACCGAGTGAGCTGGCCTGGTTTGATATCGTGACGCAGGAAGGTCAGCCACCGAAACTCACGAAGCACACGGTCGACATGCAGAGCGGCGTGGGCGCGCAGTTTGAAACGAAGGACTTTGACGGCGACGGGCGGATCGACATCATTGTATCAAACCGCAAAGGCGTCTTTATTTTCCGGCAAGTCGATAAGTGATTGAATTCAACAGGGCCTGGGCGGGTTTCTGGCTCCCTTCGAGCCGATGCCTTCCTGTAATTAACTTCTGATCACATCTGGTACTTTCGCAGGCACCTGTTAAAGTTAGGTCGTTCCGGAAATGACTGTTTCGAATTTGAAATAGAATGAACAAAAAACTTGGCTTAATTCTTGTTGCCGGCTTTCTCAGTGTGCAGTTCCTCACGTTTCTGCACATGGCTGAGCATGTTTTTGAGAAACATGAGCACGATGAGGATGCCTGCCAGATCTGCCTGAATTGGGAGCACACAAAATATAATACGCATAGCGACGCTGTCGCATTTGACGTATCAGAACATTTTGTATTTGCTCCTCTGCTTCCTGAGTTGCTTTTTGTCAGATCAGAAAGCTACCGGGTTGCCTTTCCCCGTGGTCCACCCCTTTTCTCCTGAACCACCCATTAGTCTATCTATGGATCAAGCCACACTGTGACTCACGGTGATGGTGTATTTGGTTTATTTGGAGAAAGTCATGTTTAAATCGAACCTGGCGGTTTTTGCCGCATGTGTTGTGTTGTTTTCCGGTATGTCTGCACTGCAGGCGCAAGATAATGATGTTGAAGCGCTGCGCGCTGAGATTCTTAAATTAAAACAAGCCTATGAAGCTCACATAGCTGAGCTGGAGTCCAGGCTGGACAAGGTGGAGAAGACACGGGCTGAGACCGTCGCGTCTACGCCTGCAAGGCCCGCCACCGCGAAGCGCCTGGTGAAGGATAACAGCTTCAATCCATCGATCGGCCTGATTCTGAATGGCCAATACAACCAGTTTTCATCCGATGAGGGGGAAATTGCCGGATTCGCGGTTGGTCATGAGGGGGAGCGCCCACGCGAGGGATTTGCGGTTGACCATACCGAGCTGAATTTTACGGCCAATGTGGATGATAAGTTCTTCGGCAGCACCACGGCAGCGATTGCCCAGCACGAAGGTGAAACGGAGGTCGAGCTTGAGGAGGCCTATATCCAGGCGCTTCCTGGCCTGGGGCTGCCGGTGGGCATGAGCGTGAAGGCCGGGCGCGCGTTCTGGACCCTGGGTTATCTCAATGAGCATCACAGCCACAGCGATGACTTTGCCGACAGGCCGCTGCCCTACCGGGTCTTCTTTAATGAAGCCTTCAATGATGACGGCGTCGAGCTGTCCTATGTCCTGGCGACTGATTTCTATTCAGAAATTGGTGGTGGCCTTTTCCGGGGAGACGATTTTCCCTTAGGAGGTGCTGAGGGTGGAGGTGCAGGCGCCTGGTCCGTTTTTGCCCGTGTTGGCGGCGATCTTGGTGATAATCAAAGCTGGCGATTAGGCGGGTATCTGTTGTCCGGGGATGTCCCTGGCGGACGCGTCAGTAATGAGGATGAGCTGACCTTTCTTGGCGATGTCGATCTCTACCTGGCTGATTTGCGTTACACCTGGGCGCCGACGGGCAATGCGCGGCAACAGGAGGTGATTTTTCAGAGCGAATATTTCTGGCGCAATGAAAATGGTTCCTATCAGGAAGAGAGCAATCCTGCTGTTGCCAGTGATGGCTCATCCAGCGGCTGGTATGCCCAGGCGGTCTACAAGTTCGCACCTCAATGGCGGGTAGGGCTGCGCACCAGCCAGCTGCAAGCTGCTGATGTTCTCGGAGTCGATGTGCTGGATTCCCAAGGGCATGACCCGAAGGCCTACAGCGTCATGCTGGACTGGACAAACAGTGAGTTCAGCCGCGTGCGTCTGCAATATAACCGTGAGGAGTTGGCGCAAGGACAGGATGATGATCAGATCATCCTGCAATATATCATGAGCCTTGGTGCTCACGGTGCTCATAAGTATTAAGGGGCTATCATGAAGCGACAACTTACTGTATTGCTGGTGGGGCTGCTTTGTGCCGCCCCACCAGCAGTCCAGGCGGAGGTCAACATCTTCGCCTGTGAACCGGAATGGGCTGCCCTGGCAGAAGAAATAGGCGGTGATAAGGTGAAGACCTTTGCCGCCACTCATGCCAGGCAAGACCCTCACCACATACGTGCTCGTCCCAGCCTGATTGCCAAGGCGCGGCGTGCTGATCTGATTCTGTGCTCTGGTGCAGGGCTGGAACAAGGTTGGTTGCCGATCTTGCTGCAAAAGGCGGGAGCGGCTGTGCAGCCAGGAACTAAAGGCTTCCTGGAAGCTGCAGAAATTGTGCCGATACTGGAAAAGCCGAAAGTGCTGGATCGCAGCCTGGGGGACATCCATCCGGAGGGCAATCCGCATGTTCACTTGAACCCACAAAATGTCCTGCTGGTGGCCCGGGAACTGGCAAAGCGGCTGGAGTCCATCGATGCTGCCAATGCTGCCTTTTACCGTGATCGGTTGAAGGGCTTTACCAGTCGCTGGGAACAGGCGATGGCTAAGTGGAAAACGAAAGCGTCCAGCCTGGAAGGTAAGACAGTTGTGGTGCATCACCGGGCCTTCAGCTATTTACTGGATTGGCTCGACATGAAAGCAGTGGCCTCCCTCGAGCCCAAGCCGGGGATTCCGCCGACCACTTCGCATCTGGAGGGGCTCCTGCAGCAACTCAAAGCCAGCTCCGCTGACCTGATCATTCGCACGCCCTATGAGCCGGATAAGGCCAGTGAATGGCTCTCGGAGAAAACGGCCATACCAGCCCTTGTGCTTCCCTACACCATTGATGGAGTTGCTGAAAGTGGTAGCTTGTTTTCCCTGTTTGACCGGTCCATCAGCCTCTTAAAAGGAGCCCTGCCATCAGCAGCGAAATGATCAGCATTGTAGGGCCGGCACTTGTTGCCGGGCTCATGATCGCTCTAACCCATGCTCCACTTGGTATCGAGGTGCTCAAGCGTGGCATCATCTTTATCGATCTTGCGGTTGCGCAAATCGCCGGCCTGGGCCTGGTGGCGGCAGGTACCTTGCTGCATGAGCCGGCATCGTGGCTCATGCAGTTGATAGCCTTGACCTGTGCGGTCCTGGCAGGATTGTTCTTTCGTAAGCTTGAGAAGGCGATACCTCAACAGCAGGAGGCTGTCATCGGGGTCAGTTTTGTATTGGCTGCGTCGCTGACCATCTTGCTGCTTGCTGACCACCCGCATGGGGGTGAAGAAATTCAGCACCTGCTTTCCGGCCAGGTGCTTTTTGTCACCTGGGGAAATGTGGCAGCGCATGCGCCGGTCTATGCGCTGATCCTGGCTGTATGGTTCTTCAAGCCATCCCAGCGAAGTGATCTAGGCTTCTACCTGCTTTTTGCCCTCGCCATCACCTCATCGGTACAGCTGGTGGGGGTGTATGTTGTATTCGCCAGCCTGATTTTGCCGGCGCTGGTTGCCTTGAGGTCAAGCCGGCCACGCAAGACAGCGTGGATCTGCGGAGTCCTTGCTGTCGTGCTTGGCATATGGCTTTCAGTGTTAACAGACCTCCCGGCTGGTCCTTTGCTTGTTGTGAGTTACGTGGCAACAGCATTGTTGCTCTGCAAATTTCACAGCAGCCGGTAAGGCCCACCCCCTCCTTGCCCCCGGCCACCGCCTCGCATAGGCTATGGGCTCAGTTTAAGGGATTCAAAGAGGGTGTAGACATGAAACGCATTGCCGTATTCGCGCTGGCTGCCCTGTTGTTTGCTCCGGTGGCTGTAGCGCATGCTGCTGAGGATGAAGATAGCTGGACACGTTTTCGTGGTCCCAACGGTTCGGGCATTAGCGGAGCCCAGGCAATCCCCGCCAAATGGACAGCCGGGGAGTATAACTGGACGATCAAGCTGCCCGGCGATGGCAGCAGCTCTCCGGTGGCGTGGCAGGAGAATTTATTTGTCACCTGCAATGACCGGAAGAAATCTATTCGTTCGATAGTGTGTGTGAATACAGCAGATGGAAAGACCCGTTGGCGCCGGGATTTTCCCTATACCAGCTACCGGATGCATCGGGACAACGACTTTGCTTCGGCGACACCTGTCGTGGATGCCGCGGGGGTGGTGGTGGTCTGGTCCTTGCCCAGCCAGCTGCTCATGCTGGCACTGGATCTCGAGGGCAAGGAGCTGTGGCGGCGGGACCTGGGGCCGTACGTGGGGATCCACGGCTCAGCCAGCTCTCCGATTATTGCCGGCGGCCTGGTGATATTGGCCAATGACCAGATGCATCCGGAGGTAATGAAGCGGTACCTGCCAAAGGGCGCTTCAATGGTTCCGGGGAAAAGTTTTTTGATTGCCGTTGATCGCATGAGCGGAAAAACCCGCTGGAAAATTGATCGCCGCACGGTGCTGGCCGGGTACAGCACCCCCTGTGTCAGGCCGTCCGGAGGCGATGCGCGTGAGCTGGTTTTTTCAGGCACGGCTCATGGTATGACGGGTGTCGACCTGGCCAGCGGCAAGGTTAACTGGGAGATCAAGGGCATCCTGAACAGCCGCGTAGTAGGCTCACCGCAGCTTTACCAGGACCTGGTGTTTGGCAGCTACGGTTCTGGCTTGTCGGCGCAGCAGCTGGTGGCAGTAAGGGCGCCGCAAAAGGGTGGCGTGAAAGAGCCGAAGGTGGCCTATAAGGTGTCCCAGTCCCCGCCGCTTGTGCCCAGCTGCATCATCAAGGATGACCTGCTGTTTCTCTGGACCGACGGCGGCATTGTCAGCTGCCTGGATGCGGCAACCGGCACACGGCACTGGCGCGAGCGGGTGGGTGGGAGCTATTACTGCTCTCCTGTATGGATTGACGGACGCCTGTATTGCACCAGCAAGGCCGGCGCTGTGGTGGTCATTGCCGCTGAGAAAAGCTTTAAGCTTTTAGCGAAGAATCCGCTGGGCGAAAAGTGCTTCGCAACGCCCGCTGTTGCCAATGGAGTTATGTACCAGCGTACGCAGACAAAGCTTTTCTCCCTGGGCGGAAAAAAATAGTCACCTGGAACTTTCTCAACCGGGCAGCTTCCCGAGGCCGACCCTCTTCTTGCTCCCGCCCATGACCTCGCATAGGCTGTTGCCTGGCTTCCACTGATTTCATTGTGAGCGTATAGAAATGAAAAAGCTGTTTAGCGGCCCCTTTGCTGTCGGCCTCATGGTGCGCAGCAACGATCTGCCTGCAGGTTTCATCAGGGGCAGGCTGCTGTACACATTTCTTTTATTGCCCGCCTTCTTCTGGGGCCAGGGCTGCGCCACAGTTTCTGTTCGCTCAGCCCCGGGTCCTGGTGCTGTCAAAGAGGTGAGGCAGGTAATGCAGCGCTATCTGGCTGCCTTCAATGTCGATGACTTTGAGACGATCGGCACCTCCTGGCATACCCCTGGCTGGCTGTCGACCAGCGAGTCGATGACGCCTCTCAAGGATCGCGAAGAGGTCAAGGGCCTCTACCGCTCCCTGCTTGGAAAGATCCGGGCAGAAGGCTACGACCACTCAGAGTTGTTGAGCGAGGACCTCAAGTTCGTCAACGACAGCTGCGTGATCTACCGGATCACCTTTACACGCTGGAAGAAAGATGGAGACTTCATGCCGCCACGCGTGCGGGGCAGTGTCTGTACGCTGCACAAAGTGGACGGGAAGTGGGGGCTCTCTAACGTCGCGCTTGAGCCAGGAACAGGGCGATGACACCTGCAGTTAAGAATTTTTTTCCGCCCAGCTTTATTCCCCGGGCAATCAGCAACCAGCGGCACCAGGTCATCTTCAGCAGGTGTTTCATGAACTTCTCTTCAGTGGCTTTTCTTGCCTGTCTCCTGCTGGTCCGGGTGGGCCTGGCTGAAGACCCAGGGCCGAAGCAGGCAGACTTCTTTGCCACGGAGGTGGTCCAGGATATTCAGCTCGAGGTCAAGCCGGCCGACCTGGAGCGGCTTGCGGCCGCCTTGCCTGAGCGGGTCTACGTGCCGGCACGGTTTCGCTGGCGAGGCCAGGTGATCGACAGGGTGGGACTGCGCTACAAAGGCAACAGTTCTTCGCAGCCCAGGCAGCGGCACAAGCGCGGCTTCCTGGTCAAGTTCCCAGAATACGTAAAGGGCCAGCGCTTCCTGGGACTCCGCCGGGTCGCGCTCGACAATGGCGTCCAGTTCGGGAGCCTCTTCAGCGAGAGGATCATCACCGACATCCTCGGCGAGCTGGGCGTTCCGGCCTCGAGAAGCAATTACGCCAGGGTGAGCCTGAACGGAAAGTACATGGGGGTGTATGTAAACGTGGAGCGGATTGATAAGACCTTCCTTGCCAACCGGCTCAATGATGCCGGTGGCGCACTCTTCAAGGTCCACACCGGAGGGCCGGGGGCGGATTTTCGCTACATTGGAGAGGATCCGCTCACCTATGCGAAGGCTTTCGAGATCAAGGCGGGAGAGCCACGGGTGCAGATGTCGGACCTCGTGGGCTTTATTCGAGAGATCCGTGATGCTCCTGACAAGGACTTTGCGGCGCGGCTTCGGAAGGTCTTCGATGTTGACGCCTTTACCTGGCAAATGGGGGTGCTTCTGCTGGCCGGCGCCTTTGATCAATATACCGGCCTGGGGCCTCACAACTACTATCTCCATCGTGACACGAAGACCGGGCGCTGGCGCTACCTGACCTGGGACCTCGATGTCGGCTTTGCCGATCATGCCTTCGGGCGAGTCCCGGTGATCGATGGCTGGAATGCAGCCTGGCCGGTCTTCAAGACTCCGAGGCCCTTGCTGGAGCGAATCGAGTCCAACGAAGAGCTGCTGGGTCTCTATCGTGAGCGTGCGAAGAAGTTACTCGAGACACACTTCCAGCCCGCGAAGCTATCCGCGCGCCTGGATCGCCTCTACGAGCAGATTCGAAAAGACCTGGAGCGGGATCCCTACCCGAAACGCCGTGTCACCAATCCTGCTGATCGCTCCTGGGATGATGTTGTCGCTTCGATGAAGGTGTTCTTCAAGAGGCGCTACGAGACCGCCCGGAAACAGCTGGCGCAGCCCGGCAACAAGCCTCCGGCCAGGGAGGGCACTCGCGCTCCCCAGGGGGCCGGCCGGGGAGGCCCGCGTCCGGGCAAGGCTTCCGCTGATGCGCCGAGTGAGCTGGCAGTGCTCAGGCAGGAGGGAGGCACGATCCGGTTTACCTGGAAGGACAACTCCACCGGGGAGATCGCGTTCATCCTGCAGCGCTGCGAAGGCGCAGAGTGCGTGAATTTCAGGAACTACAAGCCCTTTCACGGTGAGAACATCACCTCCTCGGCCAATATCAGCCTGGAGCCCGGGAAAACTCTCCGCTACCGTCTCTACGCGGTGAGGCCGACTCCGAAGGGGCTCGCGGGTACCGGGGTTTCGAATATTGTGACTCTTCGAGCAGCCCGCTAGGGGGCCACTGCTCTTCTTGCTCTTGCCGATGTCTTCGCATAGCCTGTCGGCTGGGTTGAACCGAATAGAGGGTTGGAAGGCCTGTGGAGTTTATACAAATTCTTTTACCCCTGGTGTCGCTGGCGGTCATGATCGGCCTGTCCATAGGGTTCGTTTTCTGGGTAAAAAAGGTATTTGCTCGGCGAACAGCCTTCTGGATGTCTGCTGCAGATTCGCTAGGGCTTTCGTTCAGGAAGGGTAAGTGGGGCATGCATTCCCTTGAAGGGGAACACAGCGGGTATTCCATTCATGTCGGCCTTGAAATAGAAGGCGTTGAAGATTCACGCCGTGGCTATACAGTCTACAGGTTGAAGTGCCCCGAGACTCTTCAGCAACGAGCTGAGGATGGTGGTTTAGATGGAATGGTGGCTCAGGTCGAGAAGGCCAGGCCGCGCTCCATCCTCGACCCAGCGCTCGAAACCGCTGATGAAGTGATTTTTTCCGATGGGGACTTCAACTTGCGCCGCAATGGCTACCCAAGGAATGCTGCTGAAATTGTGTCGAATGTGCAGCAGCTGGTGGATTCTGTCAGCAGGCTTGAAGACTGGTAGATTCTGCCAGCAGGCGTGAAGAATCTCCTCCTCCGCCTGCCTGATGGAGGGGCCGCCGTGGTCGATCAAGCAACCTGGGCCTACTTCATCAAGGCCTTCACGGCCCCCCTGGTGCTTTCACCCCAGACGACATAGCCACTGCGGCTGAGATGGACTGTGTCTCGAAAGAGGTCCTGTCTCAGCTTGCCGTCTTTGCCGAGGAACCTGGAGTTGATATTGAAGTAGCGGATAGTTTCTCCGTCGTCCATCTTCGCCAGGTAGTCGTTCACCTCTCGGATCTTCGGCTGGTCCTCAGCTTTCCTGGTGGGGAGTACGCCAAGGAGAAGTATTTTTGCCCTGGGCACCTTAGTTCGGAGCTTTCTGAGGACCAGGGCTACGCCCAGGGCGGCTTCGCCCGGGGTGTTGCCCATGCCCAGGTTGTTGATGCCCAGCAGCACCACGACAAGCCTGGGAGTCGTATCTTCGAGCTCACCATGCTGGAGGCGAAAGAGGACATTCTCGGCGCGATCGCCGCCAATACCGAAGTTGGCGGGCCGGTATCTGCCAAAGTACTGTTTGAGAAGATCACCCGGCCAGCCCTGGGTGATTGAATCACCGAGAAAGCACAGGTCGAAGTCGTTCGCTTTCGTCTTCTGAAGGTTCTTCTGGTGGTCGCGCCAGAACCAACGGACTCCGCCGGGCACCGCTTTTGGGGGGTCGTTGCGAGAGGTGACCTTGATCTTCGGGGTGCCCTTGACCGGCGGCGCCTCCTGCTCAGGCCAGATCTCGTGGTTGATCCCGCCTTTTTTGCCGGTGGGGTAGGGCGAGAGCCTGGCGCCGGGGATGACCGTGAG
>CAZTRG010000201.1:0-9814 GCA_964615885.1 uncultured Planctomycetia bacterium | reverse complement strand
CGTCCCGGAGCGCCCCCGCCGGCACCGGGAAGCGGATGAGCTGGTCGTTCTCATCGCGGATCAGCTGGCCGATGCGCTTCTTGTTGAGCACCACCCGCCAGGCCATCTTGACGTCGCGCTGGCGCAGGACCAGGGTCGCGGGGGCGGTGTTCTTTGCCGCCTCGAAGCTCAGCTCGAGGCGGTCACTCTCGGCTTTGACGGGAAACTCGCTCCACTCGCGGGTCTTGCCGGAGCGCAGGTGGTGGAGCTTGCCATCGAGTGTCCCGGCAGCGGCCGGGTGGGCCGGCAGGAGCAGGATCGACAGGGCGCTAGCGACCAGGAGCCGGTTCATTCCTCCTCCTTTCCGGCAGCTTCACCACCCTCATCATCGCTGCCGGCCTGCGTCAGCAGGTCACGGATGTCGCGGAAGCCGCCGATCGTGACAACGATCGCGATGGCCGCGAAGAGCACGAGGCTGACACCAAGGGTCCAGCCCCAGAAGCTTGCCCAGGAACTTATCATGTCCTTATCTCCTCTCCCTCTGTTTTGCCGCTGCGCTCTTCGCCTCGGGGGTCGGGACAGACCAGCGAGCCGAGGACCATCAGCAGGGCGCTGGCTGCAACGGTCGTGATGCCGACTGTTTCACTGGCCCAATCTATTCCCAGCGCATTCTGAACAGGTTTCAGGCCAAGCACTGCTGACAGCCCGGAAATCAATGCGAGATAGGCGCCCACACGGCTGGCTCTTTTCCAGTAAAGCCCGGCGGCCAGCAGGGCAAAGGCGCCAGTGAAGTAGATGGCGCCGGTGACAGCCATGTAGTCCCAGAGATCCTGCCCCAGGTCGTACCAGAGACTCCAGACCAGCAGAAAGATTCCGATGGCGAAGATCAGCAGGCGTGTCAACTTCAGGCGGCTGCCGGTTGACATCCGGTCACCGCGAAGCGGCGCGATGACATCCTGGGTCAGGACCGAGCTCCAGCACAGCAGGTAGCTGTCATGGGTCGACATGAAGGCGGCGAGCATTCCGGCTGCCACCAGGCCCAGCAATCCGCTCGGCAGCAGGATGCCGAGAAAGCGGGGCATGGCATGCAGGCTTGTTACGCCCGTTCCCCCGGGGTCTTCGGAAAAGAGGCCCGGATTGTCGGCAAAGTAAACCAGCGCGCAGAGGCCGATGAAGTTGGGTATCAGGAAACGGATCAGGAAGCCGATGGAGCCCCAGGTGTAGATCACCTTGAACTCATAAACAATAAAAACAAAGCAGGCCCTCAATACAGCAGTCTGCCAGATCGCGCAGGACACCAGCCCCAGGAAGACCATCCAGATCATGTAATCCAGGCCGAAGGCTTCGCTGGCGATGGGGTTGAACCCGCCTTCGCCTTTTATCTTCTCGATTCCGGCGACGATATTTTCCCAGCCGAGCTCGTTGAGGGCAAAGAGCGTCGTGAGAATGAGGCCTGCCGACAGTACGACAAACTGTACGTAGTCGGTCAGCACGATGGAGAACATCCCCCCGAGAATCGTGTAGAAGAGCACCAGCGCGAGCAGGGCCGTCATCACCCACTTGATCGTGGTTTCCTCGAGCCCGGTAACCTCTACGACAAAGATGGAGCCGGCCTTCAGGAACATTCCCATATTGAGGATTCCCGACAGCGCCAGGATGAGACCTCCGAGGATACGCACCCGGCCTCCGAAGCGCCTCTGGTAGAACTCCGGGATGGTCATGACGCCCATCCTGCGAAGCGGCACGACAATGAAGCCGCTCCAGCCGACCACCAGGCAGACGATGCCTGCGGAGAGGGCAATGTGAAAGGCCGCGAAGCCGCCTGTGAAGCCCTTCTGGGCTGCGAACATGACCGTCACCAGCCCCAGCTCGGTGCCGACCATGGTGGCGATCCCGAGATGAGATTTCAGCGACCGTCCCGCCACCACGAAATCGCTCATGTTGCGGATGTAGCGCCGGCTCCAGATGCCGATAGCGGCGGAGCCCAGGAGGTAGAGGATCACGATGACCCAGTCGAGAGTAGCGAACTGGCTCACGGGGATTCTCCTTGGGGATGGCGGAATTCAGAAAAAACCGGGCTCGCCTCCTGCCTGGAGACGAGCCCGG
The DNA here is from genome assembly GCA_964615885.1 of uncultured Planctomycetia bacterium. GTDB lineage: Bacteria > Planctomycetota > UBA8108 > UBA8108 > UBA8108 > UBA8108. Next base: position 7,729 of record CAZTRG010000201.1, on the reverse strand, counting down.
TTACAAGTCCAGGTGGCCTGCCGGCCTCCTAGAGCTCGTAGCCTTTGCGGTACTCGTAGTGGACGAACCTGTTGGCCTCCGGCGAGTTGGGAGACTTGAGATTCGGGCCGTCCCATTCAATCTTGCCGTCGACCTTCATGGCCAGGTTGCCAAGCAGGATGGTCTCGGTCAGCAGCGCGGAGTAGTCGAAGTTCGACATGGCCGGCTTGCCACCCTTACAGGCATTGATCCATTCCTGGGCATGGCCCGGGGAGCGGGGGATCCAGGACGTCGGCGCCTTGTATCCCTCTTTGAACTCCTTGGGGAAGAGATTCCAGCCGCTGCCGTAGTCGTTCGGCGAGTACATCATTCCCTTGTCGCCGATCATCAGCGAGCCGGAATTCGATGGATTGATGGGCTGTCCCCGGAAGACTTCCTTCGGGGGCTTATTGTAGGTCTTGCGGCCGCCCTTGATGGTCCAGCCGTCATACCAGAAGAACTTCAGGGCAGGCAATTGCTTGCCGCTCTGGCGGCCCTTGCGGGCCGGGAAGTCGAAGCGAATCTTCGAGTAGGTCGGGTAGGTGACCTCGTTGTTGCCGACCATCTCTTCTCGCTGGATAGCGATGGGATGCTCGAGCTCACAGGCCCAGAAGGCGAGGTTGGCGGTATGGCAGGCCATATCGCCGAGTGCACCGGTACCGAAATCCCAGAAGCCTCTCCAGACAAAGGGCAGGTACTTGCTGCTGTACTCGCGGTCAGCGGCCGGTCCGAGCCAGCTGCTCCAGTCGATGTGGCCGGGCACGGGGCTCGACTTCGGAACGCCGGGAATCGCCTTGGAGCCCTGGGGCCACACTGGGCGGTTGGTCCAGACGTGGATCTCGGTGACGTTACCGAGGCCACCGGACTGGACGACCTCGACACCCTTGCGCAATCCGCTGGTGGAGGTGCCCTGGTTACCCATCTGGGTGGCGACCTTGTGCTTGCGGGCGGCCTCGCGCATGGTGCGGGCCTCGAAGACGGTCTTGCTGAGGGGCTTCTGCACGAAGGCGTGCTTGCCCTGCTTGATGGCACCCATCGCCGCGGGGGCGTGGTTGTGATCAGGCGTTGAGACGGTTACCGCATCGATGTCTTTTTGCTCGAGCAACTTGCGGTAGTCGGTGTATTTCTTGGCCTTCTTGGCGACCCGGTTGCCGGCATTGTCGAGGCGGCCGCGATCGGTGTCACAGATCGCGACAATGTTTTCGCCGCGGCAGGCGCCCATATCACTGGAGCCCTTTCCGCCAACGCCGATACAGCCGACGTTGAGTTTTTCAGCCGGTGAACGGGGCGCGCCGATAACGGTGCTCCCGATCCACATTCCCACTCCAGCCATTGAGCTGTTGCGGAGAAATTCACGACGTGATGCATTGCGTTTCACGTGTAACCTCCCTTTTTTACTTTCCTCGGTTTCGTATTAACGGGGCGCCGAATCTGAACCACGGTGTGTTTGACGAAGAAAAGGCGCCAGATCTTCATAACAGACAAGCCACCAAGATACGCATTTTAGGCCTGAAATGCCAACAAAGACATGGCCGTGGCGAGCCAGGGGAGAGGTCTCAGATGATCTCTGAGATGGGCTGGCGCCCATCGTCAACGAGGTAGTGGGGACGCCCGTTGTAGTCGTGCACCGTGGCGGTGTTCACGTCGATTCCGAGGTTGTGATAGATAGTTGCCATCACCTCCTGGAAGTGAACGGGACGGTCTTTGGCCTCGGCCGCGCTGCGGTCTGTCGAGCCGATCACCTGGCCCGTTCTGCGCCCGCCGCCGGCCAGCAGTGCGCAGGAGACCTTCGGCCAGTGGTCGCGCCCGGCCTTCTTGTTGATCTTGGGGGTGCGGCCGAACTCGCCCCAGACGACCACGGTGACATCCTTGTCGAGTCCGCGCTCGTGGATGTCATCAACCAGGGCTGAGACTCCCTGGTCAAGGTCGGGAACGTTATCCCTGCAGCGGGCGAAATTGTTGCCGTGGAAATCCCAGAAGCTGAAGCTCAGGGTGACACAGCGGACGCCGGCTTCAACCAGGCGCCGGGCCATGAGGAACTGCTGCATCAGCCTTGGGGCGGCATCGCCCTGGACCTTGGCGGTACCCTTGCCGTAGAGCGCCCGTATCTTCGGGTCTTCTTTTTCGAGGTTGAGAGCGCTGGCGATTTTACTCGAGGAGAGCACGCCGAGGGCCTGGCGGGTGAAGGCATCGACGCCCTCCATCATGCCGCTGGCATCGGTGTCGCGCCGGAACCGGTCAAAGGCGGTGAGCAGCCGGCTGCGGTCGCCGAGGCGGTCCAGGCTGATCCCGTTCAGCACCAGGTCATCCTTGCCGTCACCGGAGGGACGGAAGGGCGCGTGGGCGACCCCGAGAAAGCCGGGGTAGCCGTTGTTGTAGGGCGTGTGCTTCATGACCGGGGAGAGGCTGACGAAGGGGGGAACCGAAGAGTTCGTCGGCCCCTTGATGCTGGAGACGGTTGAGCCGAATTCCGGCCAGCCTCCCTGGGGAGGGTTCTTCGTCGTTCTTCCGGTCATGCACTGGTGCGCCCAGTGGGCACCGGTGGCGCCGACGACGCTGCGGATCGTCACCAGCTTGTCAGCTCGTGCGGCGAGCTTCGGCATCAGCTCGCTGAACTGGATTCCGGGTACGTTGGTCGGGATCGGTTTGAATTCTCCGCGGACCTCGCTGGGAGAGTCCGGCTTGAGATCGACCATGTCCTGGTGGGGCGGTCCACCGGGCAGGTAGATCATGATGACCGACTTGTGGGAGCCCGGTTTTTGTGTCGATTTCTCCTGGGCCTCGAGAATTCCCGGCAGGCTCAGCCCACCCATCGCCAGGCCGCCGAGCTGGAGAAAGGACCTTCTCCTGATCCCGTCGCAAAAGCGTTCGGAACTTCCGGGGATTCTAAGCATCACCAGTTCTCCTGGGGGAGCTGTGTGGATTCATCAAGCTGCGGTAAAGCAGGCCTATGTCATTACTATAGCGGAGCTTGGGGTGAGGTTCAAGTTGCCGATGCCAGGAGGGCACAAAGGGCCCCGGTTGGCCGAAAGTCCGGCGGTTCTGCTGGTTTTGGAGCAGGGAGGAGGAACCGGGAAGTCTTCCGGGGTGATTTTCCGGTGTAAAAAAACGCCCGGTAGCCTGTTTTCGTGCGCTATGACCGTTCTCTCGGAGAGGTTAAAGTATCTGTTCTGAAATAATGATCTCGACAGGGCCCGCAGAGGTCCTTTTTCCCAGGGAGGAACAGAGGCATGCAACGTAGAGATTTTATTCGAAGTACCGTGGCCGCGGCTTCCATTGGCGGGCTGCTTGGCGTTGAGGGAAATGTCGCGAACGCTCAACCCGCTGCGGTTCCGGGAGCTTCCCGGGTCGCCGGCCGTGTCGATGGGTCAGGGCTGCAGCTGAGCCTCGCGGCCTATTCTTTCCGGCGTGAGCTCTCCGGCAAGACGCCGGCGATGACGCTCGAGAGGTTTGTTGATTACTGCGCCGAGCAGGACCTCCAGGCCACCGAGCTGACTGAGTATTATTTCCGCGACAAATCGCCCGCCTATATCTGCGCCCTGCGTCGGCGAGCTTACGTGAACGGACTGGCGATCTCCGGCTCTCCCCTCGGAAATGACTTCTGTCATCCCCCTGGACCGGCCCGCGATAAGCAGATCGCCCACGTCAAGTCCTGGATCGATGTGGTCTCCCTGCTGGGCTCCCAGACGATCCGTGTCTTCGCCGGCAAGGCGAAGAAAGGCAGCAGCGAGGAGGAGGCCCGCAAGCTGGCGATCGCCGGGCTCAAGGAGGTCAGTGAGTACGCCGGCAAAAAGGGCGTCCTGCTTGCCATCGAGAACCACGGGGGCATCACCTCGACCGCCGACCAGCTTCTCGCCCTGGTCAAGGGAGTCGACTCGCCCTGGCTGGGAGTGAACCTCGACACGGGCAACTTCCATACTGATGTTTACGCCAGCCTTGAGAAGGCGGCTCCCTATGCCGTTGCCGTGCAGGTCAAGGTGCATGTCCGGGAGGGGAAGAAGGCGGCCGAGGAGGCTGACTTCAATCGGATTGCCACCATTCTCAAGACTACCGGCTACAGGGGCTACGTCGCGCTCGAATACGAGGCGAAGGAAGATGCCCTGAAGGCCGTTCCCCGCTATCTCGACAAGCTGCGCGAGGCCCTGGCTTGAGAGGGAGGAGAGCTCCTGGCGCGCTGTTCTTCCTGGCGTTGCTTATCCAGACGGTTTCTGGCCTGCGGGCGCTGGCCTTTGAGAAGACCGGCCACCTCGATGGCGTTGACTACCGCTTCATCTGCACCGATGTGGCGCAGCTGAAGGAAAAGATCAATGTGCTGGTGATTCTTTCGCGACCGGCAGGCGGGGACGGCGGAGAAAAGACAGTCCGGGTGGCCCTGGGTATACCCACTGGGGCCTTCAAGTTGCCGGCCGGCCCGGATGGCCTCGAAGCCACCTTCAAGCTTGGTCCCGGCGACACCGAGCGCTTTGCTTTCAGGGGCCTGTTGGCGCTCGAAAACGCGCCGCCGGGGAGCTGTCCTTTTGAGTTGAGGATCTCGGCTGGAGAGGGAGTCCCTGAGGTCTCGCCATTCGAGGTCGTCACCGTCAGGGGGCCCTTGCCTCCCCGGGGGATCCTTTCAATCCTGTACCCGGCCCTCGTTTCGCTGTTCTTTCTTCCCTTCTTCATCTTCTTCCTGCTGCGCCTGGGCGAATCCCGTGGGTGGCGGACGGTGAAGGATGCTGAGCTGGCGGAGGCCGAAGAGGCCTGGTGGGAGCAGGAGGATTCACCATGAAACCGTGGAGCGCGAAGCTGCCCCTGCTCTCAGGCCGTGCCCTCGCGGGCGTAGGCGCAGGAGCCCTGGTCGGTTCGTTTTATATCGGTACCGGGGATATCGCCATCGCCACCAAGATGGGGGCTCTCTTCGGCATGAACATGTGGTGGACCTTCTTCGTGTTGGGCCTCGCCGGCTGGACCCTGATGGACATGTCCGTGCGCTACTATCTCCGCTTCGGGCGAACGCCGCTGTCGATCTTCAAGGAGGTCCACCCGGTCTTCTCGATCTATCTCTTCGTCACCGTGGTCGTCACGACCATCATCGGCGCCTATTCACAATGGAACACCTGCGCCCACGTCTTGAGCACCCTCAACCCCGGCATCCCGACAGAGGTCGGCGGAGCCCTTGCGGGGCTGGCGGCCACGGCGCTGCTCGTGCTGGGGGTCTACCGCAGGATCGAATTGTTTTTTGTTTTCGCGCTCATCCTGCTGATCGGGCTCTTCGCCCTGGCGGCGCTTGCCGCTGACGCGCCCTGGTCGGCGGCAGCGGCAGGGTTGATCCCCAGCATTCCCGAATCCGAATCGGACCGGGCTGAGTGGCTCGGCCTGATCCAGAAGAACGCCGGCAGCCTGATCAACGCCTGGCTCATCCTGATCTATCCCTACACGATGATCGAGAAGGGCTGGCGCTCATCGAAGCCGCTGGGCCAGGCTCGCATCCTGCAGCGCGCCCGCTGGGATTACGGCGTCGGCATCGCGGCTGCCGGGATCGTTGCCCTGCCGGTGATGGCCGCCGCGGCAGCAGTGGCCCGCCCCTTCGGGATCGTGCCGGAGAACGCCACGGATCTCGCCGCGCTGCTGGAGCCGCTGGCAGGGAGCTCCGCCCGCCTGGTCTTCCTCGTCGGCTTCTTTATTGCCGCCTGGACGGCGGGCATCGGCTGGATGGTCTGTGGGGCCTACGCCATGCTTGACCTGGGCAACCTGAAGGTGCGAATGGAGTCCCGCTCTTTTCGCATCGCCATCGGCCTCTTTATTGCCGCCTCCGCCAGCCTGCTCTTTCTGCGCATCAACCCGGTCTACGGGATCCGCATTTTCACGGTGCTCCTGGCGGTGGTCTTCCCGGTCGTGGCGCTGGTTATGGTGTGGAGGATCAGCCGCCCGGACATGGGTTATTTCCGCTGGTCGACAGGCAGTCTGCGCGGCGTCGTGGTCATCGCGCTCGATGTCTTCGCGCTGCTGGTGAGCCTCTTCGTCGGCTGGGGAATCATCAGCGGGCTTCTCGGCTAGGTCCCGGCTTCCGGAAGTTAATTGCAGGTGGCTGAAGGCCGGGCGCAGCCGATGCCGTCCTCGGTGGGATCAGCGGCACATTCTTTCCGTGAGTAGCCCGGTGACAGCGGAGATGGCTCGGCTGGGGGGGCGCCGCCGGAGAACAGCCAGCTGAAGATGATGATCGCATCGGTGATCTCGACGGTGCCGGTGTCGTTGGTGTCGGCCGAGTCAAGGCAGGCCGGGGCCACTCCGCCGGAGAACAGGTACAGGAGCGGCACGACGCCATCTGTCAGGTTGACGCTGCCGTCGGAGTTCGCGTCGCCGCGAACAAAGAGCGGCCCTGCCTGCAGGCAGTTTGCCGCATCGACGCAGTCCTCATCATCGCAATCGGCCCGGCCGTCGCGATCGTCGTCGATCCCGTTGCCGCAGATCTCTGCGGGGACACAGGCGTCGGCAAGGATGCAGCCGACGTCCTCGCAATCAGTTTGTCCATCACCGTCGTCGTCGATGCCGTTATCGCAGATTTCCTCCGGGACAAGATCTTCGGGAATGAGCTCGAGCGCGGTAACCAGGGCGTTGACGTCACCGCCTGGAATACCGACAAAGCTGATCGAGAGCGATCCATCGAAGACCTCGACTCCTTCGAAGGAGTAGAAGCCGATACCGCCGGCGACATTAGGGCCGGGTGAGAAGTCGCCCTGGTGGACATCGTCGTAGACCATCTCCTCCTCGAGCGAAATCGAGAAGTGGCGGTTGGGGCAGCAGCACTCGATGAAGAACAGGTTTACCGTGTATTCACCATCGGGGACAGGCAGCTCGAGCTCAAAGGGCGAGTTGAAGCTGTCGGAATCCCAGCGAATGCTCGAGAGCGCCGAGGCCATCGGGCCGAAGGAGTCGAAGCCGAGCTCCTCGATGCTCGTGAAGCTGGGGGCGCACCAGTTCGCAATATGGTTGGCGCCGTTAGCGTCAACCGGCCGGATCCCGAGGGGGTCGCCGGGCCCGTCCAGGTCGCCCAGCCAGACATTGCCGTTGGAGTCGGTGACCTCCGGCCCGGCGAAGTTAATTCGCAGGGGGACAGTGAAGGGCATCGAGTCGCCGGCGATGGAACAGGTCAGGGCCGGGCAGGCTGCGGCGCCAGCGGGGGCGAGAGTTTCGATCCGGTAGCGCGTGTTGCGACTCTCGAGGACATCTTCGAAGCTGGTTTCATCGGCGGCGAGCTCGAGAAGGAGCTCGTCATTTCGATAGACCTCGTAGCCCAGCGGCTCAAAACAGCCCGGTGCTGTCCAGGAGATGGCGGCCTCTCCCCCGGCCTCTTCACACTGCAGGCGCGAGGCGCAACGTCCGCGGAAGGCAGGGTTGTCGCAGGGGTCGGCATCGGGGTCCACCGGAAGGATCTCGAGGCCCTGCAGGATGGGATTGGGGTCGCCGGCGCCGGGGAGGCCGAAACCGGGAAGCATGCCGATATCGAGGATGCCGTCGTTGACCTCGAGGTCGAAGGAGTATTTGCCGGCGATGTTGGGGCCGGGGTTCATGCCGGGGCCGACGGGAAAGTCGAGCTGGTGAACGTCTTCGGCGACGATCTCGCCTTCGAGCTCGATCTGGTAGTGGCGGCCATCGCCGGCGTCAACCAGGTAGAAGTTGACCGTGTAGAATCCGTCAGGAAGGGGGATCTCCATGTACCAGTCGGGTACCT
>CAZTRG010000200.1:0-8923 GCA_964615885.1 uncultured Planctomycetia bacterium | reverse complement strand
GCAGGGACAATAGGATCCTGCCCGGCAAGATCCTCCCAGCAGGGGTTGGCGAGTCCCGGGGAACCGCCGGGATCACTGGACTGGGTCCAGCTGTCAGGATCGTCCTGCTCGGTATAGGGCGCCCCCAACTCGAGAGAGTGCCCCAGCCCATCGGCACCAACCGGCCACTTGCCGCGGTCGTTGTACTCGACCCTGAGGATGGTCCGTCCACCGGTATTGCAGATCTCGATGTCCTCGCCGCCGTTGGAGAGAGAGCTCCCGCATTCGCCCTCCCAGGCCCAGTCGCCAACCGTATTCTCACTGCCATACCTGGCCCTGATGGCCGCCTGGTCAGCACAAACCACGAGAAAGGCATAGCCCTCCATCCAGGTTCCCTCGGGGAACACGAAGCTCACTCCATCACAGATCATGAAACCAGAGAGATCGAGCGGATCAGGATTCTCATTGAAGAGCTCGATAAACTCAAAACGCCTCTGCTCCTCACCCCGGGGCGAGTACATGATCTCCGATATGGTCAGCGCCTCCAGGGCTCCGCCAGTCAGAGCAAAAAACGAAACCGCCAGGAGGGCTCCGTAAAACTTCCTTGTCAGGATACCGGGCATCTGAATCGACTCCTAAAAACCGAGTACACAACGTGGTGTAGAACTATTGCCGGGCCAGCGCGCTGTAGCACCTCACCGGGCAAAGGGAGTTAACTAAACTGGACCCACTCCATTACCGCCCCGAACCCGGGGATGCGCAGGATTGGAAAGGGCCTATCCTACACGCAAATCAACACGGGGGAAACCTGTCTACAATTGCCGACAAGCTTTGCGCCTCAGGGCCTGCTGATTTAATTCCGGGGAAGCCAGACCGGAAAAAACTCAGGAAAGAGACACCAGGCACTTGTAGAGATTCAGCAGGAACACCCGGTTGTCGATCCCCGCGTATGCGAGCTCCCCCCCCATGCGCGAAAAGGACTTGCAGAAACGAACATAGTAGGCGGGATTATCCTTTGGCGGCTCTCCCTTCGACCAGTCCCAGGTGGATTCGGCAAGGTCGTTGACAACAATGTGAAAGTCTTCCGGGGAGGCCTTCCCGCTGCGGGCCAGGTTTCGAGCCATAGAGATCGACTTCTCAAAGATCATCGGCGACATCACCGATGACCCGACACTCAGGTAAACTCCCCCCTCCAGCTCGCTGATGGTATCTGCAAAAAGCAGGAAGTCTGTCATCGAGACACGGCCCACTGCACCACCAGACAACATCGGATGGGGGTAGATGATGTCCTGCCCGATTCCAGGGTGGACGCTGAAGCGGGCGCCTTCACGGCAGCAGGCCGCCTGGATACTGCAGGAGGAATGGGGATGGGGTATCTTCAGCCGGCCGGACTCGAGCCCGGTGCGCTCCATCGTCTCGACCAGGTCCGCCGCCGCCGCTGCCCGGGCGGCCGGGCCGGCACCTCCATCGAGGCCCTCCTCGACGATGGCCCGCAGCTCGCGGCGTGAAGGAATCTCTATCCCCTCTTCGACGATCATCCTTCCTACAGACTCCCCGTACCCGGCACCTGCCAGCCCACCGGCCAGGAGCGCCAGGCCCAGGTGGGCCCCGGTTTCCTCCCACATGCCGAACTGCCCCCGGCTGACATAGTGTTTTACGTCCTCGCAGGTACTGCCGAGGAAGGCAAATTCCCAATCATGTATCGAACCCGCTCCGTTGGTGGCAATGTGCTGCAGCCAGCCCTGCCTGACCATCTCTGAGAGGACAGGGCCCAGCCCGTTCCTGATGAGATGGGCACCGTGGCAGATCACCACAGGAGCATTCCTCTGCCGGGCCTCTACAATCCGCTCCGCGGTGCGTTCGATCACCCCGGCGGCAGCCCCGGGGTCGGGAGCCGGCGAATCGAGGCCAAGCATTACCTCTGCGCCCTCCAGCTTGTTCTGTCTCGAGCCTATCGGGAAAAATTCCAGCCGGGATCGGTCAAACCCTTTTTCCTGCACCACAGCTCCTGTCTCCCCAGGCGGGTAAAGAAGGCACTCAGTAAACCAGCAGCCTCAACCTACCGATGAGCTCTCAGCCTTGCAAGCCTGCAGAGAAAACTCCTCCTGCAGAAACTCCCCCACCACGTTCGAGGCGCCCGCATGATGAGCAAACTGGAGATGGAGGCACTTCACGAAGTCCCAGTCCCTGATTCCCCCGATTCCCGTCTCCCGGTAGACCTTCTCCCAGCCCCTGTCGATAACTGCCTCGCGGTGTTCCGGGAGCAGGGTCTCCCAGCGCTCCCGGGCGTATTGCCTGTGATTTTCATGATAGGCAGCCCGGAAGTCCGGATCCGTACTGATCCGCTCCTCGATTTTACCAATCCAGCCATAAGACTCGAATTCAGAGACCTGGCGAATCACTGACCGGCAGGTCAGCCAGTAGAGCGTGGGGAATGGGGAGAGGACCTTCCCCTCCTCTGACAGCGAGAGCGGGTAGTACCGGATAACCTGCGGGTGCCCGGCAGGGCAATAGGCCTCGACCCTTAAAACGCCGCTTGGCCGGCGTCCGAGCTGGACCTCGAGCATGGAGAGGTCCTCCTCGGTGGCAGTGGCGGCTTCCTTGATTTGATCCTTCATTAAACAGGCTCCTGGCTGGCAGCCATCTTCACGGGCTTCTCGCCCGGCCCATAGCCGGGTCCCCAAGGTATGAAATTTGGCTGTACCATAACGGCCATGATGATAGCCTTGGGATTCGTCAGCCGGGTAAAAAATCATGGGCTGCTCTTCCGGCTCCTTTTAGAATAAACATTCCGGCTTCCTGCCGCGACAGGCTTACGGCAGGTATGAAAACGATTCCTCTTTGCGGCAATTGTACTGATCAGGATAAACCAATGACCTCTCTTCGCCTCTCAAGGGCCTTAATACCCCTGGCCTGCATATCACTCCTTCTCTTCTCTGCGACGGCCAGGAGCCAGGAAGAAGGTGTCGACAAAAGAACTCTCGCAAAGGCTCTGCGCTCACCGAACTCGCTCATTCGGCACGACACCTGGTCCAAGATGAACCCGGAGGACAAGAGCCAGTTCAGCATGCTCGTCAAGATCATGTCCAAGATGGCCTGGTTTGACCGCGATGGGACCATCAAGGCCCTCGCCACCGCCGCCAGCGATGATGTGCTCGAGAAAATGATCAGCACCCTCAAGAAGAACAAGGACCGCGCGGTTCGCCAGGGAATGGCTGTCGCCCTTGCAAAGATGGATGACCCCATCTTTTACAAGCATCTCTACGAGGCCCTTGATGACAAGGACCCGACCGTTCGCAGGGTTGTTGTGCACAGCCTGCGGGTGCATAAAAAACCCGAGGCTGTCGATGCGCTCGTCAAGCGCTTCCAGAAAGAAGAGGATCCGGTGGTCAAGACCTTCCTCGAGCAGTCCCTCAACGAGCTGACCCAGGCCTTCCGCGGCCCCAACCCCCTGCACTGGCTCTCCTGGTGGGAGACGGCGAAGAACGATCCGGACTACAAGCTCGGCGAAACCGATGAAGAAGCCAAGAAAGCAGCCGAAGATCTCGGACACAAGCTCAAGAAACGCAGAACCGTTTCGATCCTCGGAGGCGTCACCATCGAATCCTCAGAGCGAGGCTCCGGAATCGGGGTGCCGATCCTGATCATTCCGCCCTACGGCTACAGCGAAAACATCATGCTGCCCTTTCTCTCCGGACTCGAGCAGCGGCACAAGCTCCACTACATCAAGCTGCCCCCGGTCAAGAGCTTCAAGAACCTGCGCGTTGTGAGCGCCAAGCAGATCCCCTATTACCCGATCGACCAGCTTGTCGATGCCTTCGAAGACCTCCGCAAGCAGACCAAGGAAGAGCGCTTCGCCATCATGGCCTGCGGTATGAACAGCTGGATCGCCATGCGCTATGCAAAGAAATACCCCAGGTCCATTGCCGGGATCCTCCTGGTAGCGCCGATTTCCGGGGTCAAGGAATATGCCAGGGCGACTGACCGTTTCGAAAAGATGGGGAAAAGCCGGAAAGATACCGAGATGCACTATTTCGGCCTGACCCGGCGGTTCAACTCGCAAACCGGCGAGAGCAATCTTGACAGCTACCAGCGCGAAAACGAAATCACCAAGTGGGATGGCGAAGGCGCCTGCATCGACCGGCGCTCCTGGAGCCTCTTCTTCCATGATGAAAGGGACTACGTCGCCAGCATGCTCTACCCGGTCAAAGACCACCGCATGGGCAGCGTAGCGATTCCTGATTTCGACCTCTTCAAGGAAAAGAAACCGGCCCTGAGAATCCCGACCCTGGTCATCTGCGGCAAGTCGAGCCTCTATACCAGCGCCGATGACTGCAAGGGTATCGCCAAGTACTATCGCGGACTCTGCCTGGTATACGGCTACTCTTCCTGCATGCCCTTCTGTGAAGAATCCAAGCGCTTCAACAAGGACGTCGCCGGGTTCCTCAAAAAATTTACACGGGTTAAAAAAGAGAAGTCGAAAAAGTAACGACCCGGCCAGGAAAACGAATCGCCCCGGAGAAAATCGTGAAATACAGAAAACCCAGCGGCGGCAGGCCCGCCGCTTTTCTCTCGTTTGCGCTTGCAGCCATCCTCCTTGTTCCCGTCACGGCCTCCGGCCAGAGAAAAAAATCCTCGAAAACACGGCTCAGCCGTGATGAGCAGATCGAGGCCGCGCTGCGCAAACGCACCCAGAAGATCCAGGACCAGTACTGCCGTGATCTCGTGCGGGTCGCCAACTGGGCAGCGCTCCAGGGGCTCAAGAAGGATGCAACCGGCCTGGTCAACAGGATCCGGAAAATCAACCCCGGCTATTCAAAGCTAGATGACGTTGTCAAAAAGATCGAGAAAGCCGAGGAGGAAACCGATGCCGACAAGAACGAAAAAAACGGCAAGTCCCTCATCACCCGCCTGAAATCAGCCGACAAGAAGCAGGGCTCAGAGCTGGTGAAGCTTGCAACCGGCTGTATGAAGGTGGGCCTCTTCACCAGGGCCTTTGACATGATCAGCCATGTCATCGAGATCAGCCCGGATGATTCGAAGGCCCGTAAAATCCTCGGTTTCAAAAAGGACCTCAAGACCAAGGAATGGATCAGCACCTGGGAATACACCCACCGCAGAAAAAACTTCCTGACCAAGGAAGGCTGGTTCGAAAAAAAGAAAAAGAAAGACTTCGACAAGGGACTCCGCCCCTACAAGGGGAAGTGGATCTCGGCGGAACGTGAAAAATCCATTCGTACCCGCAACGAATACGCCCCCTATACGGTCAAGAGCGAGCACTTCGAGGTGCAGACCAACATGGGGCGGGAGAGGGCCTGGGAATTCGCCCTGAAGCTGGAAGATTTCTACACCCAGTTTTTCCGGGTTTTCATCGGCTACTACGACCAGATTGCCGGTGCCAGGCTGCTTTTCAATCGTCCCGAGGTCAAGAAGATGCACCTCGTGATCCTCTTCCCGAGCCGCAACGACTACCTCACCCACGTCAAGCAGGAGAAAGGTAACGACAAGCTGCTGAGAGAATCAGCCGGTTTCTATTCCGGCGGTGACCGCAAATCACGGTTTTACTGGTCGGACAACGAGGAGGAAACCTACCGTACCTTCTACCACGAGGTCGCCCACCAGCTCTTTGCCGAGACCAAGGCCACCCGCAGCAGTGGCAGCAGGGGAAACAACTGGGTCGTCGAGGGCATCGCTGTCTATATCGAGACCTGGAAAAAAATCAAGGGCAGCTGGATCCCGGGATATGAAATTGATGGCAACCGGATGAAGATCGCCCAGCGCTTCCTGGCCGCCAACGCTGACTGGAGCCTCCAGGGCTTTGCCCATATCGATAACGAACAGTTCCACAAGGTCAACAGGGGGCTCAACTACTGCCTGGCCGGTGCTCTCTGCCACTTCTTCATGCACTACAACGACGAGATCTATAAAGAAGATTTCGTCCGTTTCCTCAGTGCCTACTACATGGGGAAGATCAGCAACGACTCCCTGGCGGAATATATCAAGGTCGAGGGCGGAGGCGGCTTCAATGCTCTCGAGAAACAGTTCAAGGAATACATGGCCACCCTGGGGCAGGAAAAACCCGAAGCAGAAGAAGAACCTGCCGACGCCCTGGATGAGTAATCCCCCACGGCACCTTCACCGGCTTGCACCGAGCGTGGCAGCGCTGGCCTATACCCGGCGGGAGAGCTATACTCTGCGGCGATGAGACAAAGCTACCTGACCTTCCTGGTCACCTTCACACTGCTGCTCTTTCCTGTCATCGCCCGCGCGCAATGCGTCATGTGAGGCGAGAGCATCGGCTCCGGTGCGGCGTCAGGATTCAACTGGAGTATTCTCTTCATGATGGGGCTCTTCCTCTCCATGCTGGGCTTTGTCATCGGCTTCATCTACAAAAGTGCCCGGGAAAGCGACCGCAAAAAAATGGTCGGCGCTCCGCCGGCTGACCTGGGAGGCTAGGTCCTGACCCGGCCGCTCACTTCCTCGCCACGGGAATGAAGCCGATCGAGGTTTCCAGCCAGGACCCACAGCTGCAACCACCCCCACCCTCCGGGGACAGGAGCATGCCGCCGGCGGGAATCGTCGAAAGCCAGCAGTCCGGACGCAGGCGGCTCCAGCTCGTCACCTTGCCGTTGGACCGGTCCCACATGGTCACATTGCCCGAACGAAAGATAAAAGCTCCCGTGGTGGCGGCATAGGTTCCACAGCCTCCCCCCGGCAGGCTCTTTTTGAGCACCTTCCCGCTAGCCAGGTCATAGGCTCTCGGCCTGACATAGACCTCGCCGTTGACGATCGCCGGGCGAGCCATATGTCCACCGTGATGATCCTGTTTCCAGCTGAAGCTGTCCCTCCAGACGGCCTTCCCGGTTACCGCGTCAAAGACATCGGTGTGGTACTTCTTACCCCCGGATGCCACGAGAACCACCTTGCCGCCGCCGCTGGCGAGATAAAAGACGACATCCCCATTGGCGGTGTCGATAGGTTTCTCCCATATCTTTTTTCCGGAATCAGAATCGAGCGCGACGAGGTACTGGTCTGTCCAGAGCTCCCGGGAACCGACCCGCCGGGCGGCCGCCTTCTTGACCCCGGCATTGCGAGTTTCAACGAAATACACCCGCCCCCCGCTGACGGTGATCGTTGGATTCACGATCACTCCCTTTGAGTATTCCCACTTCAGCTCGCCTGACTTTTCGTAGAGGGCAAAGAGGTTTTCACTGCAGACCTTGTGGGTCACCGGGCCGCTCTTGGCATCGTACCAGCCGGCTCCCGCCCCGCCCCAGAAACTGGTGAAAGCCGAGCCCTTCTTGACTCCGCTGCCGATAACTGAATCTCCCTCCCGGGCCAGGTAGCTCCAGTCATATTCCCACTCCTTGATGTTACCGGGACGAACCTTGTAGCTCCGTGAGAGGGCTCCCGTCTTCGCATCAATCCGCCAGCACCGGCCTCCCATCGCCACGAAGACGCTGTCTCCATCCGCACACCAGTTGCTGCAGTCACGCGGCATGTTGAAGCGCATCATGGAGGGGATCTCCCAGCTCCAGAGAATCGAACCATTATAGGAATCAAGGCCGATGATCCGGTGCAGACCCTGGACAAAGAGACGCCCATTGGTCGAAAGCGGCGAGGGCTTGCGGCCGTTTCGGTCAGGCTGCGCCCTCGGGCCCGGCCGGCCAATCCACTGGACATCAAGATCACCGATGCCTGCTGCCCCGGCGAGCTCTTCACCGCCGAAGGCTGAGTTGTCAGCCTGGCCATACTGGTGGGTCCAGGATCCTGCCCCCTCCAGCTTTCCACGGCGCACCATGGCCCAGGTTCCACCCCGGTCGCTGGCCTCAAACCGGACCTTCCCCCGCTTCAGCCAGGCAGCCAGGGCTGTTTTCGACAGGGACGGCTTGATCCCCTCGGGCTGTCCCAGGCAGGCGATGCCCCCGTCGGGCCTCAGGACCCGGAAGACCTCTGCAGCGCTGCCCTCGCAGCGTCCCTTCGAAAGCATTCCTGCCGAAACGACCAGGTTCGCGAAGTGGCCGGTGAAGGGGAGCTTTGAGAGAGACTCAACCTGGTAGTATTTCAGCCTGGCTCCGTAGACACCCGCCTTGTAGGCCAGCTTGCGAGCCTCCTCGACGGCCCGGGCACTCGTATCAACGCCGACGACCTGCAGGCGACTGCGGGCGGCAAGCTCCCAGGCCAGCCGTCCGTCGCCGCTGCCGAGGACCAGGCAGATTCCCCGGTCGACACCGGTCTCACGAAGAACCCGCTCGGCGACCTCTCCTTCGAGGCTGCTGCCGGCTTCCTCAGCATAGGGATTCGCCTCGGGGCGTACCGGTGGCAACAGGAGGTTGAAGAAATTATCGCATTCGTAATCCGGGCTGCTGAGCTCCTTGCCCTTGGCGCCTGCAAGGATCCTGTAGGTATAGAGCCTGTTGCGGGCAAGCCCGGTGAACTCGAGCTTGTGAATCTTCCTCAAACCCGCCCGCTCGATCTTCTTCAGCTCACCATCGCGGGGGCCGAAAAGCACCATAGTCTTCGAAGGTTCAGCTGTTTCCCATTGAACCAGGGCCTTATCGAGGGCGGTAAAATGAAGAAATGGCCCGGCTGCCAGCGCCAGGCTCTTACCACCGACCGGGGTGCCCGCACCACCGCCGCCCACAAGCTTCTTTGACCGGCTGTGCGCCGCGCATTCCGCCGCCGAGAGAACCCGGTCATAGACCCGGACCTCGTTGAGGGCTCCCTTCATACGGAAATACTCATCCTTGTCGTGGTAGGCAGCCATCTCGTAGAAGGCGGTGGGTGGATAATCAACCGGGCCGCTCTGGGTCTTTCCCGATGCCGAGAGCTTGCCGTCGATGTACAGCTTCATCTCGGCCCCGTCATAGGTACCTGCAACGTGGTACCACTGGCCGGCCCGGAAATCCGAGCCTGCCTTCATGTAGGTCATCGCCCCCGCACC
>CAZTRG010000199.1:0-4351 GCA_964615885.1 uncultured Planctomycetia bacterium | reverse complement strand
GGGGGCGATCAGCTTGAAGAAGTTCAGTTCAAGGAAGGGCTCAAATCTCTGGATGCCGGTGACGCCTGGCAGCGTTTCAGGTACCTGGTGCTGGTGGGAGAGCTCGAGGGTCCTGAACGCGCCCTGGAAGAGCTTGCCGATTTGCGGACGAGGCTCACGAAGGCCGGGGTCGGGTTGACTGGAAAACAGGCCTCGATTTCGGTTTTGCTGGAGCGCCTGTGGTCCGGCGCGAAAGAAGAGGGTGGCAGGGGGATTGAGCTTGAGGAGGCGAGCCGCCTGGAGCTGAACACGGCCCTCGGCTGGTACGGTGAGCTGGTCCTGTCGAAGTTCGACCGGGGGGGGAAGGTGGGCTCGCAGGAGCTGCGGCAAGAGGCGGGGGAAACTTTTGATGCAGCCAACCGCGCCTTCTTCCAGGGCGGAGTGGCCCTGCTGATGGGCCTCCTGGCCCTGGCCTTTTTCTTCTGGGCCCTGCGCCAGAGACGGGTGGAATTCGGTATCGGCGGGGTAGCGGGGTTCGGAGGTATCTACCTGGAGACCTTTGCAATCTGGATGGTCCTGTTTTTACTTCTCAATTACGGTGTCAGCACTTTCCAGCTGGCGGGAGAATCCCTCTACCCGGCCCTGGGAGTTTTTCTGTTCAGCCTGGCGGCTCTTGCCTGGCCTGCTATGAGGGGGGTTCCCTGGTCACGGGTGAAATCAGACATCGGCTTGACGACCGGCAAGGGCGCCGTCCTGGAGCTTTCTTTCGGCTTGCTCGGCTATCTCATGGCCCTGCCGATGATGATGGTGGGGGTCCTGTTTTTCCTGCTGATCCTGGTGGTCTCTTCCCCGGCCCAGCCTGCGGCAGCCGGGGAAAGTTTTGCGCCGGAAGTCTTTCCTTCCCACCCCATCATCGAATGGATCATTTCCGGGGACAGCGAATTTATGATGATCGTACTGCTGGCCTGTGTTGCGGCCCCCATCGTGGAGGAGCTCATGTTCAGGGGCCTGCTCTACCGTTACCTGCGGGAGAGGAGCCGGCACCGGGGTCTCCTTCCCAGCGCGATGTTGAGCGCCCTTCTTTCAAGTTTTCTCTTTGCAGTCATCCATCCCCAGGGCCTGGCTGCGGTTCCCGTACTGATGGGCCTGGCCTGCGGTTTCTGCCTGGTGCGTGAATGGCGTGGAAGTCTCTTGTCCTCGATAGCGGCCCACGGCCTCAATAATTACCTGGTGCTGAGCATGGCCAGGATGGTCCTGGCGGGCTGAGGCCGGTCCGGTTCAGGCCTGGCTGCGCGCCCTGGCCCCGGGCGCGTTCGTTTTCGCCTCCTCGGCGATGCGCTTAGCTGTGGCTGCCCAGGAGCAGATGGGGCATTGGGAGAGATCGTGCCCTCGGGCGGGGCAGTGCTCCCGGCCGAAGTAGATGATCTGCAGATGCAGCTTCGCCCAGCTCTCCCGGGGAAATACGGCCTTCAGATCGTGCTCGGTCTTCTCGACAGTCTTTCCCCTGGAGAGTCCCCAGCGTGCCGCGAGGCGATGGATATGGGTGTCAACGGGAAAGGCCGGCTGGTTGAAGGCCTGGATCATCACGACGCTGGCTGTCTTGTGGCCGACCCCGGGCAGGGCTTCGAGTTTTTCCATATCTTCCGGAACCCGTCCGCCGTGTTCCTCGAGCAGAATCTCTGAGAGTGCGTGGATATTGCGGGCCTTGCCGGGGGCGAGTCCGCAGGTGCGGATGATGGAGAGGATCTCTTCGACCTTCAGCTTGACCATTCTCCGGGGTGTCGGCGCACGGCGAAAGAGCTCGGGGGTGACCATGTTGACCCGCTTGTCGGTGGTCTGGGCCGAGAGCAATACCGATACCAGCAGGGTATAGGCATCCTTGTGATCAAGCGGGATGGGCGGATCCGGGTAGAGCTCATCGAGGATGGAATGGATCTTGACTGCTTTTTCCAGGCGCTTCATGGTTCCAGAGGATACCCGCTGGGGGCCGGAGGTTGAAGCTCTCCACCACTTCGATCAGGAAGTTTCAATGCTCGAGAGCCAGTGATCAAGAGCCTCCCGGATCACATCCCGGATCCTGCGGAATTCGGCCAGGCCGCGGCCGAGGGGGTCCTCGATTTCGCCCGCGTCCCTGCCTGCCGGGCAGTATTCCCAGAGACGTACGACAGCTTCACCAAGGTCGGGGTAGCGCGACAGGATGGCCGACTCATGTTCCGGCCCCATGATGACAAGGGCAAAGGCATCCTCCAGGATCTCGTGAGAGATCCCACGAGAGCGATGGTTCCGCAGATCCAGGGCTAGCTCAGAGGCGGCCGTGACCGCATCCGGGTTGGCGGCGTGATCCTCGATGCCGAGAGTGCCGGCTGAAGAGGTCTCGAGGTCGAGGGAGCCTTTCTCGATCTGCTCGCGCAAGAGCACCTCGGCCAGGGGCGAACGGCAGATGTTTCCGCTGCAGATGAAGACGACCTGTTTTTTTTCGCGCATGTTTTTCCGGCAGGTATTTAAGCCTGTTGCGTGATTGCTCCCCGGCTGCCTTGTGCGATATCTTGCTGTACCCCCCGGCGGGGCGGCAAGTTTGATTTTACTGTACTGGAGGTAAAAGGGATGGGAGCGCTCGAGGGAAAGACGGTGGTGCTTACCGGGGCCAGCCGCGGAATCGGGAGATCCCTGGCGGTCCGGCTTGCCGCTGAAGGAGCCCGGCTCGGCCTCTGCGGCCGTGATGAGGCCGCGCTCTTGCAGCTTGCCGAAGAGCTCGAGCCCCCGGTGGTGACGGCAGCTTTTGATCTCTGTGAGGAGGAGCTGTTGCTCGAGTTTCTCGAAGGCGTACGGACAGCGCTGGGAGGTGTCGATGTCCTGGTGAACAACGCGGGCTTCAATCCTCGCAAGGCGCCCCTTGCCGATGTTGCCACCGCTGAGTTTGACTCGATCCTCGCGGTCAACCTGCGGGCGCCCTTCCTGCTCATGCGCGAGGTTGCAGGGGATATGAAGGCGCAGGGGGCGGGACACGTCATCAACATTCTCTCAACGGTCTGTCACAGCGACATGGAAACAATGGGAGCCTATACCGCTGCCAAGGAGGGACTCCGGGCGCTGACCAATGTCTTCCGCAAGGAGGTGCTCGAGGATGGGATCCGGGTGACCGCTGTCTATCCGGGTGGGACGGACACGGATTTCAGGCCGGAGCCGCGGCCCGACTATATGAAGCCATCGAGTGTCGCTGACGCTGTGCTTACAGCCTTGACCCTTCCCGAAGACCTCGTTCTGCACGAGCTGACCTTCCGGCCCATGGTTGAGAACAACTTCTGAGGTTTCAGTCCTGCTCGAACCTGCGCAGGGCGTCCATGTCGACCTCGATTCCGAGTCCGGGCTTGCGCGGAATCGACAGCTTGCCGTCGACCAGCTCAATTTCGTCCTTCACCAGCTCCTGCCTCAGCAGGGAATCGGTGAGCTCCGCCGGCAGAAATTCAAAATACGGACAATGGGGGGTTACCGCGGCGAGGTGGGCGCTGGCAGCGATGCTGATTCCTGTTTTCCAGCAGTGGGGGATGATCCTGCGGCCGCGTTCGGCCGCGAGATCGCAGACCCTCAGGGCCTCGGTCAGGCCACCGACCCGCCCGACATCGGGCTGGGCGATATCGACCTTTCCGATATCCATCAGATCCAGGAACTCGAAGCGGGTGTTCTGCCATTCGCCGGCCGCCACAGGGACCGGGGACTCTTCATGGAGCCTTGCATAGCCCGCCAGGTCATCGATCTGCAGGGGCGTTTCGATGAAGTAGATGTCGAGGTCCTTCCAGTCCTTCAGGGTGTTGAGCGCCCGCTCAACATCATTCCAGGCATATTGCACATCCACCATCAGGACGAAGTCTGCCCCGACAGCCTCCCGGCAGGCGGCAACGACCTCGGTGACTTTCTCATCCGGCTCATCCATGCCGCTGTGGTTGTAGGGCCCACTGAGGGTGACCTCCAGCTTGGCGGCGGTGAAGCCGGTTTCCTTCGCATGCAGCACCCAGGAGACCAGCGACTCCTTGTACTCTTCATAGCTCTCGCCGTTGGGCTGCAGCGAGGCGTAGGGATGGATGCTGTCGCGCACCTCCTTGCCGGTCAGCTCCCAGCAGGGTTTTCCCGCGGCCTTTCCCTTGATGTCCCAGAGTGCCATGTCGATGGCTCCCATGGCGCAGACCAGGGCGCCGCGCCGGCCGTTCATGCAGCTGCCGGTGTAGAGTTTTTCCCAGATCCGTTCATTGTCGAGTGGGTTTTCGCCAAGAAGCATCTCCTTGAGTCCCATCCCCATGGTGTGGGTGCTGGGAGCCTCGATGCAGGCCCTGGCAATCCACGGGTTGACATCGGTTTCGCCGACGCCGGTGATCCC
>CAZTRG010000198.1:0-15177 GCA_964615885.1 uncultured Planctomycetia bacterium | reverse complement strand
CGGCGATGGGCTCGAAGATCTCTATGTACTCACCGCCGCCGGCCTTCCCAACCTGCTCTACCGCGCCGAGAAGGATGGCACCTTCACCGATACCAGCCGCGAAGCCGGGGTCGATCTCCTCGACGGAACCTCCCAGGCGCTCTTTCTCGACCTCGACAATGATTCCGACCAGGATCTCTTCCTCGTCACCGACCAGAAGCTTGCGGTACTCCTCAATGACGGCAGCGGACGCTTCCGCCACTCAGCCGATGCCGTCCCGCAGGAGGCCACCGGCTCGGCAACCCCGCTGTCTGCCACCGCAGCCGACTACGACCTCGATGGCCTCGTCGATATCTATATCTGCTCCTACGTCTTCTGGCGCGGCGGCTCCAACTCCGCCGGCACCAGGCTGCCGATCCCCTACCACGAGGCCCACAACGGCGCCGCCAACATCCTGCTGAAGAACCTCGGCGGCGGCCGCTTCAAAAACATGACAGCCGAGAGCGGCCTGGGCAGGAACAACCAGCGCTTCAGCTTTGCAGCCGCCTGGGGAGACTACGACGATGACGGCCACCCCGACCTCTACATCGCCAATGACTTCGGCTCGAACAACCTGTGGCGCAACCGCGGAGACGGCACCTTCGAGGAAACCACCGCGACGGCCGGGGTGGAAGATACCGGTGCCGGCATGAGCGTCTCCTGGGAAGACTACGACAACGATGGAGACCTTGACCTTTACGTCGGCAACATGTTCAGCGCCGCGGGCCAGCGGGTCACCGGGAAAGAAGATTACAAGGCCGGAGACCGGCAGCTGCAGGGCATCTACCGGCGCCACGCCAGGGGTAACAGCCTGTTCAGCAATTCCGGCGGCGGTGCCTTTGCAGACAGGAGCCTCGTCGGCAGCTCCTGGTTCGGCCGCTGGGCCTGGGGCAGCGATTTCCTCGACTTCAATCTCGATGGCCATGAGGACATCTATGTTCAGAACGGGTTCCTCACCAACTCCCGCGAACACGACCTCTGAAGCTTCTTCTGGCGACAGGTCGTGTCGCAATCACCGCGCAGGGAGCTGCGGCTTCAGCGCTACCTCGATGGCTGGGAGATCATCAACCGGATGATCCGCGAAGACACCTCCTGGGGCGGCCGGGAGAGAAACTGCCTTCACCTCGCAACCGGGAAGGGAAGCTTCATCGATATCTCGGCGGCCAGCGGGCTCGACTATCTCCAGGATGGCCGGGCGCTTGGCCGGTTTGATTACGACCTCGATGGCCGCCCTGACCTGGCACTACGGAATAGGGATGGACCCCAGCTGCGAATCCTCAGGAACACCTGGCCGGGCTCCGGGCAGGCCCTCTGGATCCGGCTCGAAGGCCGCAAGTGCAACCGGGACGCGATCGGTGCCCGCATCAGTATCAGCGGGGGCGGCAGCAAGAGGATCAAGGAGGTTCGTGCCGGCGCGGCCTTCCTCTCCCAGTCGAGCCGCTGGTCCTGCTTCGCGATCACCGACCCGGAAAAGCTGCCGACCGTCAGTGTGCGCTGGCCGGGAGGCGAGACCGTCGAGTACGGCCAGCTCGACCCCGGTGGGCGCTGGGTGATTGTCGAGGGAGACTCCCCCACCCGGCTTCCTTTCCGCTCCCCTGCACAGCAGCCCCCGGCAAAGAGAGAAAAAGAGGCTCCCGCACCGGAGGCAGAAAAAACAGCGCTGGAGACCTGGCTGGTTTCTCCCATGCCGGCCCCCGATCTTCCGTGGACAGATCTCAATGGCGGGCAGCGCTCCCCCGGGGAGTTCAGGGGTAAGCCCGCCCTGCTGCAGCTCTTCTCGCGCGACTGCACCGTCTGCGTTGCCGCCCTGGAGGGAATGCTCAAGGCTGGCGAAGAGATC
Organism: uncultured Planctomycetia bacterium; assembly: GCA_964615885.1. Lineage (GTDB taxonomy): Bacteria > Planctomycetota > UBA8108 > UBA8108 > UBA8108 > UBA8108. The sequence continues at coordinate 13,319 of CAZTRG010000198.1, read as the reverse complement.
CAGCGCAGGGGCGGCAGCCACCTGGTCGCCTCCGTCGACCTTGGCCCCATACCCTCCGGCCGGAGGAACTTTCTCGCGCGGGTCAAGGCTCCCTCCATCGCGCTTCGATTCAGCGAGAGAACCCTGGCCGGCTGGAACATCCTCTTTCGCCACCTCTTCAACCATCGCCGCGACCTGGTTGTGCCGACCAGCTTCCTCATCGACGAGCTGGGAAATGTCGTCAAGGTCTACCGCGGCAAGACGGACCCGGCAAAGATCCTCGACGACCTGGTCCGTATACCGCGCAGCGATGCCGACAGAACCGCAAAGGCCCTGCCCTTCAAGGGGACCTACCTCTTCCCCGGCTTCCGGCGGGATCTTCTCGAGCTCGGCAATGCCTACAGCGATGCGGGACTGCCCCGGCTGGCCCGCGCTGTCTTCAAGACAGCGCTCGGCGGGCAGAAAGACAATGCCGACTCCCTGTTCAATTACGCCATCTCCTCGGCACGCTCAGGGGAGGTGGAGGAGGCCCGCAGGATCTACCTGGAGATTCTGCAGGAGAACCCCGGCTACGATGATGCCCGCAACAACCTCGGGATCCTCGATGCGCAGGCCGGACGCCTCGATGCGGCACGAAAATATTTCGCAGCCGTTCTCGAAAAGAACCCGGCCCACACCGAGGCCGCCCTGAACCTTGCCAATACCTGGATCCAGGCCGGTGAATTTGAAACCGCCGCCGAGGTCTACCGGCAGGCTCTTCAACACGACCCCGGCTCAGCCGCACTGAAGAGAATGCTCGGCCTGGCGCTCTTCCGCAGTGGCGAGGTAGAAGAATCCATCCTGGCCCACGACGAGGCCATCCGCCTCGATCCCCTTGACCTCGATGCACACCGCAACCTGGCGATCATTCTCATCGCCTCCGGAGACCACCGCCGGGCTGCCGCAATCTCCGAAGCCGGTCTCAGCACCGGGCTCAAAAGCGGTCTTGCCGACAGCGCCGTGCAGGCCGGACTGCTCAACACCCACGGGATGGCCCTCTGGAAGCTCGGAGAGAAGGCCAGGGCCGAGGAGGAACTCAAAAAAGCCATCGCCGCCGAACGCGGTTTCGACCGCCCCTACCTGAATCTCTCCAGGCTGCTGGTGGAGGAGGGCAGAGCCGGCGAGGCCATCGCAGTGCTGGGCGCCCTTCTGCAGATAGCTCCAGGCCATCAGCAGGCTGCCGAAATGCTCCAGCAGCTTCAATCCTCAAGACCCTGAGCCGGCCCCTCAGCCTGAGAGCATTCCCCCATCGACCACAAGCGTCTGGCCGGTGATATAGGAAGCTGCCCCGGAGGCGAGAAAGGCGACGGTACCGGCGATATCCCCCGGCTCGGCAATTCGCTGGAGCGGAATCCCCTGCAGCATGCGCTGCTCCATGCCCTCATCTTTCCAGAGCGCCTCGCTGAAGCGGGTACGGACCAGCCCGGGAGCCACCCCGTTCACCCGGATCCCCTCCGGTGCCAGCTCTGCGGCCAGGGTCCTGGTGAGGCTGTTGACCGCGGCCTTGCTGATTCCATAGGCACCGAGACCCTGCATCGCCTTTTCAGCCGCGATCGTGGAGAGGTTGATAATCACCCCACCCTTACCCAGCTCACGCATTCGCCGGATCCCCTCTCTGGCCACCAGCAGGTAGCCGCGAAGATTGGTGTCGAGAATCTTGTCAAACAGAGCGAGGTCGATGTCCGCCAGCGGGTCCATGCTGGGGTTGGTGGCGGCGTTGTTGACAACGATATCCAGGCCACCAAAACTCTCGAGGGCGAGGTCAAAGGCAGCCTTCATACCGCCTTCGCTCGAAGAATGCGCCGCATGAACAGCCACATTTTCATAGCCATCCGCTGCCAGCTCCCTGCGGGCCTCATCGAGGCCTTCCTGCTTTCTCGCCGTCATCACAACAGAGGCCCCGCGCTCGAGCATCCTGCGGCAGGAGGCCAGGCCGATTCCGCGGCTGGCGCCGGTGACGAGGGCAACCTTGCCCTGGAGGCTGAAGACTGGTTCGTTCATCGACAAATGCTGTTTCTATAAGCGGAATTTCAGTTCGCCAGAGCAGGGGTTTCGCGATAGCATCCTGCTGTCACGGCCTGCTTGCGGCCGGGCCTGTTCCAACCTGTAAGAGAGACCAAACCCATGAAGACGGGATTCTATACCTTTTCTTTCCTTCTTTGTACTGCACTGGGCCTGCTGTGCCCACCGCCTGTCGAGGCCGCCGGCGATGCCTTCAGCCCCGGGCAGGTCATTCGCTACGAGGGCAGGACTCGAATCGCCCAGAAGGTCGGAGAGGAAGCCCCCCAGGGCGACTCGTTTAAAGGCACACTGCTGTCCATCAGTGAAAGCTCCCCGGAGGGTGTAAATACAATTCTCGCCGTGCGGGAGCTCGTACCCGAAGGTGAAGAGGGCAGCCCGATCGCCTGCTTCGACATTCTCGAATCCGGCAGGAAGCCTGGCCTCAAGGCACGCGAGACGGTGACCGAGCTCGAAAACGCGCACCAGATGATTGGAATCTACCTCCCCCTGCGCCTGCAGATACCCCCGGTAAAACCAGGGAACCACGAGGTGCTGATCCTCAACCAGATCCCGGTCAGCATCATGTGCTCCCGGGGCACCAGTGGGGCTGCCGCGGAGAACGAGGTGGTCTCAACGCTGAGCAATACCGGGAAGGCCTCCTTTGATTTCAGGGGCAACAAGGCAACCCTGAACAGCTGGAAAGAGTCCTATACCAGCAGCAGGAAAACAGGGCTCGTCAGCAAGATCAGCATCGACTACGAGATGTCAGTGACCATCAATGGAAACAAGATAACCCTCTCACTGGACTGCGACCTCGAGGCAAAGGAGGTCACCACCCTGGAGAAGACCCCACTGCTGCAGAAGGGGCTGGCCGCCTTCAGAAAAAGCGCCGGCGCGTTCAAGGGTATGAAACCCTCCAGCGAAACCCGCCCCCTGGTCGATGAGACCGGGAAGCTCCTCGACAAGTCACCCTGGTCGGCGCTGGCAAGAGCGGCACGAACGCAGCTCGACGGGTTTGTCGAGACCTTCGAAGCCGATGACGCCGGCAAGGTCCTGGCAAAAATCCTGGGAAAGCCGGCACCGGACTTCACCCTCGCCGGGCTCGACGGTAAACAGGTCAACTTCCGAAAGGAGACCGCGGGCAAGGTTACCCTGCTGAGCTTCTGGGGCTATGGCTGAGGACCCTGTCGTAAGGAGGCTCCTTACCTGACCAGGCTGCAAGAGAAGTACGGCAAATCCGGATTCACTGTCATCGCGGTTAACGACTGGGACGAGGACGCGGCGACGGTCGGCAAGTTCGCCGCCCAGGCGAAGCTCACCCACAAGATCCTGCTGATGGGCGGCAAGATCAGCCCGAAGCTCTACGGGGTGACCTCCTCGCCCACCAGCTTCTGGATTGATCACAAGGGCATCGTTCGCGGCCGATCGGTCGGCTTCAACGTCGCCCACGTGCCGAAGATGGAGCAGAAGATCGAGAAGATGCTGGCCGGGATGAAGGGCAAATAAGAGCCCGCGGCCCTACCACTGCGGGTGGGCCGCCTTCATCCGGACAGCGAGAAGAGGGTCGAGCATGGGCACTCCCCCCATGACCACGCCCCTGGCTCCTGCATCAAAGAAGGGCCCGGGATCTTCAAGACCGGTAACGCCTCCCACCGCGATGGTCTCCACGCCAAGGTCCTGGCTGCGGGAACACTTCACCGCAGCCGTGACATTGGATACCGCCGCTGGATGGATCGCCTTACCGAGAATCCCCACTCGCTCATAATCTCCGAAGACCGGTTGATCCTCAGCGTCAAGCACCCGCCTCGACACGCCGTTGACCAGCACCACCCCGTCGGCGCTGCCCGATACCGCCCGGTAAAAGTTCCCGAGCCGGCGGTGGTCGCTGAAATGCCCGCTCTTGATCAACAGCGGGGTCGAGGGAAGAACATCCCGCAGAGCCGTCGCCAGCCGTCCCGAGGCACCAGGGTCCTGGTAGACCGACCCCTCAGCCGTGCAGACATTCGGACAGGAGAAGTTGGCCTCGACAATATCGGCACCGGCCTCGCTCGCCCAGCGCGCACAGCGGCAGAAGTCCTCCACGAGGGACTCCTCACCGCCCCCCTCCTCGGGGGTGCCGACAACACTGACCACCAGCACCTGGCCGCGCCGGATCCTGCTGTGGGCCCGCCTCACATCCCGGCGCCACACCTCCGGAGGCTGCGAGGGCATCCCGAAGCAGACAGCTGAGGTCACATCCGCCGGATCGCGTGGACGCCGGCGGGCAATCCGCAGGATCTCGTCAGACCCGGACTCGAGATCTTTTTCCGACTCGACAAAAACCCAGTTGGGAAGCGGGTAGCAGGGCCTCTCCGCGCTGCGAACCGTCTTGTAGGTCAGCACATCAAAACCCAGCCGCGAATAGCACTCAACCCATTTTGAATTGAGCAGGATGCCCGCCGCCACGCCCAGGCGGGAGCTGACCCGGCTGCCGAAGAAGTCCTTGAGAGGCGTATCGACAATAGCCGGGAAAGACCCGCTGAAAGACGGGCCGCGCTCATAATTCCACCGGTAGGATCTGTCGCGTCGGTAGGTTTCCATTTTCAGAGCTCGTTTCCTGCGTCCTTTTTCTCAGTCAGCTCCAGAGAAGCTGAAGCCGAGAAGACTCCCTGACATTGTACCCAGGACCAGGCGTCCGCCGGCCGCCGAAGGCGAAGAATAGAGCTGCAGGTCTTCCTCTTCACCCTCTAGCTTCCCGATCGACAGGTCCCAGAGCCTGCGGCCGCTGACCGGAGACAGCCCCTGGAGAATCCCCCCGGCAGATGCCACCACCAGGGACTTCTCCGCGGGATCCAGCAGGGGCGAAGAAACCACGGCCCCTCCCCCACAGGCGGCGCTCCAGAGAATCTCACCGGAGCCGGGTGAGAGAGCATAAACTCTTCCATCACGGCAACCTGCAAAGAGAGCCTTCCTTCCCGCCACCACCGCGGTCAGGACACCGTCGGGCAGATCCCTGCGCCACACCTCTTTTCCAGTGGTGGCCGACAGGCAGAGCACCGCACCGGCGGGCTTCGCGGCGCTCTCGGTAAAGTTCCCGTTGCCGAGTCCGAAACAGACCCGGTTACCCAGGCGGACAGGAGCTCCCCAGACCGGCAGGTCGACTGCCTGTCGCCAGGCGAACTCCCCCGATTCCCCCCGGAGAGCAAAGGCCTCAAACTTGCCGTAGCCCGAGCCCGCATAGAGCAGTCCACCCGAAAGCAGCGGGGAGACGTCCACATGCAGACCCTCCTGGTGCCAGAGCTTGCGGCCGTCTGCAGCACCGAGACAATAGATCCCGTCGTCCCCGGCGCCGAAAAACACCCGGCCACCGGCCACGTGGGGACTCGACTCGAGGTGGCTGGCAGTCGTGAAGCTCCAGAGCTTCTTTCCCGAGGCTGCGTCAAAACAATAGAGACTGCATTCGCTGTCCTGGTGGAAGCCCTCCCCGGCAAAGACCTTTCCATCCTTGACCGAGGGAGATGAAAAGACGGGGTAGCGGGTCTTCGCCTCCCACACCTCTTTACCGGTAGCCAGCTCGAAACAGACCAGCCGGCCGGTGGCGCTGAAAACAGACTGCTCGGCAAGCCCGACAAAAATCCTCGAGCCAACGATCGCCGGCGAGGATGCGTAGGCCGGCGAGACATGGTCTTCGTTAAAAGACCTCCATTGCAGAGCAGGCCTGGAGGAGATCGAGGCGCCATCGAGGCAGCCCCCACGGAAAGGACCGCCCCTGAAAGCCGGCCAGTCTTCGGCCGAAGCGGGGCAGGCGATTCCGAGAAAGGACAGGAACAGGACAATGAGGAGTTGTTGATTCATGGGCTCAGGAGACTCAACGATAGCCGCTCAGCCACTGCAGAGCGAGCATCAGCAATACCGCCAGCACAAGGTAGGCCGTCCACGGCCCCACCGCCGTCTGCCCCGGCACCAGCCCCCGGCCACCACTGGCAAAGGCGGCAAGCCGGGAAACACCCGCATGGAGCCAGCCCGGTAGATTTACCTCGAGGGGCTGGTGATCGACCTGGATCTCGGGAATGATCCCCCCATAGCGTTCGATGGCGGCTGCACGGTCGATTCCCTCTGTGACAAGCACCTTCTTTTTTACCTTTTCTCCGGCTGCAGAGACCGAAACGAGGTGGCGGCCGGCTGTGCGGGCCTCGAGATCCCAGGCCACCCTGTAGGCAGAGACCTGGGGCGCCTCAACATTCGGTTCAAGCCTGCTGTAGGGTGAGCCGAGCACCTGCAGGCCCGGCGCGGCATCGATCCTCGCGTAACGCAACCTCTGCGCCGCCCCGGCGGCTCCCGGCTCGAGGAAGGCCGTCACCCTGAAGCGGCTGCCGGGAGAAATCGGCTCAGCTGCGAAGCGGTCATTGACCCAGATGAAGCCAAGACAGAGCGGCAGAAAGGTCCACGCTATGGGCCTCAGCAGAACCAGGAACCGGTCCGACTTCGCCGCTGCCATCCTGCGCCTGAGCTTGCTGGCGGTATTGCCCATTCCGGCAGCCTGCGCCTGCTTCGTCTTCTTCCTGTACCAGCGCAGCCGGACCCGCATCCGCCGGAGCTTTCTCCTGTCGCTGGACAAGGCCAGGATACCGATCGAGGCAAGCGCTCCCAGCAGGCTTGCTGCCAGGATGGAATGGAAGGGAGTGGCTCCCGCCAGGGGCCACCAATCAAGCACCAGGCCGGCAAGACCGGCAAGCCGGGAGCTCAGCTCGCCCACCGAAACCATCAAGAGCGAGGCAAGGAGCGCGAAGACCAGCCCGAAAACAGCCCGCCGACCGGTCCCACCTGGACAGGGAGCACAATAAGGTTCCGGGCCCGGGTCGCATTCCCCGGGTTTCAAATCTTCAGCTTCGCCTCCGGAACTGCTCCCGATGCGAAGCTCTCCGGCATCAGCATCGAGAAAAGCATCGACCCCGGTATCGAGCCGCCGCCCCGCTCCTTCGATCACCATCGCGGGAACACCGAAATCCCGGCAGACGATCGCCCCATGGGAGAGACTGCCGCCTCGCTCGACGACAAGCCCACCGGCCGCAGCCAGCAAGGGAGTCCAGTCCGGATCCGTGGACTCCGCAACCAGCAGGTAGGGCCCCTCGAAGGGAGGCTTCTGCCGGGGCGATGAACAGACCCAGATTTTCCCTTTGGCGCTACCGGCCGAGATACCGTCACCGCGCAGAACTTCCCCGGCGACGGCCTCCCCGGCAGCTCCCCCTGTATTCTTCCCAGCCTCATTGCCTAAATCAGCAAGGGAACTCGCAGAGATCAACTCCGGAACCTGCAGGCTGCGCAAGTCCCTTCGGAACTTGCGACGGCGGCTGAAGGAATCTTCCAGGGCACCCGGCAGCCCCTCTTCACTGCTGTCGAGGACTTCTTTGAGCTCGCGGCGGTCGAGGTAAAAAACATTCCCCTCAAGCCCCAGTCTCTCATCCAGCTCGACCAGTACACGCCGGATAAGATCGTAGCCGGCCATCCAGTAGAACTTGCCGTTTTCGCGCCAGGGCAGCAAGGCACGGGTCTCGCGCAGTAGCTCCCTAAAGGGCTCAAGCGCGTCGGGATGGTCGAGGCGGAGCAGCTCCAGCACCTCCAGCTCAACGGCAGCCCGATGGTCTGAGAGCGCTGCCCGCCGGGCAAGAAAGTCCTCTTCGCTGCGGGCCATCTCCTGCCCGAGGGCCTTCACCTTTTCCGGTTCTTCCCACCAGCGTTTCTCTTCGAGCTCCATTTCTTTACCGCAGCGATGCCCGAACCTGTCGAGAAAGTCCTGCAGGGCGGAAGCTGATTTCCCCACCTCGATAAGCCCCAGGGCCTGCTCAACAGCAAGGTCTCCGTCAAGCGCGCCAAGGAGCGCACGGGACTCCGCCGCACCACGTTGAAATCCAAGGCACCGCTCCATGAGATCCTCAAATTCATCGAGGGCCAGGCTGGAATAGAAGGAGAGCTTCAGAACCTTCGGCGCAAAATCATCCATCACCCGCCCGATCCGCGCCTCGAGAGTTTCGTAGAGCTCATCGACCCCGAGCTTTGCAAGGTCGACAGACCGCTCATCGCTAATCCAGGCTTCAAAGCGGGGCAACTCACCTGCCAGGAACTCATCGAGCACCTGGTCCCGGCCGCGCTGCGCCTTACTGGATGAGCACAGCATCTCAATCAGCGTACGCAGCAGGTCCGGCGGTGAGGCGTCCCGGGTCTTCCACAGCCGGGGCGGCTCCTCGATGGAGGCCGGCCTCGACTGAAGCTCCGTATTGTCATAGGCAAGGATCCCCCGGGAGTAAAACAACCCGGCATAACGTTCCGGGTCGGCAAAAATACGGCCACCGACCAATTCGAGGAAGCCCTCATGGTCCACCCGGGCCGAGGGGGAAAAACCCAGGAGCCTGTAGAGTGTTCCGAAGCCGCCACGGCCACTCATGAACTCCGACTGGATATCCCAGGTCATCGGTGCCGGGTTGGAGAGGGTCTCATCGAGGTTGTGCCGAACCAGGAGCCCGTCCTTGCCGAGGAGACCGGCTGCCCGGCGGAGCTCATCCTCGAGCCCTTCTCCTGCCGCCGCTTCAGGGATCTCCCTGACCTGCAGCAGCCAGAGCTCACCCTCCGCCCAGGCCCACTCCACATCGACCGGGTAGCCGAACTCATCCTCGAGGCGCAGGCTCAAGCCGGCAAGCTCGCCAAGTGCCTCCAGGCCGAGGAGCCTCTCTCCGCTGCTCTGCTCCCCAACCACCTCCAGGGAACTTCTCGACAGGCGGTAGCTGTCGGGCGTGACCTCACCTGAAACGAGAGACTCTCCCAGTCCGCTCACCGCCTCGATGAGCAAATCATCTTCAGCGCCCGGAGCCTTTGAAAACACGACCCCGGCGGCCTCCGCCGGGCAAAGGACCTGCACCGTCACGGCGGTTCCCTCCAGCCCGAGGATCCCCTGCTCCCTGCGGTAGGTCTCGGCCCGGTCACTCGACCAGGAATCAAAAACCTTGAGAACGGCTGAATCGAGCTCTTCCCGGCTCGAGACCCCGAGGACCGTATCCATCATCCCCGGCATGCTGACGGCGGCGCCGGACCGGACAGCGAGCCGCAAGGGGGAATCATCACCACCGAGTTTTCCGCCGCTGAACTCTTCGCTCCGGCCGAGACCTGCATCCAGCGCTTCGCGGAGTCCAGCGGGCGCCTCTCGCCCACCCTCAAAGTAGCTCCTGCAGAATGCGCTCGAGAGGGTGAAGCCCGGGGGCACCCGGTAACCAGCGGCAGCGAGAGCATGCAGGCCGGCTCCCTTGCCGCCGAACTCAGCTCGTTGGGCAAGGATCGCTTCCCGGTCACTACCGAGCTCGCTCGCCCCGGTCTGGAAAAAAGGACTCTGCGGCTTGCTCAATCTGCCTCCTCCCCTCCTGCGCAGACCAGCTCACCCGGGGAGCGAAGGTAGACCCTGCCGTCGATGATGCTCACAGAAGAAAAAACCTGGCCGGCGCCCAGCTCCAGGCTCCAGATTTCTTCACCGAGCAGAGGGTCGAGGGCCAGAACGCTGTCGCCGTCAACAGCCACCATCATCCCCAATGCAAGGGCGGGCGGACTGTTCCAGGCCCGGGAAGGTAGAAATTCCCTGAGCTCTTTTCCTGTGCCGGGATCGAGGGCGGCCAGTTTTCCCCGGTCGGCAACCAGGAGGAGCTTTTCAGACGAAGAGGCCCCCAACCCCAGGTGGTCTTCCAGCCGGCGCGACCAGAGAAGTTCACCCCGGTCCCGTGAAACAGCCTCCAGGATTGCCGCCTGGTCCTTGCCCCTGGTGATGTAGAGGATCCCCGCCGAGCCCGCCACCGATGTAATCTCCTGGTCGGATCCGGGAAATTCCCGCAGAGTTTCTCCTGAAGCTGCGTCAAGAAGGTGGAGGAGCCCCCCCTGGGCGGCAAACAGATCCCGGCCGAGGGAGCAGACTGCGGTGGCCTGCCCGAGGTCCCTTCGCTCCCAGGCGGTCGTCCCATCAGCCGGATTGGCCATCAGAAGAGCATCTTTGGCCGCTACAACAACACCCCCGTCAACCAGGCACAGGCCTCCCCTGCCTGGTCCCTGTACAGGCCTGGCCCAGGCCTGCCGGAGCTTCAGTCCCGAGATTCCCAGGCCCAGCAGCTCCCCGGCTCCCCTGGAAGCAGCATCCCCTCCCAGCGAAAGAACCAGGCGACTGGGCGTTGCAACCGCTCCCGCCGGCATGGCGGCGAGGTCCATGCTGTCGACCACCTCGCCTGTGTGTTCCAGGCAGAAAAGCCTCCCTCCCCCGGCGTGTTCCGCGAAGGTGATGATCCTGTCTCCAAGGGGAATCACCAAGCCGGCTTCGGCCGGGCCGGCAGCAGGCATCTTTTTTCTCCACAGGATCCTTCCCCTGATCGGCCCCTGGCGTTGATCCAGGTTCCCGCTACGCCCTCCATCGGCTCTCGCCCCCATCCAGCCCGAAGGCCCTCCTTCCACTGCGGATTCCGACAGGAGAAAAACCCTCTTCTGCCCTGCAACCAGGACCTTCCCGGCTCGAAGCAAAGGCTGGCTCAAGCCCGGCGACAGATCTGCTTTGGGAGGCCCCAGGGTGACCCGCCAGTCTTCCCTGCCGCGAATATGGGAAAAACGTGAAACTGCACCTGTGGAAAGAACCACGTAACAGGCCGAAAGATCCGCTGTAAGGCCAAGGGGCCTCGCGGGGGAATAATCCACAAGGTCGAGAGGCTCGCCCGTGGAAGCATCCAGGATCGCCAGCTTGTTATCCGGGTCGAGAAAACCAAGCTTGCCCGCAAAGAAAACCGCGCTGTCAGCCTCGCCCCTTCCCGGCCGCTCCCAGCGCTTCTCAATGGAGCTGCCAATCATCTCGAAACAGGTTATTCCCCCTTCACGGCTCCCCAGCCCGGCCCCGGCCATCAGCAGGTAAACCAGCCCCCGGTGAACACGGATCCCCGGCAACCGGTCGGTGAGCGCCAAACCCCCGATGGGCAAGCTGGCTAGCAGCTCCCCGGTTTCGATATCCAGGGCAGACAGGCTCTCCCCGAGGAGAAAACAATGCCCATTCTCATCACCGGAAAGTGCGACCACCCCCCCGGCCGGCAGCGAGACCTCCCAGGCCGGCGAAGATTTATCGAGGGACAATCCAGGCAGGCTGAATGCCAGGAGAGAATCGCTGCAGGCAATCACGGCCAGCTCATCGATAACGACCGGGGGAAGGACAACCCCCTTGCCGAGCTGTGCCCTTGCCAGCAGCCCTCCCCGCCCCGCCTCGATGACCCTGAGGATCGCCCCCTCACCGCCACCCGAAAGCGCCAGGAGAGAATCGGGAAGGTCGCGGCCAGCGGCCTTGCGTTCGACCTGCACCGGGGGGAAGAGCAGCTGTTCTCCTGGCCCGGGCCCGGTTTTCCAGAGCACCTCACCCGGGCTGAGCGTTTCACAGGAGATCACGCCCCTGCCCCCGCCAATCCTGAAAATATGTTCGGCAGTGAGGATGTCTTTCACCCCGGGAGGAGACGCCAGGGGATAGCTCTCCACGGTGACAGCGAAAGCCGGCCCCTGCACAGCTGACCTCGACGCGTTGTACCTCGAATCCCCCGCCGCGAAATCGCCTGCATTCAGCCTGCGAACTTCGCCTGCGACCGGGGCCGGCCAGATGGAGGAAGCTGCTGAGCTGGCGAGCCAGCAGGCAGCCACGAACAGGGCCAGGGCAAAAATCCATTGCGGACGGCGACTGGAGTAAACCAGCGTCCTCCACCAGGTGCGCGGTGAAAGCAGCAGAACCACCAGGGCGAACAGCAGCAGCAGGATCTGGGGAAGGAGAGCAAACAATCCCGGGGCGAGGCCGGGTATTACCGCCTGCAGGCTCATGCTCAAGACCCCCTCCCGGTCAGGCCTGTTTCACAGATACATCCAGGCAACCCTCCAGGGGAAACCCGGCTGCCGCAGACCACCTGGATTTACCCAGGAAAATGCAGCTTCAGGACTGGGAAAGGAGCCCTTCCTGGACATCCTTTGCCTCCCCTTCGTCCTCGACCAGATCAGAGTGACAGGCGGATTTCTCTCCCTTGTGGGCCAGCTTATGGATCTCCTCGGGGGAGAGAACTCCACGCTTCTCGAGAATATCCTGCTGATCCTCGCTCAGGGCGCTGGTGCGAACCGCCTGGCCTCCCTCCCGCTGGAAGCCATCGGCCTTGCCGGAGGCAAACTCGACAATCTCCTTGGAGATCCTCACAGAGCACCAGTCATGGCCGCACATTGCACAGAAATCAGTGTCCACATCGAGATCTTCGTCGTGATAGGCCTTCGCCGTATCGGGATCAAAGGACAGCTCAAAGTGTTTCTCCCAGTTCAGAGCAGCCCTTGCCTTGGTGAGATCGTCATCCCTGTCCCGCGAACCCGGGATACCCAGGGCCACATCGGCTGCATGGGCGGCAATCTTGTAGGCAACACAGCCCTGCTTGACATCATCCTTTTTCGGCAGGCCGAGGTGCTCCTTCGGCGTTACGTAACAGAGCATGGAGGCTCCATGGTAGGCCGCCGCCGTCGCTCCGATGCAGGAGGTGATGTGGTCGTAGCCGGGGAAGATATCGGTGACCAGGGGGCCCAGCACATAAAAGGGCGCCCCGTGGCAAAGCCGCCGCTCGAGCTTCATGTTGAACTCGATCTGGTCAAAGGGAACATGTCCCGGCCCCTCGATCATGACCTGCACACCCTTGGCCCAGGCTCGCTGGGTCAGCTCGCCGAGGGTTTCCAGCTCCGCCAGCTGCGCAGCATCACTGGCATCGGCGAGCCCACCGGGACGGAGACCATCGCAGAGACTGAAAGAGACATCGTACTCCCGCATGATGTCACAGATATCCTCGAAGAGGTCGTACATTGGATTCTGCTTGTTGTGGATCAGCATCCACTTGGCCAGCAGGCTGCCGCCGCGTGAGACAATCCCTATCAGCCTGTCCTTGACCAGGGGCAGGTGCTCCTTGAGCACGCCGGCGTGGAGGGTGAAATAGTCGACCCCCTGCTTCGCCTGGTGCTCGAGATTCTCGAGGATTACATCGTAGGTCAGGTCTTCGAGTTTACGGTCGATGATCATCGAGTAGATCGGCACTGTGCCGATGGGAGTCCTCGAGTTCCTGATGAAGGTCTCGCGGCACAGGGCAATCTGCCCACCGGTGGAGAGGTCCATGATGGTGTCGGCGCCCCAGCGCTCGGCCCAATGCAGTTTCTCAAGCTCTTCCTCGGTGCCGGAGCTGACAGGCGAGGCTCCCATGTTGGCATTGATCTTGGTGGTGGAGGCCCGGCCGATACACATCGGATCGAGCTGG
>CAZTRG010000197.1:0-6367 GCA_964615885.1 uncultured Planctomycetia bacterium | reverse complement strand
CCGAGACGCTGCCCGACACCCATGGCTCGCCGATGATGGGCATGGGCTATACCGCCCTGGGAGCGCATGTCGACCGGGCGAGCTTTCGCAGGATGATGGACAGCAACCGCTGGTGGTTCACCCTGGCCCAGTGTCCCGATGTAACCTTCTATTACCAGCCCATCCGTGACAACAATCCCTACGACTTCACCATCGGAGCGGGGAGGCGCTCCGCGTCTGCTGTTGTGGCCCTGATCTTTCTGATGGATGAGAAGAACCTGCTGGTCACCGGGGGGAAAAAATGAAGCCACAGGTTCTCTCGCTCCTTGGACTCCTCCTGGCGCTGGCACCGCTTCAGGCGGATGAGCGTTTTGATTACCATTCCATCCGCAAGCAGCCTGTGCTCGCGGCTGGTGGAATCTACGAGGGGGAGAGCCACCTGCGCTTCGGGGGCAAGGCCAGGGCACAGGATATGCGGGGTTTCGGCCAGGGCTGGCGTGGCGGCAGCCGCCTCTTGTGGGATGGGGTGGTGGGCCAGGCTAATACCGTCGGTTTCGAGGTGGCAAAGACAGGCAGGTACGCGCTGGCAATCCAGTGGACCCGGGCTCCTGATTACGGTGTCTTCGAGGTGCGGCTGAACGGGAGGGTGATCATCCCGCAGGTCGATCTTTATTCACCCAGGGTCGAGCTTGCGAAGCTGCAGCAGGTCGGTGAATTGAATCTCAGTGCCGGGATCCAGCGGTTGACCATCAAGCTCACCGGTGGGAATCCAAAGGCGACGAAATACAGGGCTAAGGGCTATCTCTGGGGACTCGATTATCTCAAGTTGACCGACCTGGAACCGGAGCCGGAAAAACCCGCTATAGAGAGGCCGGTGCTCGCTCATGTCAGCCTCGAGGAAGCTCTTCCCTTGATGAAGAAGTACTGCTTCGGCTGTCACGGGGCAGCGGAGAAGGTCAAGGGCAAGGTCAACCTGGTGAAGCTCCCGGCCCGCGGTGATTTCCTCGAGAAGGTTGAGCTCTCCCGTACCGCCGCCGAGGTCCTGGGCAAGGCCGAGATGCCGCCTGAGAAGGAGAAGCAACCCACAAAGGCGGAGAGGGAGACGCTCCGGCGCTTCTTCGATGGGGTGGTGGAGGAATACCTTCAGAAGAACACGACCCTCGAGCCGGTGGTGATGCGTCGGCTCAACCGCTACGAGTACAACAACGCGGTGCGTGACCTGCTGCAGCTGAGTGGAGACATCTACCCCCTGCCGGAGAAGGTGATTCGATCGAGCCGGTATTTCGATCCGGCCTCCGGCCGTATGCCCTCGAGCGTGAATGCCGGCAATCGCACCCTGGGCAAGTTCCAGGTCGAGCGCCAGATCCTCGAAGGGGTTGACCCCTTCGCCATCGACCTGCAGGCCGAGCACGGGTTCAATAACCAGGGAGAGCAGCTGAACCTGCCCCCGATCCTGCTCGAGAGCCTGCTGAAGCTCGGGCGCAGCATCGTGAACAGCTCACAGTTCGATGGCTACACGGGCCTTCGAAATTCTCTTTTCAAGGAGGAGGGTGAGCCGGTGAAGAAGAGGCTCCGTCCTTTCCTGGAGCGGGCCTTCCGGGTGCCGGTCGGGGAGGCCGCCCTGGATCGCTACGCAGCCTTTCACCAGGCTGAGCAGAAACGCACCGGCTCCTTTACCCAGGCCATGAAGAACGTGGTGGGAGCGGTGCTGGCTTCGCCCAAGTTTGTCTACGTGGTGGAGGCCAAGCGTGGTGCGGGTGAGAAATCTTCCTTGAGCGGTTACGAGTTGGCGCAGCGCCTGGCGCTCTTTATCTGGAGCAGCATTCCGGATGAGCCGCTGATGGAGTCTGCTCGCAAGGGCGAGCTGCAAAAGCCGGAGGTTCTCGAAAAGCACGTCAGGCGCATGTTGAATGATTCACGCAGCCGTGCCCTGGCGGAAAATTTCGCTCGTCAGTGGCTGCGCCTTGACCAGCTCATCACCGCGGTGCCCGACTTTGACCGCTTCCAGGTCTACTACGCGCGTATCGGTTGCGAGCAGTGGAAGTTCGGGCTGCAGACGATGGTGGAGCCGCTGCTGCTCTTTGAGAGCATCCAGGTGGAGGACCGCTCGATCATGCTGCTGGTGGACAGCAACTACTCCTACCGCTCCAATGAATTGCAGGCCTGGTATACCCGGCCGGAGAAGCCCTTCGGTAACCGGGGCAACCGCAACCGGTTCAACACCAACTCACAGACTTTTCACAGGCGCAAGCTCACCACCCGGCGTGAGGGTGGAGTGATCACCAGCGCCGCGGTGCTGACGATGACGGCTACCCCGCTTCGAACGAGTCCCATCAAGCGAGGAGCCTGGGTCGCCACGGTAATGTTCAATGATCCGCCGCCACCGCCTCCGGATGTGGTTCCGGAGATCGAGGCGGACGATGCGGAGATCGAGGCAAAGGGCTTGACGATCCGACAGCGCCTGAAGCAGCACGCCACCGATGAGAGCTGCGCCAGCTGCCACGCAAAGATCGACCCCCTGGGCTTTGTCCTTGAGAGCTATGACCCCATCGGTCGCTGGCGGGATAAATACCGCGGCGGCCTGCCGGTCGATGCCAGCGGCAAGTTGTTTGGGGACAAGGAGTTCAAGGACATCATCGAATTCAAGGACGCGCTGCTGGAGCGGCCGGAGAAGTTCATGCGGGCTTTCAGTGAGCACATGCTATCCTATGCATTAGGACGCGAGCTGAAGGTCACCGACAAGCCGGCGATTGATCGTATCTCGAGCCAGGTGCTCAACGACCATGGACGGTTTTCGACCGTGGTCGTTGAGATCGCCAGGAGCGTTCCTTTTCGTCACAAGACAGGCCAGGAAGAGCGCAAATGAACATCCTGCAGCAGACTCAAATTCCAAGGCGTACCTTTCTTCGCGGTTGCGGAGCGGCGATGGCCCTGCCCTTCCTGGATGCAATGCAGGTACGCGGTGCGGCTCCCGTGGCTCCCCGGCGGGCGGCTTTTTTCTATATTCCCAATGGCGTCGCGCAGCAGGCCTGGCATCCGAAGGAGACCGGGCATAATTTTGCCCTGAGCCCTACCCTGGAACCGATCAGGAAGGTCCGGCAGAAGATCTCGCTCTTCACCAACCTTGACCGGATCAAGGTTGCGGGTACCGACGGCCATGCCCAGGCTGGAACCTGCTGGCTCAGCAGCGCTGCCCCCGATGAGCTCTCACCGGCCGGCTATCCTCTCAAGCGCACCATCGACCAGCTCATGGCTGACGTGGCGGGAAAGTCCACGGCCTTCCGTTCCCTGGAGCTATCCTGTAACAGTTTCACCGATAACCGTGAGTCCGTGTATTTCGACAATATCTCCTGGTACGGCCACGGCCACGTGGCGCGTTCCATCAAGGATCCGCGTCGGGTGTTCAACCGGCTCTTTGCGGTCAAGGAGCACAAGGCCAACGCCAGCGTGTTGGACCTGGTGCTCGCCGATGCGAAGGACCTGCAGGGCAAGCTCGGTCGCCTTGACCATCACAAGCTTGCTGAATACATGGATTCTGTCCGTACGGTGGAACAGCAGATCGAACGCATCACGAAGCGCCAGGTGGACATCAGGGATCTCGACCTCGAGGAGCCCGGCAAGCTCTGGACGACGATGCGCCGCGACGAATACATCCAGGTGATGGGCGACCTGATGATCCTCGCCCTGCAGACCGATCTGACTCGCGTGGCCACCATGATGGTGTCGCCGGAGCGCTGGGACTCGCCCCTGCGCTTTGAGGACGTCTTCACCAAGCCCATTCGCCATCACGGCTGGACCCACAACCAGAAAAACCAGAACGTGCTGCGTGATCTTGAAAAGCTTGACCGTTTCCATCTTGAGCAGTACGCGCAGCTCGTCACCAAGATGGATGCTATTCGCGAAGGAGAGGGCACCTTGCTTGACAGCATGATGTTCACCCTCGGCTCCGGTCTCTCCAGCGGGATGCTTCACACCTGCACCAACCTGCCGACCCTGATCGCCGGCAGCGGCGGAGGCCTGCTGAAGACCAACCGCCATGACCAGCATGCAAAGGGCACCCCCATCGCCAATCTCTGGCTCTCTATGGCGCGGGTCATGGGTGTCAAGGCTGACAAGATCGGTGACAGCACCGGTGCCGTGAAGGGCTTCCTGGCCTGAGCGGGATCGCCGTTCCAGGGGCGCAGCCGCTACTTCGAGAGGAAGATGGAGCTCTCCGTGACCAGCTTGATGAGGTCACGCAGGCCGCCGTTCTTTGCCTTGAGCTCTTTCACGATGCGGTTGACCTCTCCGCGGTCGACGGGCTCGAGGACGCGTCCACTGGAGTAGGTCAGGAGCTTCTCGGTGAGGCAGCGGGTTACATCGTTCTCACGGCTGAGAAGCATCTTCTTGAAGGCGACAATGTCGTCGAGCTTCTTTCCGGTAACCAGGGTGCTGGAGGGGTCGATCTTGATCCTTGGCTGATGGGTCCTGGCGGGGTAGATGTCGCGCCAGCGGCCGACGGGGTCGAAGTTTTCCATGGCGAAGCCCATGGGGTCGATCTTGTTGTGGCAGCCGCTGCAGGCCTCCGAGTTGCGGTGCAGCTCGAGCTGCTGGCGGATCGTTTTTGCTCCCCGCAGGTCGGGGGCCAGCGGCTCGACATCCGGTGGGGGAGGTGAAGGCGGGGTGCCGAGGATATTTTCGAGGACGTAGACTCCGCGCACGACCGGTGAGGTGTCAACTCCGTTGGCGGTGGCGGTCATGACGCTGGGCTGGGTGAAGATTCCTCCACGGCGTGGGTCATTCAGGGCCACCCTTTGATAGCGCTCTCCGTAGACATCCTTGCGCTGGTAGATCCAGTTGGCGATGGTCTCGTTCATGTAGGTATAGTCGGAATCGATGAAGAGCCTGATCGGCTGGTTTCTCTTCACCATGTCAGCAAAATAGGCCGTGGTCTGGGTGACCATCATTGGCTCCATCTTCCGGTCGTGGTAGAAGCGGAAGGGCCCGCTCTTTTCCGGCGGCATCTTGCCGAGCTTGTCGAGACGCAGCCAGGCCACCGTGAAGTTGCGGGTAAAGGACTCAGCCCGGGGATCTTTCAGCAGGCGCTCGACCTCCTTTTGTCTTACAGCCGGATCGGTGAGCCTGCCTTCGGCAGCCAGCTTCAGCAGTCTCTCATCCGGCATTGACGACCAGAGGAAATAGCTGAGGCGGGAGGCGAGCTCGTAGTTGTCGAGCCCGGGGCCCTTCTCCTCGAGATAGAGGAAACGAGGCGAGCAGAGGAGTGCGGTATACCCGGCCTGCAGCGCCCTGATTGCCCGGGCCTCCCCGGTGTTGGACGCGGCCAGCTGTTTTGGCGCCTTGGCCTCGATGGAGAGGGGCGAATCGGAGAATCCCGGGCCGCTCCAGGATGCTCTCAGGCTGTTGGGCTGTCCGTAGGCAAAATACTCCACCCGTATGGCATGGGGACCCGCAGAGAGTTCCAGTCCCCCCTTCTTTGTTGAGGCGCCGTGAAGCCCATCGTGGTTGATCACTCTCTTTCCATCAATGAGGAGCCGCGCTCCGTCATCGGAGGCGAGCTCAAACCTGTATTTCCCTTTTTTCGGGGCTTCCAGCTTCCCCTCGAACACCATGCCATAGTGCTCTCTCATTTTTGCGGGCCGAATATCGAGCAGCCCATCGGCGAGGACACCCTCTGAGAATGGCTCGAGCTCGGAGAATTGGGGCAGCTTGTTCCACTTTCCCTTGTAGGCCTTGTAGCTCAGCTCCTTGATCGCAGCTGGGGATGCTTTCTTCACATCCACCATGAGGCTGCGTACCAGTGCTGCGTAGGGAGCAATCTCGGCGGGCTTGACCGGTTTCCTGAAGGCGCGCGTGGCAAAGTTGAGCAGCAGCTTTTCCACATCGGCCTCCTCTACCGCAGCGTTTCCGTAGAGGGCTGTGTGGCTCTTCGGTGGCCAGGTCTCGATCAGTGGCTCAACCGCCAGGCTGTGGATGCGTATGTGAGGCCCCTTGTATCCGGCCTTGAGCAGGGCCCTCGCCATCTCGATGGGCCAGGCATCAAATATCTTCTTGTCCACCTTCTTGCGGTCTGGCTGTGGGCGCCAGGCCTGGGGAAGGTACTTTTCGACCAGGCGCTCGGCCCGGAACCCACGGTCGTAGAAGCCGTTTTCCCAGCCGAGCCAGGGGGTCCAGGTATCATCCATCCAGGTCTCGAAGCTGAAGGTGCGCTTCTTTCCATCCCCTGGAATCGACCACAGGGCCAGGTTGGTCGAGGTCGGCCCAGAGATCCCGCCGTTGGCCGTATCAGCCATGTTGAGGCTCAGGATGAAGGGCTGGTCCTGGTCGGTCTTGATCAGCTCACCCCAGGGGTGCTTCTGGTTGTGTCCGGAGGCCTCGACTGTGATGCGGT
>CAZTRG010000196.1:0-10677 GCA_964615885.1 uncultured Planctomycetia bacterium | reverse complement strand
ATCGGTTAGAGCAGTAAAAACTAGTTTAATAGCTTTTAGAAATGTCTGATCTTTTGGTTTGGCACTAGTTGAAGACTTAAGACGAGCGTTATATTTTTCGATTAATTCCGCCATCTTATTGGGATGGCCATAGTGGATGGTCAAAGGAAGCAGGTAGAGGAGTAAGCGTTCACAACTAGCTCCTATTGGCTTGATCTCTAATAAGCCTTCTGCTGTATGCCAGGCGGCCTCAATTTTTCCATCGCGTAAGGGTCTGTCTATGCTGTCCATTTTTACTGCAGGTTGGCAGGAGGGTATAGCATCTTGAATTCACCCGACCATAATTCCGGGCCAGCCTGGCGGGCAAGGGTTTTTCTTTTCGGGTGGGTTCGGGGTGGCTGGCGGGCTTGTACCGGGACCCGTTTCTCAGTTATGCTTCTGGCTGTTCGCCCCAGGGGTAGCCAACCGAAAACAACCGTGAGGAACCGGGCATGCGTGACGATCCGGAGTTTGAAGAGCCTGAATTCGAGGAGCCCGATTTCGACAGCCTGGAATTCGAGGAGCCTGATTTCGTTCCCAGCACGCTGGAGGACACCAGCGTGCTCGAGCCGGGAGGGGTTGAGCTGTGGATGGCCTGGCTCGATGCCGAGGACAGCACCTTCGCCCGGCTGGAGGCGACCCTTTCAGAAGATGAACAGCAGCGCGCGGCTGAAAAGGAAGGAGCGGAGCGCCGCCGCTTCGTGACCGCGCGCGGGATCCTGCGTGAGCTGCTGGCTTCCTATACCGGCGTGCTGCCCACCGAGCTGGCCTTCGAGTACTCCGAGCACGGCAAGCCCTCGGTCTTCTCGGCCGCCGGCGATGGACCGCGCTTCAATATTTCCCATACCGGTGACCTCGCCCTCTTTGCCTTCTCGCCCGATCTCGAGGTCGGTGTCGATGTTGAGCAGGTGCAGGCGCGGGCGAAGCTCGATGAGATCGCCGAAAAATACTTTTCCGCCGCCGAGGCTGAGATGGTCGCCGGGCTCATGGACGAAGAGCGCGACAGCCTCTTTGCCACCTACTGGACCCGCAAGGAGGCGCTCTACAAGGCGCTTGGCACCGGCATCGCCTACCGGCCCGCCACCGTCGATCTCTCCGGCATGTCAACCGATGGAACCGAGGTCTCCTGCCCGGGCGAGGAGGCTGGCGCCGATGAGACCTGGTTTGTGCGCGATGTGGAGGTCGAGGACGGCTACCGCGCTGCGCTCTGCTGCCGCAGCAGGCCCACCGAGCTTCACTGCAAGGACGCGATCTACGAGTAAGGCTGCCTCCGGGCAGAAGAAAACCCGCCGCCGCCCGCAGGGGGCCGCGACGGGTTTTTTCGCATCCTGGGCTTCAGCGCTCAGACAAAGAGGGGCACGAAGACCAGCGAGACGATACACATGAGCTTGACGAGGATGTTCAGTGACGGCCCGGAGGTGTCCTTGAAAGGATCGCCGACCGTGTCGCCGACCACCGAGGCCTTGTGGGCCGGTGAGCCCTTGCCGCCGTGGACACCGCTCTCGATGTACTTCTTGGCGTTGTCCCAGGCGCCGCCTGAGTTGGCCATGAAGATGGCGAAGAGGACGCCGGTGACCAGTGCGCCGGCGAGCAGTCCGCCCAGCGCCTCGGGGCCGAGGAACTTGCCGACGGCCACGGGGACGGCGACAGCCAGCACGCCCGGCAGGATCATTTCCTTGAGGGCGGCCTGGGTCGAGATCGCAACGCAGGTGCCGGAGTCAGGCTCGTTCTCGCCTGAGAGAATTCCGGGCAGCTGGCGCCGCACCTCGGTAATCATTTTCTGAGCTGCCCGCCCGACCGCCTTCATGGTCAGGGCTGAGAAGAGGAAGGCGCAGGTGCCGCCGAGGAAGAGCCCGGCGATGACCTTGGGTTCGAGCAGGTCGATCGTGAGTGGAGTACCGCTGGCGACTGAAACCGCGGCCTGGTAGGTCACAAAGAGTGCCAGGGCGGTCAGCGCGGCTGAGCCGATGGCAAAACCCTTGCCGATCGCGGCGGTGGTGTTGCCGACGGCGTCGAGCTTGTCGGTGCGCTGGCGAACCTCGGGGTCGCAGTCGCTCATCTCAGCCAGCCCACCGGCATTGTCTGCCACCGGTCCGTAGGCGTCGACTCCCAGCGAGATGCCGAGGGTCGAGAGCATGCCGACGGCGGCGATGGCGATTCCGTAGACGCCGGCGAGGTGGTGAGCGGCGAGGGTGCCGAAGGCGATCAGCACCATCGGCGCGGCGCAGGATTCCATGCCGACCGCCAGGCCGTGGATGATGTTGGTCGCCGTGCCGGTTTCTGATTGCTCGGCGATCTGCCGGGCCGGTTTTTTCTCTTCGGAGGTGTAGTACTCGGTGATATGCCCGATCAGGAGGCCCAGGAGGAGCCCGACCCAGACCGCCCCGGTGACGCCCCAGGGGCCGTAGTCGTTGCCGGCCTGCGCGCCGATCTTGGCCAGCTCATCGGGTATCAGCAGGGCCAGCACCACGGTGCCTCCGACAAAGAGCGCCGAGGCGACCAGCAGGCCGCGGGTGAGGGCGCTGGAGATCTTTGATTCATCGTTGGTGCGTACGGCGAAGGTGCCGATCATGCTGGCGACGATGCCGATGGCGGCAAGGACGACCGGGTAGAGGGCGATGTTCGTGCTGTCAGCCACGGTGGTCAAGCCCAGGGCGATCGAGGCGATGATCGCGCCGACGTAAGATTCGAAGAGGTCAGCGCCCATGCCGGCGACATCACCGACATTGTCGCCGACGTTGTCGGCGATGGTGGCGGGGTTGCGCGGATCATCCTCGGGCATGTTCGATTCGACCTTGCCCACGAGGTCGGCTCCGACATCAGCAGCCTTGGTGAAGATACCACCACCGACGCGGGCAAAGAGCGCGATGCTGGAGGCGCCGAAGGAGAAGCCGAAGATCGGGTCCACCCAGTCGGTGAGGCCCACCTGTTCTTTCATGATCCAGGTCAGCAGGACAATTCCCAGCAGGCCCAGTCCGACAACGGTGAAACCCATGACCGCGCCGCTTGAGAAGGCTACGGTGAGCGCCTTGCTGAGGCTGGTCTTGGCTGCCTCGGTCGTGCGCACGGCGCTGCGGGTGGCTACCCGCATGCCGACAAAGCCGGCCAGGGCACTCGAGAAGGCCCCGTAGACGAAGCAGGCCGCCTTGTAGCCGCCATTGGGCAGCCCGACGGCGATCGCCACCGCCACCACGCCGACGAAGACGCAGAGCCAGGAGTATTCCTTCTTGAGGAAGGCCATGGCACCGTCCTGGATCAGCCCGGCGAGCTTCTTCATCTCATCGGTGCCCTGGGGCTGGCTGTAGATGAACCGGCGCCGGATGACGGCGAAGGCGAGGGAGACAAGGGCTACCGCGCCGGCACCGTAGATAATGTTCTGGGTATTCATACGATTCGATTCCTTAGACGCGTCTCTAAACTTTGGCGAACAGAAGAGATCCGGAAGATTCTTCAGAATTTAAACCGGCCGGCTGCGCTTGATCCCTGGTCCCGGGAAGCAGCCTCTTCCGGCAAATAACGGCTATCTTGAAAGATCTTGATAACCTGCTGAAATTCAGGGTCAAGGGTATTTCTTCAGCCCGACCGGTCCTTATTACCATCCGCTGTGCTGCCCCCTCGGTCCAATGGCTGATCCGGGACCGCTTTGTCTTGCAACGTTCCCCCTCTAGCGACAAGATGTGGACCCGAAAAGGTTGGCCGGAAGGCCATGGAGAACACACAAAATGACAACTGGGGATAACAGTTTAAACAGCACCGGGGTCTCGGTGGCCCTCTGTACCTGTCCGCCCGCGGAGGCTGTACGGCTGGCGGGGGTGGTGGTAGAGGGCGGCCTGGCTGCCTGTGTCAACGTGTTGCCCTCGGTGCGGAGCATCTATCGCTGGGAGGGGAAGCTCGAGAACGAGGAGGAGAGCCTGCTGATCATCAAGACCTCGACCGACGGGTTTTCCGCGCTTAGGGATGCTCTTGAAGAAGCCCATCCTTACGACCTTCCGGAGGTGATCCGCCTTGAGGTTGCCGATGGTATTCCCGCTTACCTTGAGTGGGTCATCGGGGCCGTGGCAGAAGGAGAGACCGCTGATGCGTGAACTGGGACACGAGCTCATCTCACTCGAGGATGCCCGCGAGACCATGCTCTCGCTCATCGGCGAGATCGACACCGAAACCTGCGCCACGCCGGAGGCCTTTGGGCGGGTGCTGCGCCAGGCGGTGGAGGCGCGTGACCTGATCCCGCCCTTTGACAACTCGGCGATGGACGGCTACGCGGTGCAGGCCGCCGACCTGGCTGCTGCCACCGAAGACCATCCCGTCACCCTGCCGGTGGCCTTCCGCTTGCAGGCCGGCGAGGTGGCCGCTGAGCCCCTTGCCGCCGGCAGCGCCGTACGGATCATGACCGGCGCGCCCCTGCCGCCGGGTGCCGAGGCGGTGGTGCCGCACGAGCTGACGAAATTTACCGACACCGAGGTTACCTTCAGCGACCCGATCGAGGCCGGGCGCAATGTCCGCCCGGCAGGCGGAGACATGCGGCCCGGCGATGTGCCGCTGGGGCCGGGGGCCGTGCTCGGCCCCTCGCAGCTCGGTATCGCCGCCACGCTCGGCTATGCCTCGCTCGAGGTCAGCCGCCGTCCACGCGTGGCGATTCTCTCGCCGGGCGATGAGCTGGTCGATATCGGTGAGCAGCCGGGCCCCGGAAAGATCCGCAACTCGAATGCCTGCTCGCTGCGCGCGGCGGTGATCGAGAGTGGCTGTGAGCCGGTTGACCTGGGGATCATCCCCGACAACAAGCCGGCGATCCGGGAGGCCATCAGCGCGGCGATCGAGCGCGGTGTCGACGCCTTTGTCTCCACCGGGGGGGCGAGTGCCGGTGATTTTGATTTCATCAAGGAGGTCGTCAGCGAGGATGCCGACCCGGCCCACGTCTTCAAGGTCGCCATGAAGCCCGGCAAGCCGCAGGTCTTCGGGCTCTTTGACGGCCGTCCCTTCTTCGGGCTGCCGGGCAACCCGGCCGCCGCGATCGTCTCCTTCGAGGTCTTTGTGCGCCCGGGGCTGCGCAAGCTGCAGGGCTGCTCCCGTGTTCTGCCGGAGATCTTCGAGGTGCGCTTTCCCTTCGAACAGCACTACAAGCCCGGCCGGGTCTTCCTGCTCAGGACGCGGGTCGAGCCGGCCGCGGAGGGCGGCGGCTACGAGGTGGTTCGCCCCGGCGAGCAGGACTCGAGCTTTCTCGCCTCCCTGGCGCGGGCCAATGCCATCGTCGTGCTGCCGCCGGAGGGCGGGCCGGTTCCCGAGGGAGCCATCCGCCCGGCCTTCTGGATGGGCGGCGCGGGACGATGAGCGGCGAGGGTCTCGCCGCGGTCATCCTGGCAGGCGGCCGCAGCCGCCGCATGGGGAGTGAAAAGGCGCTCCTGGAGCTTGGCGGCGAAACGCTTATCGAGCGTCTCGCCCGGCGGCTGGCGGCTTCCTTTGAGAGGATCCTGGTATCGACCGGCAGCGAGCCGGCCTCAGAAGGGCGCGCTGCGGCTCTCGAGCGCCTGCGTGCCGGGGGCCTTGCGGTGGAGGAGGTCGCCGACCTCCGGGCCGAATTCGCCGGCCCCTTGGCGGGGGTGGAGGCAGCGCTCGGGGCCCTCGGCTCCGGCCGGGCCTTCTTTATTTCGGTCGATCTTGTCGATCCTGACGAGGGCTTGATGGCTGTCCTGCTGGAGGTTTCTTCCGGCGAGGGCTGTCTCGGGGCGGTTCCGGTCTGTGAAGGGATCATCCAGGGTAGCTTCGCGGTCTATTCCGCCGGGCTGTTGCCCGCTGTTGTTGCGCTGCTCGATGGCGGCGAGGCGCGGCTGCAGGCGCTGGCTGGTGCCGGGGGGGTGGCGACCGTGGAGCTGGAGGACACCGCCGCTGATCTTTTTCACGGTCTCAACACCCCGGCTGAATACGAATCCCTGCGCTCGAGCCTGGGTGAGGACCGGGCCTGAGGAGCCTGCGGCAGAAATGTGGTGAGAAAAGCCCCGGCCTCTGGCATGCTCAGCCGCGCGGAGCGAGCTCATCTCTTCAAGGAGGCAGGATGACCGGCAGCGAACAGGATTGCGGAGAGGGAGCCGCCGATGCCTATGACGTGGTCCTCTCTTTTTCCCCGCAGGACCGCAAGAGTGTCGACATCCTCGCCCTCGAGCTGAGCCGCCGCGGAATCCGGATCTTTCGTGATGAGACACCGGAGGCGGTGGCCTGGGGTGTGCGCCTGGGGGCGAGCATCCCGCCGCCGCAGGGGGTCCGTTCGCGTTACGTGATTGTCCAGCTCGAGCCGGAGAAGGCCCGCCGCCTCTGGGGAGCCGGTGAAGCCGGGGATGAAGCCGGCCCTGCCGACTCGCCGGTCCCGGACCCATCCATCAGCTATCTCTGCTGCCCGCCTGAGTCGGTGAGCACCATTGCCGACCGCGTCTCCCGGGAGCTGCGCCGCGTTGCGGCCCGCACGGTGCCGAGGATCTGGCGCGTGCCGATGACGGATGGGACACGCCCGGGGCATGGAGTTCCTGTCTTCGAGGACAGGCCACCCGGGGAATGAGCCGCAGCTTTCTTTACAGTCCCGGCTTCCACAGGTAGTAGATGCCCGGTGTGCTGTGCAGTCCATCGAGCCGCAGTGTCAGGCTGTTTTCGCCGGCCGGCCGGACACCTCCGCGGGTGTAGATGTTGGCGCCGCCGGGCGATCCCCGTGTGTAGCGGATGAGGGTCGGCTTGCTTTGATCCTTGCCGAGCCGGGAGCTGAGCTCACTGACGGCATCGTCGATATAGCCGGTGCGGTCGACCAGGCCGACCCTGGCGGCCTCGATGCCGGAGAAGACGCGCCCATCGGCCAGCTCGAGCACCTTTTCCCGGTCGAGCTTCTTGCGGCCGGCATCGACAACGTCGACAAAGCGCTGGTACATGTCATCGACGAGCTTCTCGAGCACCAGGCGCTCGGCCTTGGTCATCGAGCGCCAGGGCGTGTTGAGGTCCTTCATCCTGCCGGACTTGATCGGGTCCATCTCGACGCCGAAGGCGGCAATCGCCCGGCTCAGGTCCATGCTCTGCATGATGACTCCGATGCTGCCGACGATGGCGGTGGGGTGGCTGATGACGGTGTCGGCTCCCATGGCGGCGTAGAGGCCGCCGGAGGCGCCGATGCTGTCGATGTAGGCCACCACCGGCTTGCCGGTTTCAGCACGGAACTGCTGCACCTCGTGGTAGAGGTTGTCGCAGGCGGTCACCTCGCCGCCGGGACTCGAGATCCTGAGCAGGACTCCCTGCACGCCCCTGTCGGCGGCGGCGAGATCCAGCTTTGCCTTGAGCGCCGAGACCGAGTTGTCGGGGCTGGAGAAGAAGAGTCCGCCGGCCGTTGAGCTGAGGACGCCGTTGAGCTCGATGAGGGCCACCTTGCCGGAGAAGAAGCCGTCGCCCTTTTCGATGCCCTGCTCTGAAAAGTCAGACCCGGTGACCAGGTCGCCAAGCGGGATGACCACGCAACCGCTGCTTGTGATCGCGAGGATCAGGGCAGAGAGGGCCCCGAAAAGCGATGCGGGGAGGTGTCTTTGCTTCAGGTGCGCTGCGCGCGGGTTGTTGCAGGTCGGCATGTGTTTGTTTTCCTCGGCCAGGGTTAAGTCCTTAAATTCTGATTCTTTTTCCACCAAGTCCCGGCGGACCGATATACTCTCAATCCACGTTGGAAGACAAGGTCCTAATAGACTATCAGCCAGTATGTCAGTCTTCAAAGCAGTACCCGAGCGTTATGACTTTCCCGCCGAGGAGGCGAATATCGTCTCCTTCTGGAAAGAGCGGGAGATTTTTGCAAAGAGCCTGGCGCAGCGCGCCGACTCGCCGACCTTCGTATTCTACGAGGGACCGCCAACAGCAAACGGGATGCCCCATAACGGGCATGTCCTGACTCGTGTCATCAAAGATGTCTTTCCGCGTTACAAGACCATGCGCGGCTTCCGGGTGCCGCGCAAGGCTGGCTGGGACACCCACGGGCTGCCGGTGGAGATCGAGGTGGAGAAGGCGCTCGAG
This sequence comes from uncultured Planctomycetia bacterium, assembly GCA_964615885.1. Taxonomy (GTDB): domain Bacteria; phylum Planctomycetota; class UBA8108; order UBA8108; family UBA8108; genus UBA8108. The sequence goes on along the minus strand of CAZTRG010000196.1, from coordinate 2,634 downwards.
ATCTCCGGCAAGGAGGGCATCCTCGAGTACGGCGTCGAGAAGTTTATCCGCAAGTGTGTCGACTCGGTTTTTGTCTATACGAAGGAGTGGGAGGAGCTGACCGAGCGCATCGGCTTCTGGGTCGATCTCTCCGAGGCCTACGTGACCTTCCACAAGAGCTACGTCGAGAGCGTCTGGTGGTCTCTCAAGGAGCTCTTCGACAAGGGGCTGCTCTACGAGGACCGCAAGGTCGTGTGGTGGTGGCCCCAGGGTGGGACGGCGCTGTCGGCCGCCGAGGTGGGCGAGGGCTACCGCGATGTGGAGGACCCGAGCGTTTTCGTTCGTTTTCAAGACGCCGAGGATCCGGACCTCAGCTACCTGGCCTGGACGACGACCCCCTGGACCCTGCCCTCGAACGTGGTCCTGGCGGTGGCCGAGGCCGGCCAGTATGTCGAGGTGACCACAGCGCGTGAAGACGGCTCGAGCGAGCGGCTGGTTGTCGCCGCCGACCTCGCGCCGAAGCTCTTCGCTTCCCCGAAGAAGAAAAAGGGCGAGGAGGAGGAAGCCCCGGCTCCCGAGCCGGTATTCTCCGATCCCTTCCCCGGCTCAGAGCTCATCGGGCGGCGCTACCGGCAGCTGCTCGATTTCAAGGAGCCCGAGGGCGGCAAGGCCTTCGAGATTGTCTCGGCTGACTTCGTCGTCATCGATGCCTCCCAGGAGCACGGCAGCGGCACCGGGATCGTTCATATCGCCCCGGCCTTCGGTGAGGATGACTACCGCATCGCCCGTGAGCAGGAGCTCGGCTACCTGCAGCTGGTCGATGAGCAGGGTCGCATGACCGCGGAGACCGGGGAGCTGGCCGGTAAGTTCTGCAAGGATGCCGACCGCGAGATTATCGCCCTCTTGAAGGAAAACGGCGGGCTCTTCCGCCGCGAGTCCTACCGCCACGAGTATCCCTATTGTCCCCGCGCCAAGGATGACCCGCTCATCCAGCTGGCACGCCCGGCCTGGTTCATCGGCACGAGCCGCTTCAAGGACCAGCTGGTTCAGAACAACTCCGGGGTCAACTGGTACCCGGAACATATTCGCGACGGGCGCTTCGGGAAGTTCCTGGAGGGCAATGTCGACTGGGCGCTGTCGCGCGAGCGTTTCTGGGGGACGCCGCTGCCGGTCTGGCGCTGTGACAAGACCGGGCACACCGAGGCGAGCGGCTCCTACGCCGAGCTGCTGGAGAAGCCCGGGCTCGAGGGTACCGAGGCCTGGGAGAAGGCCCTGGCGGAAGACCCCGGCATCTCAGAACACCTGCAGGTTCACAAGCCCTACATCGACGAGATCAGCTACCAGTCGCCCGAGGACCCGGAGGGTCGCATGCGCCGGGTCATCGAGGTCATCGACTGCTGGTACGATTCCGGCGCCATGCCCTTCGCCCAGTGGGGCTATCCGCATGTTGAGGGCTCCGAGGAGAACTTCTCCGGCGCCTTCCCGGCCGATTTTATCTCCGAGGCCATCGACCAGACCCGCGGCTGGTTCTATTCGCTGCTGGCGGAGAGCACCATGCTCCACGGTGACCGCGAGAGCCCGCATCCTTACCGAAATTGCGTCGTACTGGGCCACGTCTGCGACAAGGACGGCGTCAAGGAGTCCACGCGCCTGGGCAATTACACCTCTCCGAACGAGGCCTTCGACACCCAGGGCGCCGATGCGATCCGCTGGTACTTCCTGAGCCAGGGCCACCCCTGGACCAACGCCCGCTACGGGCTCGACCGCGTGGCAGAGGCGAAGAAGGATTTCCTCATCCGCCTGCAGAATGTCTACAGCTTCTTCAACATCTACGCCAACATCGACCAGTTCGATCCGACCCGGGGTAACGATGGAGCCGGTGATTCAGATGGGGCGACCCTCGCCGGCGGCGAGGGCTACACCGAGGTCAGCTCACGCAGCCTGATGGACCGCTGGATCCTGTCTGAATTGCAGCTCACCACCCGCACCGTCAGGGATGCGATGGACAGCTACGACCTGCTCAGCTCGAGCCGCGCGCTCTTTGCCTTTGTCGACAACCTGTCGAACTGGTACGTCCGCAGGAGCCGGGCGCGTTTCTGGGGCTCGGGGATGACCGAGGACAAGCTCGATGCTTTCTGGACGCTGTATGAGTGCCTGGTGACGGTGTCGAGGCTGACCGCCCCCTTCACGCCCTTCTTCAGCGAGGTGCTCTACCAGAACCTGGTGGCCGGTCCCTTCGGGGATTCGCAGCCCGAGAGCGTTCACCTGACCGATTACCCCGAGGTGAACGAGGCGCTCGTCGATGAGGAGCTGTCGAAGCAGATGGCTGTTGCCACCGAGCTGGTGGCGCTGGGCCGGGCGGCCCGCGTCGAGGCGAAGCTCCGGGTGCGCCAGCCCCTGCGCGAGGCGGTCGTCGTCCTGGCTGACATGTCACGGGCTGAGCCGCTGGCTGAGCTGCTGCCGCTGGTGGAAGAAGAGCTCAACGTCAAGGAGATCCGCTTTACCGAGGAGGCTGAGACCTACGTCGAGTACGTGCTCAAGCCCAACTTCAAGGTCATCGGGCCGCGGATCGGGGCCCTGGTGCAGAAGCTGAAGGCGGCGCTGCTCGATGCCGATGCCGCCGCGCTGCGAGCCTCGCTCGATGAGCGCGGGGTC
>CAZTRG010000195.1:0-49637 GCA_964615885.1 uncultured Planctomycetia bacterium | reverse complement strand
AGGGGAAACCTTACATTCCCATTCCGCCCATACCACCCATACCGCCCATACCGCCCATTCCGCCCATGCCTCCCATACCACCCATGCCTCCCATACCGCCCATTCCTCCCATGCCACCCATGCCCATGCCATCGTCGTGATGGTGGTGATGGTGGTCATCCTCATCCTCATCGTGGGGGATCTCGGCAATCATGGTATCGCTTGTCAGAAGAAGGGTGGCAACGCTGGCGGCATTCTGCAGGGCAGTACGGACGACCTTGGTCGCATCGATCACCCCCTCCTCCAGCATATCGACCACCTTCACCTTGTCAGAGGCCAGGTTACAGCCGAGGTTGACGTTCTCCGATGCACGGATCTGGCGCAGGATCATGGCAGGCTCTACACCCGAATTCTCACAGAGCTGGCGAATGGGCGCCTCGAGGGCCTCCCGGATGACTAGCAACCCGGCCTTCTCCTCGGGGGTAAGGCCATCGGAATCCAGCCCATCGAGAGCCTCTGCGGCCCTGAAGAGCCCGACTCCACCACCGGGCAGGAGTCCCTCTGCCTGGCCCGCCCTGGTCGCATTGAGCGCACTCTCGAAGCGGGACTTCTGCTCCTTCATGTCGCTCTCGGTGGCAGCTCCCACGTGGATCACGCAGACTCCGCCGACCAGCTTGGCCAGGCGCTCCTGGAGTTTTTCCTGGTCGTATTCCGACTCTGTTTCTTCGAGCTCCCTGCGGATCTCGTTGGCCCTTGCCTCTACCTCGCTGGATTTACCGCCACCGCCGACAATAATCGTGTCTTCAGAGGTGATCCGGATCTTGCCGGACTCGCCGAGGTCTGCCAGCTCAAGAGTTTCGAGCTTCATCCCGACATCCTTGAAGATAGCCTGCCCACCGGTGAGAATCGCCAGGTCCTGGAGCATCGCCTTTCGCCGCTCTCCGTAGGCGGGAGCCTTCACTGCCGCGCAGGGAAGCACGCCCTTGAGCTTGTTCACCACCAGTGCGGAGAGCACCTCGCCTTCGACATCCTCGGCAACAACCAGGAGAGATCTCTTGGCCGCGAGCACCTTCTCCATCAGGGGCAGCAGCTCTTCCAGCCGGGTGAGCTTCTCTTCGAAAATGAGAATATAGGGTTTTTCGAGCTCGCAGATCATCTTCTCTTCATCGGTGATGAAGTGTGGAGAGAGATAGCCACGGTCAAACTCCATTCCTTCAACGGACTCAACCTGGGTATCGACCTCTTTGCCTTCCTCGATGGTGATGACGCCGTCTTCTCCAACCGACTCAAAGGCATCGGCAATCGTCTGGCCGATTTCACTGTCCTGGTTCGCCGCAACCGTGGCGAGATGGACGAGCTGGTCCTTGGAGTTAACCGGGGTCGACAATTCCTTCAGGCTCTTGAGAGCACTGTCGACCGCCGTCCGAATACCTCGCGAAAGGATCATCGGGTTCATCCCGGCGATGACATTCTGCAGGCCCTTTTTGAAAATACTTTCAGCCAGGACGGTTGCAGTGGTGGATCCATCTCCCGCCTCGTTAGCGGTCTTTTCCGCCGCCTCACGAACGAGCTTCGCAGCCATGTTTTCATAGGGATCGATAAGATCGACCTCCTCGGCAACGCTGGCTCCATCCTTGGTGATAATCGGTTCTCCCCAGCCGCGATCGATGACCGCATTGGAGCCTACAGGCCCCAATGTTGACTTCACCGCGCGGGATAATTTTTCTACGCCCGCCTTGGCAGCCATCTGGGCTTCAAGATCAAAGGCGATCTGCTTGGGTGTTCTCTTGGGCATTGCAGTACGTTCCTAAATAATTCGCTGGAAGTAATGAGAGCCATTTGTTTATGCAAACCGAATACCACGGCCTAAGTTCAATTAATATAATGACTTATATTTCATGCCTCTAAGCGAGAACTGCCACATCGGCAGCATTGGGTCTAATTGGGGTCTGCGGTACTGTCAGAGTGGCACCAAAAGTGCTCTTGGGACCCAAATGGCTCCAGAACAAGGGGACTTTCAGTCGATAAATTGAACAGAATCCGCATCCGAAGATCCCAGGGCGCTCCGAGCCACCGGGAACCGACTGGCGGAATGAGGAGAACCGAGATGAGTGATCGTTATAAGTTTTTTGGCGAAATAGCTTTAGAGAAACGCTTCGTCAGCGCTGACCAACTCTATGAAGGGCTTACCCTGCAGGCGAGAAACAGGGTAGAAGGCGTGATCGAGAAGCAGCTCGGTCAGATCCTGCTGGAGCTGGGCTACATGGACGAGGAACAGATTCGTGAAGTACTGGACGTTCTCTACCCGGTCACGGATACCTGAGAGGCCACCATCCAACCCTGGAACGGGCCGGCGACTCAGTAGTTCTGTCCCTCTGAGTCGCTTCGCACCTGGAGAATATCCGGGGTGTAGAGCCGGATCCTCCTCCTTCTCCAATAGCGCTGCTCGGTCTGTACTCGATGCAGGTTCCCCAGCTTGGCCTCCACCGAAAGCACCTTGTGGGCCTTCGAGGTACGGGCCCGTCCCCACTCCAGCGTTCGTCCGATACGATCCATCAGGTTGATCTCACTGGCTGAACCATCGATCCCTCCACCGACGTTGGAGATGTCGATCAAATCAATCGGGTTGTCCGGGTAACGCTCAGAGATCCGTGCCCGGTGCAAGGCACTGGCCACACTGATCCCATCGAGAACGGGCTTCGAGGTCCAGGCATAGCCCGAACGCGGAATCAGCGGCTCGACTCCCTCGATGACAGGAAGCTTGAACCAGGCCCTGGTGCGGGAATCGACGCTGTAGCGCTCGCCCAGGCGCCGGCCCCGGGAGTCACTCAGGTACCAGAGCTTGTCAGCACTCACCATCGCTACCGGGGTCGAGAGAATCATGACCGCCCTGACCTCTCCGTGACGCTCCGGAGTCGGATAGACCAGGCCAATGTCTACGACCTCGCGGATCCAGGGAGATCTCTCGAGGAGCTCCTTGAGCCTGGAGAGAACCTCCTGGTCAAAGAAGGTGAGCTTGCTCTTCTCAGAATTAAAATCATCCATGATCTCGGCGCGAATCTCAGGCGTCACCCACCCGGGCAGGTTCCCGGGATTGAAGGACCAGTGGGCCAGCTGGAACCGGGGATCTGAGCGAACATCCTGCTTGATGCTTAGAGCCAGCCAGACAAAGAGCATCGCCACCAGCAGGAAGGCCAGCTTCCGGCCGCTGTTTTTAAGGAGGTTCGATTTCCTGCCGCCGAAGGGCAGCCACCTCAACAGGCTGGTTCGTGATTTTTTCTTAAGCGCCATGATCAATACTCCCGGCTGGTTTTCAAATCAGACAAGCTCGTGGTCCCGGGCAAAAACGACCTCGGGCTCGAGCAGGTAACCCGTCTGTTCCTCCACCTGCCTGGTAACTTCCTTCATGAGTCTCTTCACATCATCAGCGCTTGCCGAACGGCGCCGGTTAACGATGAAGTTGGCGTGCAGCCGTGAGACCTCCGCCCCTCCCCGAACCAGGCCCTTCAGGTTGCAGCCATGGATCAGCTTACCGGCAGAAGGCCCACCACCCGGATTGCGGAACATGCAACCGGCACTGGCATGGACCAGCGGCTGGGTTTTGCTCTTTCTATCTTCATAAGCTTTCATTTCCCGCCTGAGCTCTTCCCGCTCACCCGGCTCAAGCTTCAGCTCAACGGCGAGGACCACCCAGCCCGGCAGGTTCCAGTCCCGGTAAAGCCAGGGCACCTCGTCGCCGCCAATCGTTTTGAGAACACCGCTTCCAGGAGAGACCAGATGCAATCTCCTGATATGCAATCCGAAACAGGCATCGGGGCCGTTGCCGGCGTTCATTGCCGTGGCGCCACCGACCGTCCCCGGGATGCCGGCCAGCTTCTCGAGGCCGGCCAGGCCTGCATTGACAGTATTCCTGATGATCTTGTTGAGCCGGACACCGGCTTCTGCGTACACCCGGCCATCTTCAGAGATCCGCAGCTCTTCGAGTTTGCGGGTTCTGATCACCGGCCTGGAGAACTCTCCGTCAGGAAAGATGGTGTTGCAGCCGCCACCGAGAATGAAAGGATCCTCGAGCGATCCCAGCAGGCGGCAGAGCTCGTCTTTACTCCCGGGCTCATAGAACTCCCGGGGAGAGCCTCCGACCCCCATGGAGGTCAGCTTTGAAAAACGCGGTTGTTTCAGGCTGCTGGACATAGCCTCAGCTCCCCACCTTGGCGACCATCGGTACAATCTCGATTCCCCAGGACTTGCCGGCATAGTTGGCCGCCTGGACGGTGATGCTCCCGGCCCCCATGAAAATCACCGCATCGCCCTCGCGCGCGGTCTCATCGAGGCGCGCCCGGACGTCAGCGGAAGAGGGGGTGTCGTAGACCTCGCCGCCCAGGGCGGCGATCGCGCCGGTAAGCATGCCAGAGTTGACGGCCTCGCAATCCTCCTGGCTGTCCCGCGCCTGGTAGGGCCTGGTGACGAGAACCTCGTCAAAGTCTTTGAGCGCGCCGGCGAACTCCTCCAGCATCTTCCCGAGCCGGGAGTACTGGTGCGGCTGGAAAACACCGATGACCCGGCCGCGGAAATCCGCATCGCGGGCAGCAGCCAGCAAGGCCCTCACCTCGGTCGGGTGATGGGCATAGTCGTCGATGACGGTAACCGGGCTGTTCGCAAGAATTTCAAAGCGGCGGTGAACACCCGGGAAGCAGGCCAGGGCCATGCTGATCTTATCAGGGGCCACTCCCGCCCAGCTGCAGAGAGCCGCCGCCGCCAGGGCATTTTTGACATTGTGGCGGCCGGGAACAGGAAGCCGGACCTGCTGCCGGATCCCCCCGGGACCGCGCAATATAAAATGCGACTCAAGTCCGCAGGAGCGTAGCTGGGAGGCCTGCCAGTCTCCAGCAGTGGATTCGAGGCTGAAGGTCTGTATGTTCCTGCAGCTGGTCGCCCTGGCCAGGCGCAGCGCCTGGGGGTCATCGGCATTGAGCACCAGCAATCCATCAAGGGGAAGACGATTGACAAAATCTCCGAAGGCGCCGGCGATCTCCTCGAGGGACTCGAAGTAATCGAGATGCTCCTCCTCTACATTGGTAACCACCGCAGCGGTGGGATGCAGATTGAGAAAGCTGTGCCCGAATTCACAGGCCTCGACAACGAAATCCCTCCCCCGGCCCTGCCGGGAGCTGCCGAGTCCGGGGATCTCCCCCCCGATCAGGAAGGTGGGGTCCTTGCCGGCCCGGTGGAGAATCCACGAGGTCATCGAGCTCGTGGTGGTCTTTCCATGGGTTCCCGAGATGGCAATTCCCCGCCCCATGGCCATCAGCTCACCGAGAAACTCTGAGTATTTTTTTACCTGGATTCCCAGCCTGCGGGCCGCGCGAAGCTCAGCATTGTCACTGCCGACTGCCGCGGTATGGACCACAAAGTCAACGTCGGGGCTGAGGTTGGCCTCGTCATGGACCGGGTAAAAATTCACGCCCGGGATGTCGAATTCCTCCGGCAGGGATACCCCGCTGGAATCGGAGCCCGACACCTGGACGTTGTTGGCCCTGAGGATGGGCACCAGGCCGCGCACACCGGTGCCGAGCATCCCGACAAGATGCACCTTGCTAGATTTCCGCATTGTGTAAGGACAACCGGGTACAGACGGATCCCGTCTGCCGGTGCCTCTCTCTTCTCTTCTGCACTTCTCTCCGGTACTTCTCTTCGATCGCACAGACCGGCTCGAGGGCACCGGTATCTGTACGCATACCGACCCTAATAAAACAGATGCCGATCTGGGTGACCAGAGTTTTCCCCTCTACCGTTCCTTATCGGTAAGATGAGGCCTCATCTTGAGCTATAACATCCTGACACCACAACATAATGTGGTTCCGGGAAGCTCCCCGGGAGGGCCCCTGGGGCTTCTGCGGCGGTGTTGAGCGAGCTCTGCGGGTGGATTCAGGCAGCTCAGCTGAACTACTTTTTCGGAGGGATCCTCAAAACCATCCCCGGCTTCAGGCTGTCGGGATTTTCCTGGAGTGCCTCATTGAGCTCAATGATCTGTTTGAAGCGATGACCTTTGCCAAGGTACTTCTCCGCCAGGAGCCAGAGCCTGTCTCCATCCTTCACCGTGTGCGTCCTGTAATTAACCTTTGGCTTCAGCGGCGGCAGGGGTTGGGGCACCGGCCTTGCAAGCGGAGCTGTGACAGCCTCAACCGGCGGAGCTTCGACTGCTGCTGCTTCTGAGCCGGGAGGATTGACCAACCTGAGAGGCTTCGTGCCGCCAGGAGCGGCGGCGGACTGCTGCCTCTCCTCATTCCCACCTGCTGCGGGCTGCGTCCCGGGGGCAGAAGGATTTGCCGAGAGCCTGCGTGAATTTTCGCCTTCAGGCTCAGCGGCCACGATCGACGACCGGTCCCAGCGTGAAGCCTGGTTCCTCCGAACCGGGAAGCGTGTTCCATTGAAAAACGGGGCCGGCTTGATGGTGGTCTCGATGATCGTATCGTTACCGACAATACCCGACAGGGGCGCCGTTGAGGCAGGAGGCTCCGCCGGCGGTGGCTGCGAAAGCCCCATCCAGATCGAGAGCTCACCCTCGCGTTTGTGATAGACCCAGAGGGCGAAAAAACAGATCAGAACAATCAGGAAGCAGCGGAATCCTAGTGACATGTTTCTCTCAGCTCCAGTATCAGGTCCAGCACTTCATCTGCGGCATCCGGCCTTGCCAGGCTCAGGGCGCCATCCTCCATCTCCAGGATGCGTTCGGGCTCGAACAGAATCTCTTCGAAGATCGTGCGCAGGGTATCAGCTCCCAGCTCTCCTTCAGGAACCAGCTTGGCGCCCCCCGCCCGCACCAGGGCCTCTGCATTTTTCAGCTGGTGCTGATCCTTGTGGTGCGGATAGGGAACGAGAATGGCCGGCACACCGAGAACCGCCAGCTCTGCCAGCGTGGTCCCTCCTGCCCGTGCAATCACGAGATCGCTGTTGGACAGCTCGTGCGGAAGATCATCCAGATAGCTCACCACCCTCGCCTCCCAGCCTTGCTCACGGTAAACCTGCTCTACCTCATCTTTATCGGCATCTCCGGCCACATGTATCCAGCGGATTCTTCCCTGGTACTCAAAAAGTTCCTCCAGCGCACCCGTGATGGCCTTGTTGATACCGTGGGCGCCCTGGCTCCCACCTACCACCACGATCTGGCGCGGTCTCTTGCTGAAAACACCGGCTGCAAAGCGCCGGCTGCGGCGCCTGGCAGCCCGCACGACCGTACCGCGAACGGGATTCCCGGTGACCTCCCGGCGTCCACCAAGGCGCTCAACAACCTCCGGGCTCGGGCAGGTTATCGCATCGACAAAGGGCGCTGCGAGGCGGTTGACCTTGCCGGGAACCTGGTTCTGCTCCAGCAGCACAACGGGAAGGCCAATATGCCTGGCGGCGACAATCCCGGGAAGAGAGGCATAACCTCCAAGCCCGATGGCCGCGTCGTAGCCATTTCCAAGGGCCTTACGGATAGCCGTAAGCGCTCGCAGAGACTGCAGGGAATACCTGAACAGGGCCCCGGCCCCACCCGAAGGAGGTGAGAGATCGATCATCTCTGTCCTGAAACCGCAGTTGGCAAAGACCTTCTCTTCGACGTCCCTGCGGGTCCGGAAAAATACAATATCACAGTCCGGGAACCTCTCCCTGGCCCTCTCAGCTACTGCGAGCCCGGGGAAGAGATGCCCTCCTGTGCCGCCTCCGAAAAATGCCAGCGCCTTGATCGCGGTGCTGGTCTCGGGAAATACAGCGGTGTCGGTCATCGGTGCACGTCCTTTCCCCCGTCCGGTTGATGCTTTTTATCCAACCCCCCGGGGTCCGCCCCCGCGAGATCTGCCTTGTTGACCCCGGAAAAATATGCCGGTCCGGTGGTCTGGGAAATTCTCCAAATCGAAAGAAGGATACCTATCTGGGCCATCGTCACGCAGAGTCCCGTTCCGCCAAAGGTCACCAGTGGCAGCGGGATTCCCTTGGTCGGGGCGCTTGCGGTCACCACCGCGATGTTGAAGGCGGCCTGCATCCCCAGGGAGAGAATGATGCCTGCACCCAGCAGGTAGCCGAAGGAATCCTTTGCGCCGCGGGCGATCATCACGCCTGACCAGAGCAGGACCAGGAAGAGCCCTATGACACAGAGGCAGCCCACCAGGCCCATCTCCTCACCGATGACGGCAAACACAAAGTCGGTGTGGGCCTCCGGCAGGTAACGCAGCTTCTGCATCCCGGCCCCGACCCCCATTCCGCTGAGCCCGCCCGAGCCCAGGGCCCTCAGCGAATGGCGCAGCTGGTGCAGGCCCTCCGGATTGAGAAGCCCCTGGAACCTGTGAACGATCATCTCCCATCTCATGTAGGCAAAGATAGCGAGCAAGGGGGTAAACACGGCGATGGGCGCCAGGAAATAGCGCCAGCGCATCCCCGCTATCATCAGGAGGATAATCGCCAGCCCGAGGATGAAGGTCGAGGTCCCGAGGTCCGGCTCGATGAGGACAAGGCCCCAGATCAGGCCGGCTCCAAGGGCCGCAGGCATGAAGCCCTTCCAGAACTTCCTGGTCCTGGTTGGGTCCTGGCAGATATAGCCGGCTATAAAGACCAGCACGGTTATCTTCGCCACCTCCGATGGCTGGAAACGAATCCCCCCTCCCAGCGGGAGCCACCTGCTGGACTGGTTGACCCGGATACCGAGCCCCGGAATCATCACAAGCGCCAGCATCACGAGCGTCAGGATCAACCCGAGCTTGTAGTATTTCTGCAGGATCCGGTAGTCGCTCATGTAGGTGAAGTAGCAGATCGCGCCCGAGATACCGATCCACATCAGCTGGCGCTTGAGGAAAAAGGAGGTGTCTTCAGTGATGAGATAGTGAAAGGCGCTGGCGCTGAAGACCATGACCGCACTGAGAGCAAGCAACAGGAACACCGATGAGAGCAGCGTCTCCTTGGCGTTGATGTTGTATTTTATTGCGGGGATTTTCATGATCTCAGGCTCACAACCGACACCAGTGCGAAGAGGGCCGAGGCCACCCAGAAACTCAGGGTCACCCGGCTCTCACTCCAACCCTTGAACTCAAAATGATGATGCAGGGGAGTGCACCTGAAGATCCTCCTGCCGGTAAGCTTGAAGCTCATCACCTGGAGGAACACCGACACGGTCTCTGCGACGAGGACTCCTGCCACCAGCACCATGAGCAGCTCCTGCTTGCAGAGAACGGCGACCAGGCCGAGTGCACCGCCCAGGCTGAGCGAGCCGACATCTCCCATGAAGATCCGGGCCGGGTGGCAGTTGAACCACAGGAATCCCAGGCAGCCCCCCACCAGTGCAGCCGCAAAGACGGCAATCTCCGCCCCACCCTCAACATGCGGGATCCGCAGGAGCGAGCTGGCCTCGCTGCTGCCGGCAAGAAGCGCAACCACCACGAAGGTGGCTCCCACCAGCACACTGCAACCGGCGGCAAGGCCATCGAGCCCATCAGTCAGGTTGACGGCATTGGACGATCCGGCCAGCACGATGGCCACCAGCGGAATGTAGAGCAGCCCGAGAGAAAAGCCAGCATCCTTGAAGAAGGGCAGGCTCAGGGTCGTTGCCGGGTCGGCTGAGGATGCGAGGTGAACAGCCGGAGGATACCAGTAGAGAATGCAACCTGCCGAAAGCCCCAGCGCGCACTGGTATAAGAATTTTGTCCTTCCACGAATTCCCTTCTTGCCGCCGGGGCCCAGCTTCACCAGGTCGTCAACCAGCCCGATGGCTCCGAAAGCGAGCGTATAGGCCAGGAGCATCAGAACCAGGCTGCTGTCGAGCTTTGCCCAAAGCAGCGTTGCCGCACCGGCAGCGACCAGGAAGATCACCCCTCCCATGGTCGGGGTGTTCGACTTGTGTCCATGGAGGGCATCGAGCTGGTCTGAATCACCCTTGGCGGTTTGCTCCAGCATGCCGCGACGGCCCAGCCAGGAGATAAACCAGCTGCCGAAGAGGATGGAGATGACAAAAGCAGAGCCGGCGGCAAGCAGAACGCGGTATTCAACCTTCTGCGCCAGGTCTGTGAGCAGGGAGCTCTCTGTCAATCGCTCGATGTATTCAAACAAATGGAGTTTCCCGTTGGGCCTCCCTGGCTGTCTCTCTCAGCTCCCCTGCCAGCCCGCTGAGGCCGACGGCATTCGAAGCCTTGAATAGAACCCGGTCGCCCGGCTTGATTTCCGCTGCGAGGTACCCCTTCGCCGTTGAAAGGTCCTCGAAATGTACCGTGGTGGTCTCCTCTGCCCGGCCGAGGCCCTGCAGCTCCTGGACAAAAGCCTCTGAAAGATGGCGGCTGTCTCCACCGATGGTGACCAGGATATTCATATCGAACCCGGCAAGGCGGCGGCCGAGCTCCTCGTGATAGCGCTGGGAGCCCTCCCCGAGCTCACGCATTTCCCCGAGCACGGCGATGTTGCGCCCCTCGACCGCTTCCCCGCAAAGGTCCGCGAAGGTGCCGAAGGCCGCCTCCATCGAGCAGGGGTTCGCATTGTAGGAATCATCGACAAAGACCACGTCTCCGCCGGTCTGCACATTGAACCGGCCCGGGGGCAGGCTGCAGAGAGCGAGTCCCCGGCGGATCGAGCCGGGGCTCATCCCGAGGTCGAGAGCTATGGCAATGGCGCCGCTGGCGTTGACGACGTTGTGCTCCCCCGGCAGCTCGAGCGAATATTCCTCGTCGCTGACCCTGAAGACCTGGCCGATGCCGGCGGTCCCTGACGGCAGGCCTCTCTCAAGGGGAAAATCAGCCTCCGGGTTACCGAAGGTTCTCGGTTCCCGGATGAGCCGGGAACAGAACACATCGTAGCCGGGAACTCCCGGGTTCAGGTAGACCTGGCCGCCTTCGGCAAGACCTTCGAGAATCTCCGCCTTGGCCTCGATAACTCCCGCGATGGTCTGCAGTCCCTGCAGGTGCGCCTCTGCTACTGTGGTGATCAGGATTCTCTCGGGCCTTACCCGGCTGGAGAGGTAGGACAGCTCTCCCTTTCCGGAGGTGCCCATCTCAACCACCAGGTGCTCGGTCTCCTCGTCGGCCTCCAGCAGCGTCAGCGCCACTCCGAGACGGTTGTTAAAGCTCTTTGGAGCCGCAGCCACTGTGAATTCCGTACCCAGGATGCTGCTGAGGAACTCCTTCGTCGTCGTCTTTCCCACGCTGCCGGTGATCGCAACCACGGCAAAGGGAAGCTCTTTTCGATGATGAAGCGCAAGGTCTTCGAGGGCATCGAGCGTGTCAGCCACCTTGACAAGCAGCCGGCCGGGCTCGGGGGGCTGCTCACAGCTTGAAAGGCTCGCCACCGCTCCCTGCTCAAAGGCCGCGGAAATGAAATCATGCCCATCGTGTTGCTCACCGACGATGGGAATGAAGAGCTCGCCGGGCTGGACCGTACGGCTGTCGGTAGAGATCCCACTGACGAGCGGGTCATCCCCGGGCGCCGGCTGCAGGCTCCCGCCTGTGGCCTCGATGATCTCCGAAAGGCGCATGGATTTCATCCCTCTGCTCCCCCTCCCGGAACCGGGCACCGGTCTCTGTGCTCACTCAACAAACGCCTGCTCATGCGGGGCAAACCTCTTTCAGGAACTCCTCGGCGACCTCGCGGTCGTCGAAATGGATCCTCTCCCTGTTGCCGAACTCCTGGTAGTCCTCGTGTCCCTTACCTGCGATGAGGACAGTGTCACCCGGGCTGGCCATGCGGATCCCGAGGGCGCTCGCCGCGCGGCGATCCTCCTCAAGGGTTACTTCATCCTTGTCTTCGATACCGTCCATGATTTCCGCCAGGATCTTCGTAGGCGACTCGCTCCTGGGATTGTCCGAGGTCAGGATGATCCTGTCGGAGCCATCTTCAGCAACCTTCCCCATCCGCGGCCTCTTGGCGGTATCACGGTCGCCGCCGCAGCCGAAGATGGTAATCAGCCTCCCCGGCGTCACCGGGCGCAGCGCCGACAGCACCGCCTCGAGCGCGCCATCGGTGTGGGCATAATCAACAACCACCTTGTAGGGAGCCTGGTGGCTGACCTGCTCGAGGCGGCCCGGAGGAAGCCGGATCTCCGAGACCAGGGCAGCCATCTCCGGCGGCCTCAGACCCATGCATTCTCCGGCGGCCAGAACAGCCAGCAGGTTCTCGAGGTTGTGCTCTCCCCAGAAAGCCGCCCGGAAATGGCAGTCTCTCCAGGTAAACTCGATCCCGCTATCCATTCGCAGGCCGGTGGTCCCATCTTCCAGGCCGCAACCGTACCAGGCAATATTGGCCTCGGTGTTGTCACGCAGCGCCAGGGAGGCCTCCTGCGAACGCGGAAGCACCGCGTAAGCGTGGCTGTCGAGGCCTGAGAAGAGCTTCATCTTGGCAGCCAGGTAGCTCTCCATGTCCTCGTGGTAATCAAGGTGCTCAGGAGCGATGTTGGTGAATACTGCGCAGTCAAAACGGATCGAGGCAGTCCGCTGTTGCTCGAGTGCATGCGAAGAGACCTCGATCACGGCGCGCTTGCCGCCACGCTTGACCACCTCGGCGAGGAAACGATGGAGGTCGATGCAGCCTGCGGTGGTGTTCTTCGCCTCGTAGGTATCATCCCCGATCCGGTTCTCAACCGTGCTGCAGAAACCGGTCAGGTCTCCGGTGGCTGAAAACAGCTGATCAAGCAGCCAGACGGTTGTGGTCTTGCCCTTGGTGCCGGTCACGCCGACAATTTCCAGCTCCCTGGAGGGGTAGCCGTAAAAGCGGTCAGCGATTTGCCCCATGGCGGCCCGGATATCGTCAACCTCGAGCACCGGCACGCCCAGGGCTTTCCCCTTCCCTCCACTGGGAACGATCACCGCTGCGGCGCCCTTCTCCACCGCCTCAGCGGCATAGAGAAGTCCATCGGTGGTTTCGCCCGGCACGGCTAAGAAGAGGCAGCCCGGCTGGGCCTCGCGGGAATCGCAGACGACCTCGCTGATTTCCAGGTTGCCGTATTCCGCGGGGACCGCGGCCACGTCTTTACAGATTTCTCCAAGAAGCATTTCTCTTCCTTCTTTCATACCGGCTTCATCGCTGAAGACCGCCGTCTACCAGCCCTTGAACTTCAAGCGCTCAAATTCGGGCTCTGCAGGCACACTGAAATAACGACGCAATATTCTCGCCACAACCGGACCGGCTACGCTTCCGCCGTAGTACCTGCCGGCCCGTGGCTTCTCGATCATGACCAGCACAACAATCTCGGGGTCATCAGCCGGGGCGAAGGCCTCGAAGGAGGCGAGGTAGTCCTGCTTGGTGTAGAGCGGGTCCATGTCAGCGGTACCCGTCTTGCCACCAAAATCAAAACCCTTCATCCTCAGGTAGCGGCCGGTTCCTTCGTTGACGGTTCTCAACAGGATCTGGCGCATCATGGCGGAGGTCTCCGGCTTCACCGAGTTCCTGACCAGCCGGGGCTGTTTCCTGATAACCTCGTCTCCCCTGGCATACCTGTCTACAAGACGGGGAGCCCAGAGCTTGCCCCCGTTAACCAGGGAGGCAAAAGCGGTGACCAGCTGGATCGGGCTGATCTGTACCTCGTAGCCCATCGACACAGAGGTGGTTGAGTAGATATCGTTCCATTTCTCCGGCGGAGTGTACTTGCCGGGGCCCTCTCCCGGCAGGCAGATGCCGGTCTTCTGGCAGAAGCCGAAACGCTTCAGCGAATGAATGAGCTGGTCCCTGCCGAGCTTCATGCCGAGGATTCCCATGCCGATATTCGAGGAGTACACCACGGCCTCCTCAACGGTGATACCTCCATGGTCGCTGACATCCTCGAGGCGGCGGCCACCGATCCGATGGAAGCGCCCTCCCTTCCAGATTTTTTCTGCCCTGCGGACGACCCCTGTTTCAAGGGCCGAGGCCGCGATGAAGGGCTTGATCACACTCCCGATCTCGTAGACGTTCTCAATAACCCGGTTTTTCCTCAGGCCATTGAGAATCTCCGGGGGGTAAAGATGGAAGGCGTTGGGATTGAAAACCGGCCAGGAGCCCATGGCGAGAATCGATCCGCTCCGGCAGTCCATGATGATTCCCAGCCCACCCTCAGCCTTGTGCTTGGAGATACCGAGGCGCAGCTCCTCTTCGAGAATCCGCTGGGTTCTACTCTCGATCGTCAGGTAGACGTCGTAGCCGTTGATCGGAGCAACCTCGACCGTCTCGGGGGAGAAGAAGCGGAATTGCTCCCTGGCATCGGTGATCACCCGGCGCTTTCCCGCCCGTGGAGCAAGCCATCGCGAGAGCGTGTGCTCAAGCCCCTCGATCCCCGTTCCATCGTGGGCCGTCACCCCTACAACGTGACAGAGAAAATCCTCCTTGGGATAGACCCGCTGCGTCAGCCGGTCCACCACGAGTGCCTTCCTGAGCACCTTGGGAGCGAGGGTTTTTCCCAGGCTGCTCCTGACCCTGTCGCGCATATCGGTATCCACGATGTGCCCGAAGTTGAAGTAGATCTTACGGTTGGCTTTCTTCCTGTCCGCGTCGCCGAGCCGTTCACGCCGCCGGCTGTCGGAATACCCGAGGGTCTCACAGCCCGTGTTGACCACCGCATGGACCTTCTCCCGGTCAAGAGGGCGCAGATCGAGCCCGATGTTGTAGGCGGCCTCCGAGCGGGCCAGGATCACACCATCCCTGGTTCTCAGGTCACCGGGATAGGCCGGGATCTGGTCGGTACGCCCCGTGCCGCTCTTGGCCCGCGAGAGGTGGCTCTCATGCGCAAGCACCTGGATAAAGAAGAGGCGCACACCAAGCAGGAGAAAGACGAGGGTCACCGTGATGGAGAAAAACCACAAGGCCCCGGATCTTGTCGGCACCCGGGTCATGGTCTCCTTCGAGCTGGCCCCAGCAGGCATGCTCTTCATCAAATAGCTCTCCTCTTCCGTTTAAACTTATCCTCTACCGGTGCTCTCCACTGAAGGAGCAACCTGGCCGGCATCGGGGTATCCCTGCGGCGTACGAAAATCTACCGGCAGCTCCTGCTCGAGCCTGTCCGGGGCAATCTGGGTGTTGTATTCCATCTGAAGCTTTCGAAGCGATTCCACCTTCAGCTCCTGGTCCCGCAGCAGCTGTCGAACCCGCACCCCGGTGCGAATGTTCTGAACCTCCATCTGCACGGACACGAGGCCGACCAGCAGGAGACAGACTGAGAGAATCGCAGCACCTGTCGATAATGGCATTGAAGCGGGTCTCCTTCCTTCTAGCTCCGGGTTGTCATTGCAGAATCAGCAGCCGCCGGGACGAACCACCGCCCGCAGGCGGGCGCTTCTTGAACGTGGATTTGAGCTCACCTCTGTCTCGCTGGGACGCAGCAGCCCCGCCGGATGCGCCAGGAAGAGTCCCTCCTTCACGCGCTGCCTGAAGGCTTCCTTCACCAGCCGGTCCTCCAGGGAGTGATAGCTCAACACCACCACCCTCCCACCAGGCTTCATGTACCTGTCGAGCCGCTCCAGGACCTCGCGCAGACAATCGAGCTCCCTGTTGATCACAATACGAATCGCCTGGAATGTTCTTGTGGCCGGATGGATCTTCTTTCCCCGGCGTGGAACCAGCTCCTCGATCAAGGCCGAGAGCTGGCCTGTCGTCTCGATGCGCTGCTCCTGGCGGTAGCGATCGATTCCCCTGGCGATCCTGCCGGCCTGCGGATCCTCCCCATAGCGCCGAATCACCCTGGAGAGCTCCTCGACCGGGATCCCGGCCAGCCAGGATGCCGCCGATTCCCCCGTCTCCGGATCCATCCTCATATCGAGAGGACCATCGTTTCGAAAGCTGAAGCCCCGCTCCGCCCTGTCCAGCTGCATCGAGGAGACCCCGAGGTCCAGCAGCAGTCCATCGAGAGCTCCATCCGGTCCAAGACCGGCCTCTCGCAACAGCTGGCCCACCGCATCGAAGGTTCCGTGCAGGAGGCGGTATTCTCCACCAACTGCATCGAGCCGCGCCGAGGCCTGCTCGAGAGCCTGGGGATCCCTGTCGATCCCGACCAGGGTCCCTCCCGGCATCAAGCCCCTGAGAATCTCCACTGCGTGCCCCCCGAGTCCGAGGGTAGCATCGAGCATCATCTCGCCGGGCTGCGGTGCAAGGCACTGCAGAGTCTCCTCCAGCATAACCGGAAGATGTTCCGGCTCGACGTTCACACGATTCAATGGCGAATACTCCCGCACAAAGGGAGTCCTGCATTACTTCACCTCGGCGGTCGACCTACTGCTCAATGCCTCGACATATTCGCTGATCCCGACGCCCGTCAATTCAGGATACAGCTGGTGGAGACGTTCAAGCCGTCTCTTCATAGCCTCGACATCACTGCTTACCTGGCCCAGTTTGCCGGACTCCTGCCGGTCCAGGCCGCTGATGCGGCGAATCGAATCGCGCCGCCCCGTTTGTCCCGTCTCCTCCGCAGCTGCAGCTTCGCACTGAGCCCGGATCCTTGCCACCAGCCCAACTTCACCGTCCCAGTTCTCGTTCCTGGCTACCACTTCTCTCTTCTCTCCCCTTTACCCTGGCTTGCGAAAAATTCAGCCTGTCCGTTTCTTCAAGGGCCTCTCGCCTTCGGCGGCTCCTGCTTCCCCTCCCGGGAAGCGCGGTAGACCTCGTAGGCCTCGGCGGCCCAGATCTCGATCTTGTCTCTCATCCCGATGAATACGACTTCTTTGACGATCCCGGTCTGCTTCTTCTTGTTATCCGGCACAACGAAGCGGTACTGCTTGTCGAGATCCACCTCGTCAACCGAGGCGAGGACATCCCTGATATAATTCTCAGCTTCCTCGTCATCGGAATCGTACTTGTCATAGATCTCGTCGATTCTCTCTTTCCAGGCGCCCTTGGTCCAAAGCTGCAGCCACTGCCCCCGGCGACCGGTGGTCAATTCCATCTTGTCGCGCTCGCCCTCGGGCAGCTCCCGGCGCAGAGCGGCCGGCAGAACCACACGGTTCTTGCTGTCAAGAGTGAGGGGATGAGCTCCCTGGAGCATTCTGAATGCACTTTCAGTAAAAGCCTGGATTGCAGGGTGTTTTCCTGCCGCATCCTTAAAATCTCAAAAAAGGCGCCCTTCCCGGCAAGGGCGCTCTTGCTGGCCTGGAATCAGGTACAGGACTGCCACGGTGCAAGCACCGCGCGCCCCGAACCTTCATAATCAGGCTCTTCTCTTCTTCTCTTCTTTTCCAAGGAACGTGCAGGCCATTGCCGGAAAGATCTCTCTTTGCCGGAAAAAACCAGCCCCGGGTGTAAACTCCTCAACATCCGGGGACGGTAAACTGTTCCTCCCACGCCTCCTCGGCAAAAGCCGAGTTCCTCGAAGCGTGAGCTGACAGTGACTGGCCCATCTCCTCTCTGTTTGTATTTCCCTTCACCAGCGCTCACGACAGACCGAGAACGGGAGTCCAACCACTCGAGACCTTCCGGGTAGTCTCTTGCGTATGCTGAGCAGTTTTCCTCGCGCAATCGCATCTCTCGCTCGCTCCATTTCAGAAAAATACAGTTCCTGGGCAGACCCACCATCTGGGTGAGTCTGGGAATAGCCCCCACTATTCCACACAACAATCCACGGTACAAGCGCCCATTATTTTTTTTTCGACACCACAACATGTTGTGTTTCACCCTTTTCCGGCCCACACACAGTGCCCTGACCAGCCTGGACAGCCTGGAAAGTGGCCTGGAAACGTAAAATGAGTGCGGCCTGAAAACATCCCCTGCGGCCTTCGGAGACCACCCGAAAATGGTTTATCAGACCTTCTGGGGGCCTGAAGAGGCCATCAGCTGGAAATGGTGGGGCCGATTCCCACAAATAGCGGGCACCTGCCGGCAGGAAGACAAGACGCGCCGGCGGAAAGAAAGGCTGCCATCAGGCAGAGGGCCGGCAGCCAAGACCATCCGGGGTCGGATCAGCGCCTGTGCCGGGATAGGGAGGAGGGATCGCACTGCCATTCTGAAAGATGAAATTCAGCAGGTAGATGGCATCCGCCAGCTCGATCCTTCCTGAATCATTCACATCAGCAGCATCTCTGCAGCCGATCTCCGCAGCCTGGTAGAGGTAGCGCAGGATCTGGATGGCATCGCTGAGATTGACCCTGTCGTTGCTGTCAGAATCTCCCCTGGTAAAGAGAACCTCTTCACCCTCGATGACAATCTCCAGCTCGCAGGAAGAAACGCAGCTCTCACGCCCATCGCTGAAGAGACTCGTGATCTCGTAGAGATGGAGGCCTGCACCGGGTTGGTCGATGTAGCTCCCTGCCTCGACGGGAAGAAAAACAATGGGGGATCCAGCTCTGCTGATTCGAACCGTCTCAACGTTGCCGGCCGCGCCGGGCGGGCTCCAGGTGAGCTCGACCCCTGCTCCATCCACCGGACCGCAGGCCAGGTCTTCCACCTCGGCACTGAGAATGGGGGCGGCCAATGGCTCCGAATCAAGCTCCAGGGTGCGCCCAGCTGCATCGAAAAACGCCGTTGGGTAGCCGATCTGGCTTCCAGCAAGCTCGGGGCAGCTGCCCTCGAGGGCCGAGAAGGCTCCTCCGGCTCCACCATCCCTGGGCCGAAAAATGATTCTGCCAAGGAGCACGTCATCCCCGGCGACCTCATCTGCCACGACCCGGCCGGGCACTCCCGGGTCGGGATAGACCGAAGCCGAGATAAGAATCCTGTCGACACCATTGCCATCGGACCACTGCTCGCAAGGAGATGCCGGGGCAAAGGGGAAGGGGCCACTACGCCGAATCGACCAGCCCTCAAGCTCTCCCTCAAAGGAAACCGGCTCGAAAGAAGAGGCGGGATAGGAAAGCGAAACCTGGTAACCGAAAGCCGGCTCGGTGGCACCCACCAGGCGAAGCTCGATGGAGAAGTCCATGCAGCCGTAGGCCGGCCCCAGGGGCACCAGCCTGAGCTCCTGGGCCTTCGCTCCAGCAGCCAGTGTCAGGAACACAGCCAGGAGCATGATCTTCGAGAGTAAAAATGAATCCTGCAGCTTCATGAAAAAACCCGGTAGCGCCTGATCTGGTAAAAAACCAACAACGGCCGGATGTCCCAGGCGGAGAATCTTCCGTCCATTTCAGTCCCTGAATCGATCTTACCACGTGAAAACTTCTTCGCTACCGGGGTCCCCACAGGTGAATTCCTGGGCCCTCCTGGGGCCAAAACAGCGGAATTATGCCCCTCTGCCGATCTTTGACAGGTCATGGAATCGTGTGATAGCCTTGCCACGGTGGTTGCCGATGACAGGGGTGCCCACCTGCCCGTTAAGACCGATTCAACTCCAGGACACAGGATGCTCTGTAAGTACTGCCCGCTCAAACGAACCTGCAGCCAGATCTGCAGCTACCTCGAACCTCACCTGCCATCGATGGAACAGGGAAGGGTAGACTATGAAGATCTCCTGCGGATCTACCAGGGGAGACTGATGACCCAGGCGCTGCTCGATAACATCGAGATCCTGACCAGCCGCCAGCAGGAGGTCGTCAACCTGTACTACAGGAATGTGCTTTCACAAAAAGCGATCTCGGACCAGCTTGGAATCAGCCAGCAGGCCGTTGCCGATTCCCTTCAGAGGGCACGCAACGCCGTCTCCAACAAGCTGCGCAGCTTCATCAGGTTTACCTGAGGGCCGGTGCCCGGTGCGGGAGATCAAATCGCCCGGCGAGAAACCTGCGGAAGGTCCTCGAGTTTTTCAGGAACCGCCCGGCGTTGGCTTTTTCGTGGAGTAGTCGGCCAGGTCCACATCGGCAGTCCAGGAATCTGACGCTGCCCCGCTTCGCGTCCGGGCTGCCCGCCGAACCTCGAAGTTTTCAATCCGGATGGAGTTCTTGGCTTCCTGTACCGAGGCCACGAAGCGGATAATCTTATCAAGGGGGGCATTCTCGAGCTTGATCGCCCGGCCCTCGGCCTGCAGCGCACCTGCATCCTTGCTTCCACCGGGAGCTGCGCGCAGGGGCGGTCTCTTATCAGTATCCTTTGCAAGGCTGAGGCCATAGCCGGGAAGGGTTTCAACGATGATCTCGCCGAGAGTCTTCTGCTCCTCGTTTTCTTTCTGAAGCTTTGCCTCATGGCGCAATTGCTTCATCTCAGAGGACTCAAACGAGGCGACCAGCTTGCTGTAGTAGCCCTGCTGCTGCGTGACCTGTTCGCGCAAGCCCGGCACCAGCCAGACCTGCAGGACGATGTACAGCAGCAGAAAGCCGATGGCTGTCATCCCCAGGGTCAGGATAATGATCTGCTGCGGCTCGCTGTTGGATTCTTCGTTTTTACCGAACATGGTTTCGTTCTCTCTTACTTGATGTACTTATCAAGCGCCTGCTTCTTGATGGTCAGCTCGAGTGGAATACTCGACTTGCCCTCAGCCCTGCTGCCGGTCAGCGATGCTTTACAGTTGAAGATCGACTTCGGGCCACCGAACTGCTTGGGCAACTTCACATGGGCATTGCTCGCTGTGTCGGCCTCGATCTCAACCCGGGCCGGCTGGACATAATAATCGACGCTCTTCTTGCCGCTGCCCTTCTGCTTGATTTCAAAACTGAAATCCATGCTCTTGACCACGAAATAGAGTTCGCTGTCCTTCATCGCCTCCGGGAAGCTCCTCAGCGCATCGGAAAAGTCGACAAAGCGGGGAATGGCCGCGGTACCGCGCCCTTTCCAGATCCGTTTCCTGGCGTTCATTGACGCCACCGGGTCAGCGCCCTGCTTGAGCGACTCCCCGAAGAACTCGTGGTAGATATTCCTGTTCAGCCTCTTGAAACCAGCCAGGCGGGCATTCTCTTCCTTCCAGTCGCGGAAGGCCCAGAAGGTCAACTGCAGAAACAGCAGGAAGAAAAGCAGCGAGGCGGCAATCAGGGGGATCTTGATACGCTCGAACTTATGCTCATAGCGGAAATCTCCCTTCCTGTAATCAACCCCGATACTGTCCTCGACGAAAGGCGCCATCCCCAGCCCAATGGCCACAGCCCCCTGGGCGCTGATGGGTTTGATGGGGCCGCATTTCGGATCCATCTCAAAGCTGCCTGTAAAATCGAGCCTTACCGTATCGGTATCAAACTCCTCACGGAAGAAGGCACAGGCCTCCTCCCGGCTGCTCATGCCGCCGGTCAGGCAGATAAGCTCTATGGAAGCTCCCTGTGTTGCCCCGGCCAGGCTTCGCTGGATCTCCAGGGCAATTCGAGCAAGATAGTCGTCGTAGTTAAACTCTTCCTTCGCCTCACCCGGGAACATACCCTGGTAGTCCTTAGCGGGCGGCGCATCTTCATCCTCCCCGGCAGGGTCATCCTGTGCGGAGAGCTCTTCGTCGTCGGCTCCTGGTGCAAGATCAAGCTCATCCATCGAGCCGCTTGGGCTGGTCTCTTCATCCTCGAAAATATCGAGAGAGTCTTCGAGCTCCGTGAGCCGGGCATCGACTGCTGAGTGCTCAGCACTCTCCGGCTTCTCTTCGCTTTCTGCAGTCTCCTCTTCTTTCTCGCTCGATTCCAGGAGCCTGCGAGCAGCTGCAGAGACCCCGGTCTCCAGCCGGCAGGAGCGCATCTTCTTCAGCTTCCCATCCTCGACCAGGACGATCTTTGTCGAGGTGGCTCCCATGTCGACCACCAGGGCTGTCTTCTCTTCATCGAAAACAGTTGAGGCCCTGTAGGCATTAAAAAGAGCACAGGTGTCGAGATCGACGACCACGGGATCTACCGATCCCTCCTTGAGGAGGTCGAGGTGGGATTCAATTTCGTCGTTGTTGAGAGCCGAGACGATCAGGCTGCTGCTGTCCTCGTCCTCACCAATCTTGATGTGGTTCAGGACGGTGTTCTCAAGATCGAAGCCGGTGAAATAATTCTCGGCCTCGAAGAAAACCGTCTTGCGAATCTGCTCTTCCTTGGTGAAGGGGACCGAGATCTCGCGCATGATGCAATCCTTGGCATCCACGGCGGTCACCACCTCGATATCCTGGAGCTTTCGCTCCTCGATGATCTTCGCGATCAGCTCGCTGACACCCAGTGGAGCTACATAATCATCATCCTCGGAATATTCTCCGGTATGAACCGGGGGAATCTCCTCGTTGAAGAAGTCAATCATTCGAAACTTCTTCTGGTTACCGGAAAAAACAGCTCCGGTTATGGAAGTTGACCCGATATCGAGTCCCAGGATGACAGGCATGGTTGTCCTTTATCGACTATTCGTCGACGAAATCTGTACTTTGTTCCTTGATCCGGCCCAGGGCCGGGCCGGCTTACTTCTTGCTCTTACCTTTAATAATATCTTTCAACTCGCCCAGCTTCTTGCGGTCGGCATCCGTCATCTTTCCACTCTTCTCAGCAGCCTTGAGAGCCTTACCCAGCTCTGCACTCTGTTCTGCCTTGGAAAGAGGCTTCTTCGCAGTGCTTGTCTTGGTGCCGGCCGTGGAAGGCTTCCTGTAGCTTGAGGATGACGACTTCGAACCAGAGCTTGAGGACACCGGGGTCCTGACCCGCACGGGCCCCTTCTGGGTGGGCTGCTCTCCAAGGATCTTGGCTTCCAGGAAACCGGCGGTCTCCTCTCCTGCCAGGCGTTTGCGGTAATCCTCTTCCCTCTTGTCGAGGGGCCGTGTTCCCAGGGGATAGCGCTTGAAGAACTTCTTTTCCTTGTCCTCTTTCGTTTCCCCCTCTTCCTCCTCCTCGCCTTCTTCCTCTTCCTTCTTCGGCGCAAGGGTTTCACCCCTCGTTACCTCGATGTAGTAGCTCTGGCTGATCCTTGGAAGGGAATACATGCGCTTGGGATTATCCGTCCAATAGATAATCTTGTCTTCGTCAACGAAGTCGACATAGAACTCAAGGCCCTTCTCCTCATCCTTGAACCAGCGGTCTTCAAGAACCAGGGTGATGGTGTTCTCCGAGGAGGACGAACGAATCTTGCTGCTTGAGCTCGAGCGCCTGAGGCTGCTTGAGCGGCTGCTGGAGGTCCGGCTCCTGGAAAAGCGAGAGGACGACGAGGTGGTGGGTAATTTGTTTTCCTGCTTCTTTTCAAGCCGGATCCAGCTCTTGAGCGGATTGCCGGGAAAGATAATCCCGTGCACGTACTGCCAGTTTTCTTTCTGCAGGGGGCCGCCCTCGATCGGCTTGCCGGGTTCGGTCTCCGGCTCCTCAGCCTCTTCCTCCACCGGCTCCGTTGGCCCACTATCAATAGCTACCGGCGGAGCAGGGCGCTCAGGCATCAACCAGGAGGACACCGAGCGGAGCCGGGACTCACGGGATTCAGGCTGTACGTAATCACTTTCTGCATATACGAAGGCCGCCGGGCTTTTCAGGCCACCCCCTGAACTCCCGGAGAAGCTGCCGGTTGACTCAGCGCCACCGACAATACCCATGCCTTCAAGGTACCCCAGCACTATGAACGTGGTAACCCCGAGGTTCACCAGCATAAACAGGATACGGATCGTATTGACATTCACCTTCATGATTCAGTCCTGCAACTCTTTCCAGAGGATGACTTCCATCAGCTTATTCTGGGCATCTCTCTTGATGATCAGGATGCCCGATTTTACCAGGGGACTTCCCTTGCTCTTCGCCTTTAATTCAATCGTGAAATAAGTACCGGCAAAGCACATGACCTTCCCGTAGTCGTTCAGCACGCGCTGCAGGAGCGGATCATCTTCTGCATCGACCCGGTCGACCCCCGCATCGCTTGTCAGGAGATCATCCGCATCTCCCGCTGTTCCGTCCACCAGCTCAATCTGCTGCAGGCTGGTGAAATAATTGGTGTCGACGTCAGCCAACGCGGCCCCACTGTCGGCAGCCCCAAACTGGTCAAGCCCAACCATGGACTCGAGATCAAAACCCTCTGTATATTCCTCGTCTTCAGGTGGCAAGGGACGCCGGGGCTGGCCAAGATTCTTGACCGGCTCAACGCCCACCTCTTCTGTATCGACACCTTCCTCTTCTTCCCACTCCTGGAATTCATACCGATAATCATTAATCGCCAGGGCCACAGTCTCTGCCTCCTCTTCGTTCCCTTCCTTCAGCGAGGGAAGAAGCGCATAAAGAACCGCCACCGGTGCCGTGTTGATATTGATCTTACCGGAGGAAAAGCTGGTGAAAATCTCCCTCAAACCAATGGGTTTCTGCGGTTGCTCAACGTATTCGTTTCCTTCTTCATCGAGGACCTGCGCAGGCCCGGTCATACCGCTGGTGAGCGGGTTAGTTTTCAGTGCGCCGAAGGTCCCGGCAAACTGGCTGGCCTGCTGGGAGAGCAATCCAAGAGGAAGGGCCCCCCCATAGCTTTCCTTCATGAGGTCCATCTGCTCGCTGATATACGCACCTTGCTCTTCACGCTCCATCTGGATGTCATCACTGTAGAGATAGGTTGATGAAATGTCTCCGAATTCGTCCTCCTTGAGAAGGAAGCCGGTATCGGTTTCCAGCCCCTCCTCGGGAATTTCAACCAGCTTGGGCCCGTAATAGAGCTCCCTGGTAATCGAGGGAATATTCATCAGCTCGTTGACGTGATAGATCCGGTTCTGTTCCGGGGAGGTTCTCCTGGCCAGGACATATTCAACGATATCCCCGGCGATTCGTTCAGAATCATAGCTGCCCGTCCCGCCATCGTAGGCATAGAGAAAGCCCCAGTCCTCGTTCATGCTGACGATCACCTCGATCGCCCTGGCAAGCATCTGGCGTGTAGCCTCCTGCTGAAACTCCGTGGGCTCTACGAATTCCGTCAGCTCGGACTCTTCTTCGAGCCCGGCAACATTTTCAAGCTCGTTACCCGCCTCTTCTCCATCCTCCTGGTCATCGTCGCGGTTGATCAGGCCCACCCTCGAACGAATCCTCGCAGTGAGATTCTTTTCATCCCGCTCCTGGTCCCCGGTCGAATCAGCTGCCAGGTCAGCGAGATCATCGGCGGAGAGATCACCCCCCGGACCGCTCAGAACATCTTCCTCCGGCGGCAAGGGCGCGTAGTCAAACAGCCTGTTAAGGTCAAAACTGCGCTCGTTGTCGATAACCGTAGCCTTCACCTTGACATCGCCGATCTCGTGCTGCTGCGAGTTAAAGACCGCCTCCATCAGGTAATCGTAGTAGGACGGTGTACCGGCTGCTCCGGCACCTCCCTGCGAACCGGTCTGCAGGGCAACGAACCGGCCGGCCTCTCCTCCACCCCCGCCCCTCGGAGCTCCCCGTCCGCCTGCTCCTCCCGCCGCTGCAGGAGCAGAGCCGGCCGCCTGCTCCTCGCCGCCGCCGGTGACATCCTGGACGAGATCCTCCGTCAGCTGCGCCATGACAAGCTGTGCCACGGAGTAAAGAGCATCCTGGCCCTGGAGCTCACCGTGGCGCACCCTGGCAATCTGTCCTTCCATGACGGTATAAAAACTCAGGTGGTAGACCATCATGTAGAGCACGATAAACACCACCATCACCACCATCAGGGCAATGCCGCTGCAGCGTGTAGCCGGCCGCCTGCAGTCCTCCTGCAGGCCGGTGTCTTGCGTAGATTCAAATCTGGAAAAAACCATAGCTTCCTTACTTCTTCGGCCTCCTGGGCCGGGCGAGTGGAAGTTTCCTCGGGGTAGTCCGGGAATCCTGCTTTTCTGCAGTTTTTCGGTACTTGGAACTACTCCATCCGCATCTAATAACTGCAAATGGAATACCGCAGACAAAACGAATGCACGAACAACCCTTGAATTCCATTTCATCGTACCAGAAGTCGTTATTTCATAGATATTTAGTTTATTGAGCGTGGAATAAAAAAACCGCTCAGAGTTCCGCAAGCCCCGCTGAAACGTACCGAAAGTGTATGTCATGTTGCAAAAGAATGCAGATTCAGACAGATTAGCGGGTTTAACCCCAAGCAGAGACCTCCCCGAAGAAAACCCGCAGCTATGACGGAACCGGGAAAACACCCCAGCCTTGAAAGCTTCAAAACCGATGTCCCCGGTATGAGCCGGCGCTACCTGGCCGACTTTGAGCTCTCACGGATCGCCCACCGCTTTACCGATGTCCTCGTTATTGGCAGTGGCATTGCCGGGCTTTCAGCAGCTCTTGCTGCAGCTGAAAACAAAAACCTCGAGGTGCTCGTCCTGGCGAAGGAATCTCTCGAAGAATCAGCAACACGCTGGGCCCAGGGTGGAATTGCAGCCGTCCTTCTGCCGGAGAGAACCGGCGATTCTCTCGCTGCCCACACCGAGGACACCATCCGGGTCGCCGCCGGACTCGCCGATGAAGACCACCTGCAAATCCTGGTGACGGAGGGTGTCGAGAGGGTGAGGGAGCTCGTAGAGCTCGGTGCCGAATTTGACCGGGATGGAGAGGGAGACCTGCAGCTGACCCGCGAAGGTGCCCACTCCTTTGAAAGAATCCTGCACCGTGGAGACACCACCGGGCAGGAAATCGCCCGCGCCCTCATCGCTGCTGCAGCAGAGCGGGAAAACATCTTCTGCCGCCCCGGCTCCTTCGCGGTCGACCTGCTCGATCGCGAAGGCGTCTGCATCGGAGCGCTCACGGCCAACAAGGCTGGTGACCTCGAGGCCATCTGGGCACGCCAGACGATCCTCGCAACCGGTGGAGCCGGGAGGCTGTACCGGGAGACAACGAACCCGGTGGTGGCAACCGGTGACGGGCTGGCCATGGGCTTCAGGGCTGGAGCGGAGCTGATGGATCTCGAGTTCATACAGTTCCACCCCACCACCCTCTATCTTGCCGGAGCTGACCGCTTCCTCATCACCGAGGCCATCCGGGGTGAGGGTGGCGTGCTGCGTACGGCGGAGGGTGAAGCCTTCATGAAGCGCTTCCATGAGCTTGCCGATCTTGCGCCGCGAGATGTCGTCTCGAGGTCGATTCTCGAGGTGATGAAGGAGACCGGTGAAAACAAGGTCTGGCTCGATCTCGGGAATATTGCTCCGGAGCGAATCCGGGAGCGCTTCCCAAGAATCCTCGAGATCAGCAAGAGCTTCGGGATCGACATCCTCAGCCAGCCGATCCCGGTACGCCCCAGCGCACATTATTCCATCGGAGGCATCTGCACCGACTCCAAGGGCCGCACCAGCATCCCGGGGCTCTTCGCTGCCGGAGAGGTTGCCTGCACGGGAGTCCACGGTGCCAACCGCCTGGGCTCCAACTCCCTGCTGGAGGGCATCGTCTTCGGGCATCGAAGCGGCCGGGAGGCCGCGAAGGTCGCCGGCGAGATCGAACGCCCCGAGCCCTTTCCCCTCCGGGACCAGCTCCCCGAAAGCGCAGCGGCCGGAACAGCTGCCGACGAGCTGGATCTTGCCGATCTTCTCAGCAGCCTCAAGAGCCTCCTGTGGTACAAGGTCGGAGTTGAGCGCAACGGCAAGGACCTCGCCAGCGCCCTCGAGCAGCTGTCCACCTGGACAAGCTTCCCCCTGGCGGCAGATTTCCGTGACGTGGAGAGCTGGACCCTGCAGAATATGATACAAAGCGCCTGGCTGGTCACCTTCTCTGCCCTTGCCAGGAGAGAATCCCGCGGCGTCCACTACAGGACTGACCACAAGGAGCGGGATGACTCGAACTTCAGGCAACATATGAAAATCTCCAGGGCAGACTTTCCTGCGTGAGGAATACAGCAAATCGGCGATTCAAACACTTCTGAAACCAGGACGGCTGTCATCATCAAGGCGCTCTTTAAAGACGAGCGGCAGCTCCACGACCCCCTGGCTGAAATCACCTCGCTGGCCAAGACCGCCGGAATCGAGGTGCGCGGCAGCCTCATCCAGAAGCTCAGCCGTCCCAACCCCGCCACCTGGGTCGGCGAAGGCAAGATCGAGGAAACAGCCGTGCTGGCCGACGAGCTCGATGTCGATTTCATCATCTCCGACAACGATCTGAGCCCCGCCCAGGAACGCAACATCGAGAAGCTGACGGAAAAAACCGTCATCGACCGCAGCCAGCTGATCATGGACATCTTTGCCCAGAGGGCCCAGACCCCACAGGCCAGGCTGCAGGTAGAGCTCGCCCAGCTGCGCTACAGCCTGCCGCGGCTCAAGCGGATGTGGACCCACCTCTCACGCTACGAGGGTGGTATCGGAATGCGCGGCCCGGGTGAAAAACAGCTCGAGACCGACAAGCGGCTCATCGGGCGGAGGATCCAGAAAATGGTTCGGGACCTCAAGCACATCGAGCGGCGCAACCAGGTCGCGATCAATAATCGGGCGGGCGAGTTCGTGGTCGCGCTCGCAGGATACACCAACGCCGGCAAGTCAACCCTCCTGAACGCGCTGACCAGCTCCACCGAGCTCGTCGAGGACAAGCTCTTTGCCACGCTGGACACAAGGGTGCGGCGCTGGCAGCTGACCGAGAATCGCCACGTTCTGCTGACCGACACGGTCGGCTTCATTCGAAACCTGCCGCATCATCTGGTTGCCAGCTTCGAGGCAACCCTCACCGAAACAAAACGGGCAGACATCATCCTGCACGTTGTAGATGCCAGCTCCCCCCAGGCCGGGCAGCACATCCACACGGTGAACCGGGTCCTGCAGGACCTTGAATGCGGCGACAAGATCACCTGGATGGTCCTGAATAAATGGGACGCCCTGACTCCCGAGGAGATCCCCGAGGCCAATAGCCTTGCCAGCATCCCGCCGGATGCCGGCCGCCACAAGACCCTGCCTTCACAATTACAGGTCATCGAGCCCTCGCGCGCCTTCCAGGTATCAGCCGCTGCAGGAGAGGGACTGGAAGAGCTCTCCAGCGCCATTCTCGAACACCTGCAGGAAAGCGACATCGAGCTGAGCTTTATCGTTCCCCATGCCAGGGGCGAGATCATCGCCTACCTGCGTGAAAACGCCCACCTCGAAGAGCTGGACTACCAGGAAGATGGGGCCCACGTGCGCTGCTCGATCTCCCCGGCAAGGGGAGCACGGCTGAAACACATCTTCCCCGAGGGCTTCGCTGCGACCGGGAGCTGATGCTGCCGGGAAAATCCGGGACTAGAGGTCCTCGAGTGCCGCCTTCAACTCATCAGAAGGCTCGTCCGGAACCGTTACGATAAGCCGCACAAGATGGTCACCGGGCTCATCTCCACCGCCACCCTGGCCCTTGAGCCTGAGAACTGAATCCGAAGAGGTTCCGGGTGGCACGGCCAGCTCAACCTCTTCGCGCAGGGTGTTGACGGAGACCTTGCCGCCGAGAACCGCGGTCTTCAGAGGCACCCGTACCGAAGAACGAATATTCTTCCCCTGCCTGGTGAACTCATGGTGGGAGTCGACCGAGATTTCGATCAGCAGGTCCCCTCCCGGACCTCCATTGGCCCCGGGATGCCCCTTGCCGGCGATCCTCAGCACCTGCCCATCTGAAACATTGGCAGGAATCCTGACCTCGATCCGGTTCTCCTCCGATGGCCCGGGCAGCGCCAGCTCCCGGCTTCCACCAAGCGCAGCCTCCCGAAACGTCACCCGCAGGGGCTGGCGAAGATCGGAGCCGCGACTGGCTGCCGGCTCTCCCCGGCCAAACATGCCGGAAGAGAAGCTCTCACCAGCCCCCCCTGCCCCTCCCGCACCAAAGAGGTCGCCGAAGATACTGGAAAAGCTTCCCATGATATCCTCGGTCCTGACATCCTGAAATCCCTCGAAGCCCATGTTGCGCAGGCCATCGCTTCCATAGCGGTCATAGGCCGCTCTCTTTTCCGGATCCGAGAGTACCTCGTAGGCCTCCGCCGCCTCCTTGAACCGGGACTCCGCCTGCTCGTCTCCCTTGTTCTTGTCGGGGTGGTACTTGAGGGCAAGGGCACGATAGGCCTTCTTGATCTCCTCATCGGAGGCACTCCGTCCTATTCCCAGTATTTCGTAATAGTCTCTTTTGTCGCTCATCGTCCAGGGCACTCGAAGCTTGATTGAAGCCTGCCATAGCTTAACTGCGGCGAAATAGAGGCTCAAGAGAAGCCCGGGCGGTCTCCTTCAGGTTTGATGAAAATAAATTCCGCTGTATCTTGTGCTTTCCCGGAAAAGTTCTTTCCGAATGACAGCACCCGACCTGAAGGAAACTCGAGATGGAAAAAGTAACCATAATCGGATCCGGCCCCGCCGGGTTCACCGCTGCAATCTATGCCGCCAGGGCCAACCTCGAGCCTCTCATACTCGAAGGCTTCCAGGCTGGCGGAATTCCCGGTGGACAGCTGATGACCACCACCGAGGTTGAGAACTATCCCGGCTTCCCCGATGGGGGTATCAGCGGGCCAGACCTCATGCAGAAATTCCGCGCCCAGGCTCTCGAGTTCGGCACCACCAGCTTCCAGGAAGATGTTACCGAGGCCGATCTCTCCAGCAGCCCCTTCAAGGTCAAGACCACCGAGCGCGAGGTCGAAACCCACAGCGTCATCATTTCAACCGGGGCCACCGCGAGACGCCTTCACGTCCCCTCCGAGGAGACCCTCTGGAACCGCGGAATGAGCGCCTGCGCGGTATGCGATGGAGCGCTGCCGATCTTCAGGGACAAAGAGGTTGTCGTCATCGGCGGCGGCGACTCGGCTGTCGAGGAGGCCACCTTCCTCACCAAGTTTGCCAGCAAGGTTTACCTGGTTCACCGGCGCGATGAGCTGAGAGCCAGCAAGATCATGCAGGAGCGTGCGCTCTCGAACGAAAAGATCGAGATCGTCTGGGACAGCCAGCTCGTCGATGCGGTGGGAGATGACCTGGTCACCGGCGCCAGGATCACCAACGTGAAGACCGGCGAGGAGAGCACGCTGAGCTGCGGCGGCATCTTCTACGCCATCGGCCATGACCCGAACACGGGGTTCCTTGCAGGCCAGGTCGACACCGATGAGCAGGGCTATATCCTCGTCACCCCGGGCCGCACCAACACCTCCGTCGATGGAGTCTTCGCCTGCGGCGACGTGGTCGACAAGATCTACCGCCAGGCCATCACAGCAGCGGGTACCGGCTGTGCTGCAGCGCTCGATGCCGAACACTGGCTCGCCGGCAAGGGACTTGAGTAGACCGGGCCGGGGACCTCAAGGCCCGGCGACCTCCTCGGCTTTTTTCCAGGCCCGCAGCAGGTTGCCGCTGTAGAACCCGGCGATCTCCTCCCTGCTCCAGCCTCTCTTGAGCAGGCCGAGGGTGATGAGATCGATGGAGGTGATGTCTTTCAGCTCCCGGGGCCAGGCGCCAATGCCGTCGAAGTCGCTGCCGAGCCCGACATATTCCTTGCCCACAAGCCCGGCGATGTAATCGACATGTTCGAACCAGTCCTCCAGGGGCGGAGGAGGTGGGCGGGGCACACTCTTTGACAGCTTCTCCTTCTCCGCCTCGGCCTTTTCCTTTTGCCCGGCGAAACGCTCATCGATCTCTTTCTCCCTGGGAGCAAGGAGGGCCTTGCGCTCATTATATTTCTCCAGGTAGGCGGCC
This sequence comes from uncultured Planctomycetia bacterium, assembly GCA_964615885.1. Classification (GTDB taxonomy): domain Bacteria; phylum Planctomycetota; class UBA8108; order UBA8108; family UBA8108; genus UBA8108. The sequence continues at coordinate 18,391 of CAZTRG010000195.1, read as the reverse complement.
GAAACATACTGGGCCGCGAAATTGAGCTGGATCACTCCCCCTCCCTTTGCAATCCCCCGGATCAGCTCATCGGTCAGGTTGCGGGGATGGCCGCAGAGCTTGCGGGCATTTGAGTGGCTGGCAATGAGGGGAGCCTTGCTGAGACGCAGGTGGTCGCGGACGGCATCATCTGAGATATGAGAAACATCGAGCATGATCCCCAGGCGGTTGGCCTCAGCGATCACCTGCTCCCCGAACTTGCTGACCCCGCCGTGCAGGGGATCATCGGTAGATGAATCACAGAGGTGATTGTTCTTGAAGTGACAGAGGCTCATATAGCGCACCCCCAGGCGGTAGAAGGTCCGCACCAGGTCGAGCCGGCCCTCGAGTATCGGAGAGCTGTTCTCCATGCACATCACCACCGAGATCTTGCGGGCTTTCTTTGCAGCCAGCACATCATTGGTGCTCCTGGCGAGGCTGAGGTCTTGCGGATAATCCTCGACCCAGCCGCTGATCACATCACTGAGAGAGAGTGCGTGCGTCAGGGCATCGTGGCCCTTGAGCGAAGGAGAGGTATAGACCACCATGAAGGGCGCATTCACGCCAGCCTGCTGCATCCTCGGCAGATCGACAAGGGTCTGGTCACCAGTCTGGTGGAAAGCCCAGCCGGGATTCTTGAGGGCCTTTGAGGGGGTGTCGAGATGGGTATCAAGGATCAGCAACTCCTGGTTCAGCTGCCTGGCCTGCCGAAGGCTTACATCATCTTTCGGCAGCGACACGATCGCGCAGGAGGGTAGCAGTATGGCCAGGACGATCAAGAGGTGGCGGCAATTCACTTTCTGGACTCCATCAAATTCTCTAGGGGGGATGAAAAAATTCTCTTTTGCTGAATCAAACGACATTTTTTCCCTATGCTGGGCAATAGTCGAGCGTCTTCTTGGTAGAAGACGGCCTTCATGGAGATTTTCCTGCCGGGACGGGAAGAATAAAATGCCTGCGGCTGCAGATACTCAGCCACGCTGGAGAACAGGGCAATGACTGCGGAAGAAAAAACGGTCAGCGGGAAAGCGGACGTGGATCGCGAAGGCCCCGACGACCATTACGTCAAGGCTGCCTCCGGTGGGAACCGTGAGGCCTTTGATGAGCTCGTAAGCAGGCACCAGCAAAGCGTCATCAATGCTGCCGCCTACTACCTCGGCAATTACGAAGATGCGCTGGAGGTCGCCCAGGAAACATTCCTGAAGGCCTGGAAGGCCGTCTCCGGTTTCGAAGGAAAGGCCTCCTTCCGCACCTGGCTGCTGCGCATCACCCTCAACACGGCAAGATCTTTTCACTCCCGCCGCACGGCCCTGAAGCGCTCCGGCTCCACCGCAACCATCTCGATGAGCACGAGCAGTGGCGCTGAGGATGAAGGCGATCGCGAGATCGCTGACTCCAGCGAAGAACCCCATCAGCTGGTAGAGAAAAAAGAGCTCGGAGAGGTCATCGAGAAGGCGATCGGATCCCTCCAGGAAGATGCACGCCGGATCATCATCCTGCGCGACATACTTGGAGAGTCCTACCAGGCGATCGCCGGGGAAGAGGGCCTGACCCTCGGTACGGTCAAGACCCGGGTGCATCGGGCGAGGCTTGAATTAAGGGTAATCCTCGCTGATTTCCTGTAACCTGAGTCCGAGACATTGATTCCACCCGGCAACAGCGATTCACCTTTGAACCTGTGAAAACAATTCGCGGCACAACGATTCTCCTCCTGCTCTTCTGCAGCCTTGCCTGCGCCCAGCAGGGCAACCCGAGAGCCGGTCCCTACCGGGCGAAGAACGGCATGGTTGTCAGCCAGGACCTTCACGCTTCCGGGGTCGGCTGCGAGATCCTCCGGCAGGGAGGAAACGCCGTCGATGCGGCGGTGGCCACCGCCGTTGCCCTTGCCGTAACCCATCCAGCTGCCGGCAACATCGGGGGAGGCGGCTTCATGGTCGTCATGCTGGAAAACGGGAAATCAACGACCTTTGATTTCCGTGAGCGGGCGCCAGGGGCTTCCCACCCCGGTATGTTTCTCGATGAGAAGGGCAAATACGACTCTGCCCGCCATCACTTCAGCCATGTCGCCGTCGGGGTCCCCGGCTCGGTGGCAGGCCTCTATCTTGCACACCAGCGCCTGGGCAAGCTCCCATGGAAAAAGCTGGTGGAGCCGGCCGTCAAGCTTGCCGCCGACGGCTTCCGGGTCAGCCCGGGGCTGGCCGCAGACCTTGCCGGCCGCCTCGACTCCTTCAAAAAATACCCGGCGACCCTTGCCCAATTCTCGAAAAAGACAGGGGCCTACAAGGCGGGAGAGCTGCTGACGCAAAAAGACCTGGCCGAAACCCTCAGGCGCATTCGGGACCAGGGCGCCGCCGGGTTCTACAGGGGAAAAACAGCAGAGCTCCTGGTGGCGGAGATGCAGCGCGGAGGCGGCCTGATCAGCCTTGAAGACCTGGCCGGCTACAAGGCCATAGAGCGCCGGCCGATCCGCGGTACCTTCCGGGGTCTCGATATTATCGCGATGCCTCCTCCAAGCTCCGGCGGAGTGGCGCTGGTTGAGATGCTCAACCTGCTGGAGCTCGGCGGGATAGAATCAGCCGGTTTCCGCTCTCCCCGGGAGGTTCACCTGCTCACCGAGGCTATGAGAAGAGCCTACGCCGACCGTGCCAGGCACCTGGCCGATACCGATTTCGTCAAGGTACCGGTTGAGAGGCTGATCTCGAAAGATTACGCCCGGACTCTCTCTGCAACGATTGATCCTCAAAAGGCTTCCCGCTCATCCCCCACCACCTTCAGCTGGCCTTCACAGGGCTCCGAGACCACCCACCTGAGTGTTGTCGACTCCTCCCGGATGGCCGTAGCGCTGACCACAACCCTCGAATACAGCTACGGGTCGCGCATCGTCGTTCCCGGTGCAGGCTTCCTCCTCAACAACGAGATGGGCGATTTCAACCCGCGGGCAGGCCTCACCACCGAAAAAGGCCTGATCGGAACCAGGCCGAACCTGGTGGCCCCGGGCAAGAGAATGCTCTCCAGCATGTCGCCCACGATTATCGCCAGGGACGGCCGGCCCGTCCTGGTCCTTGGCTCCCCGGGTGGACGCACGATCATCAATACCGTGCTGGGAATTATCGTCAACCACCTGGTTCACGGCCTGCCCATACAGAAAGCCGTCGACACACCCCGGCTGCATCACCAGTGGCTCCCCGACAGGCTGCAGGTGGAGGCCGGCGCCCTGCCGGCAGCAACCCGTGCCGCGCTCGAAAAAATGGGGCATGTCATCCAGCAGCGCGGCGGCAGCCAGGGATCAGCCATGGCGATCTCGGTGCGGAAGGATGGAAAACTCGAGGCCGGCTGCGACCAGCGACGCCCGGACTCTGCCGCGGCCGGCTACTAGGCCTCAGGGGGCGCCGCGCAGCAAGATCGAGCCCCGGCGAAGCTCCAGTGATTTGACCTGCGCCGCCGCCTCTCCCAGGAGGACCTCGAGCGCCTGTTTACTGACGCCCTCGAGCCTGCCGTCAAGCCCGTCCGGGCCGGTCCCGGGCTCGCCCTCAAGGGTGCTGTCCAGCGGCAGCAGCTTGCCGGAAGCCGTCTGAACTTTCCTGATGACAAAGCCGGCACGGTTCCTTGCCGGCTCCACACCCAGCTCGACGGTCGCGTTAAAAAACCGGCCCTGCAAGAGCCCGAAGAGACTCTCAGCTACCTGGAAATCTTTCGGGAACTCCCTTCCCTCTCTGAGGAACTCATCCTTGACGACCTTGAGTCTTGCGCTCAACCAGTCAACCGGCAGGCTGAGGTCTACGAAGAGAGCCTCATCGACTGTTCGAAAACGCTGAAAACCGGCGTACTCTGCAATAAGCGGGTCCTGATGATCGAGCAGGAGCAGGTTGAGCTCTTCAACCCTGAGCAGCAGCTCGGCCTCGCCCTCAAGCGCCTGGCTGCGAAAAGTTTCCAGGCGCCTGCGAATCTCAGCAGCCTGCTTCCCGCTGTCCTCGAGTTCCTTGAAAACAACCGGGGAGTCCTCCGTGAGGGACCGCAGCTCCTGGTACTTCAGGTAGACACAACCACCGAGGGCTACCAGGATCAGGAGCAGGACCACGACGATGCTGATGCAGCCCCAGGATAAACAACCCCGCCCTGCAGCGGGAGCTGCGGCCGGCTCTGCGCCCGGCAGCTTGAGCCCCTCTTCCACTGAACCCTGCTCTTGAACCATGTTTGCCGTTCTCCTGAAGCCACTCTGCCACCCCGGGATGGCCCTCCTGCTGATCCTAACGGGGGCCAGCAGCAATGACCACCCCCTCTTAAGACCAGTTCAAAAGCTACCGCTGTTTGCGTTTTGAATTGGGTGTCGGTAACATGCTGGAAGGAAGTGAAGGTCCCTGCCCCCGGTGCTGCAGCCTGGAGCGTCCGGATTCGGGGATTTCCGTCAAGTGAAGAGAACACCTGAGGAGTCAATGTGGATTCTAGTTCCACACAGCTGAGCCTGGAGGCTGAGCCCGGACACGCGGCTCAATCCACCATGCCGTTTTCCCAATACGGCAAAGAGACCTGGAAGATCCGCAGCCGGCGCATGCCCTGGACCCTGGGAAAATATGTCGGTCTTGAGTCGCTGCGCTCGGTCGTACTGTTTGTCCTCCTGGTCTCGGTACTCTACTGCGCCATGGTCACCTTCCAGACCATCCGCAGCGGGATCCAGCTGGCCTTTATCTGGCCCTTCCTCATCAAGACCTTCGCCTACCCGCTGTTCTTTTCGCTGCCCCTGGCTCTCCTGGCGGGTATCACCCTGACCTACGGCAGGATGAGCGCAGACCTGGAGGTTGCCGCGATTCGCTGCCACGGCGCCTCCCACCTCCAGCTTTTCGGGCCTGTGCTGGCCCTGGCCCTTGCCTTTGGCGGCCTGGGCTATTACCTCAACGGCTGGATCATCCCCGACATCCATTTCGAAAAGAACAACCTCCAGCAATACATCATTCGCCAGCTCGAGGGCCTTGGCTCAGGGGTCAACCGGACCATCCTCCTGCCGGAGGGAAGCGGCAGCCTCTTTGTCGGGCAATACCAGGGAGCTGAGCTGAAGCGCGTAAGGATCGACATGCACCAGGGCCTGCAATCGAATTTCATTCCCTCGGTAAGTGCCCGCCTGCCGCAGCAGTTCCCCGATACCGTCACCCTCCTTGCTGTCGAGGGGCGTATCGAGATCACCCCGGATGAACGTGGAGTCAACCTCCAGCTGAGAGGCGTGGAGATCCTCCTGCCGCAAACACTCTCCCGGCGCAGCGGCGCAGCGGCCGGGGGAAGACGAACCGCCCTGAACCTGCCCCGGGGCAGCGATGGCTTTATCCAGAAGATCTCTATTTCTGAAAGTATCACCATCCCCCTCTCTTTCCAGGACCGGGTGCGAAAGCTGAAAGACCTGCCCGCCGGCGACCTGAACGGAAAAATAGATGAGCTTGAGAGCCGGATCGCTGTCAGCCGCGGCGAGGAGGAACCCCTGAAGAAGGCCCTGCGGCTGGCCCTGGGAGAGCGGCATCGCCGCAACGCCTTCACTCTCTCCGGGCTGACCTTCCCGCTGCTGGGAGCAGCCTTCTGCTTCATGACAAATTTCGGCAGCCGGCTGATCCCATTCTTCATGAGCACGATTATCGTCCTGGTGACCTTCTACCCCCTCCTGATGGTGGGCTCCTGGATGGCGAGAAACACCGGCATCCAACCGCTGCTTGCGATGGCGATACCCAACGCAGCCCTGCTGCTGATCACCGTCATCTTCCTGCGCCGGGCGGTGAAAAAATGAGTGACCGGGAAAAACCACGCATGGCCGGACTCGGAAGATTGAGGATCAAGACCGTCGACCTCTACGTGGTACGTCTTTTCCTCGCCTCCTACCTGGCCTGCTTCATCATCTTCGCCGGATTCTTTATCGCCATTGAGTTCAGCTTCAAGTTCGACCGCTTCATGCGTGAAGACGAGAATATTTTCTCGACCCTGCTGAAGTACAACCTGGCGATGATCCCGACGGTCTTCACCAATTTCATGGGGCCGATCCTGACCTCCGCCGCCGGGCTGTTCACCGTGACGCTGCTCAACCGCAACAACGAGATCCAGGCCCTGAAGACCAACGGCATGAGCACCTACAGGCTCCTGCTGCCCATTTTTGCCATGTCCTTCCTGCTCATAGGATTGACCTTCTACCTACAGGAGGTCGTCCTCCCCGGACAGAGGAACTCCATCCGGACCGCCCTGGCGATCTCGAAATCGAAGCTGCTCGAACCTGAGACCTATTACGACAGCACCAACGGCCTGCAGATAGAGGTTGGCCAGTATTCCACCACTGCCCAGCTTGGAAGCATGGTCAAGATCCTTGAGCTCCATCAGAATGCGAAGGCCAAACGGCACCTCAGCGCCAAGCGCATCGAGTGGATGAGGACGGGGCCTCCCGGCTCCGAGGAGGGGCACTGGAACCTCTACGAAGGCTCCATCCAGAACTGGAACAACCGGGGGAACCTGGTGCTGAACAATGCCAGCTCCGGTGGCGAACGGCTGAAAAAAGAGTTCGCGCAGAGAAAACTTGAAACAACTATGCGTCCGATTGATCTCGAGGCCAGCAACAGGGAGATCTCCTACCTGTCCTGGAAGCAGCTGCGCTCACAGTTCAAGCGACAGAGCTACCACCGCCACCTCGCCGTCAAGCTGCACCATCACTTCGCCTTCCCCCTGGCCCATATCCTCCTGCTCTTCCTCGGCCTGCCCTTTGTGCTGAAGCTGGAGAACCGCAGCATCTTCCTGGGGCTGGTGGCGAGCTTCCTGATCGGAGCGGCCTTCTACCTCGTCACCTCGGTCTGCGCCAGCATCGCCATCGACGGCAACTACTTCTCCCCCACCCTGGCGGCGTGGTTTCCCATCATGCTCTTTGGAGCACTCGGACTGACGCTCTTTGACAGCATCCCCACCTGAGCGGTGGGCTCAGCCTGCTGTCTCCGCACCATCGCTGCCTTCGCCCTGGCCAGCCGCATCTTCCTGGCCCTCAGCCGGCCCTGCCTCTGCAGCGCCTCCTGAAATTTTTACGAAGGCTTCACGAAGCTGGGCAGTGAGCTGGGTCAGGTAGGTTGCCTCCTGCTCCTCGAGGTTGCCCTCGGTCTTCTCCTGGAGAACTGCCAGCATGTCGATGGAATAGGCTGCAGCCTTGAGATCGACCTGGGCCTCCTGGGTAAAGGGGTTCGGCACCATCCCGAGAGAAACAAGAGCACGCGTGGAGAACTCCTGGAGCAGGCCGGGAAAAGATGCCGGCGGGAGATCGTAGTCGGCGCCCTCCGGGGCAGCTCCCTCAGGGGCAGATCCCTCAGGGGCAGCTCCCTCCGCAGCCTCTTCCTGGGCGGGCTCGGCAGCCTGCTCTTTCGCCTTTGCGGCAAGCTCATCTTCAAGGGCCTGTTTTTCGGCCTCGACCTTCTGCTTCCAGTCCTCATCAACGATGATTTTGGGGGGTTCGTCTTTTTCTTCTTCGGTCATGATTGCCTCAATCGGTTTTTATTTTTTCAGCGTTGCTGTCGTTATCGAAATCTCCCGAGTAAACCAGGCTGGCCCGCACAAAATCCCTGAAGAGCGGGTGGGCCTTGACCGGCCCGGACTGGAACTCAGGATGGAACTGGCAGGAGAGAAACCAGGGATGGTCGGGAATCTCAAAAATCTCAACAAGGTTTCCATCGGGTGACAAGCCGGAGAAGATCCCGCCGGAATCTTCAAACTGCTGGCGGTAAGAATTATTGAATTCGAACCGGTGCCGATGGCGCTCGTGGACCTGCTCCTCCCCATAGGCCTTCCTGGCCAGGGTGTCATCTGAGAGGTCGCAGGGATAGGCGCCCAGGCGCATGGTGCCGCCCTTCTCGGTAACATCGTTCTGGTCTTCCATCAGGTCGATCACCGGGTGTGGCGTGTCCTTGTCGAATTCGCTGGAGTGGGCTCCCTCGAGGCCAAGGACATTGCGCCCGAACTCTATGCAGGCGCATTGCATCCCCAGGCAGATCCCGAGGAAGGGGATGGAATTTTCCCGGGCGTAGCGGATCGCGCTGATCTTGCCCTCGATGCCCCGGTCGCCGAAACCACCGGGCACGAGAATCGCCTTCGAGCCGGCCAGGAGCTTCTCGGCTCCTTCCTTCTCCACTGCCTCAGAGCTCACCTTGCGAAACTTCACCTGGGCCTTATGCACAATCCCGGCGTGGGTGAGCGCCTCGTAGATCGACTTATAGGCATCGTGAAGCTCAATATACTTGCCGACGATGGTGACTTCCGTCTCGGCAGAGAGCTTGTGGCAGACGGTGTCCACCATGGACGTCCACTCGCTCAGGTCGCCATCTCCCTCGGGTATTTTGAGGTGTTTCAGGACCAGGCTGTCGACCTTCTGCTCCCGCAGAACCAGCGGAACCTCGTAGATGGAATGGTCCACGTCCCGCTCCTCGATCACCGCCTCCACCGGCACGTTGCAGAAGAGTCCAATCTTCCTGCGGTGTTCCTCCTCCATCTCCTGCTCGGTCCTGCAGATGAGAATATCCGGCAGGATACCGATCTCGCGCAGCTTTCCAACTGAGTGCTGGGTAGGCTTCGTCTTGACCTCCCCCGATGCGCTCAGGTAGGGCAACAGGGTCAGGTGGATAAACATGACATTCTCACGGCCCTTCTCGAGCCCGAATTGCCGGATGGCCTCGAGGAACGGCTGCCCCTCGATATCGCCCACCGTTCCACCGAGCTCGCTGATGACGACATCCACATCCTCGTCATCCATGTTCTCGATGCATCTCTTGATCTCGTCGGTGATATGGGGAATCACCTGGACCGTCGAGCCAAGGTAGTCGCCGCGGCGCTCCTTGGAGATCACCTCGTTGTAGATCTTGCCGGTCGTATAATTCGAATCCCTGGTCAGCTTGGCGTTGGTGAAACGCTCATAGTGGCCGAGGTCGAGGTCGGTCTCGGTACCATCCTCTGTGACGTAGACCTCGCCATGCTGGTAGGGACTCATCGTCCCGGGATCGACATTGATATAGGGGTCGAGCTTCTGAAGCGCAACCCGGAGCCCGTGGCTCTCCAGCAGCAAGCCGATGGCCCCGGAGGTAAGCCCCTTGCCAAGCGATGAAACCACTCCCCCAGTAACGAAAATATACTTGGTCATTGAATCACTCATACCACCGGCAGCTTGAAGCCCTGCCGGCTCTCAAACCTTCTCAAACAGCACCAACCAATCACACCCATCACGGTTCTTCTGGAACCGCAATGTCTTCGCTTCTTCGTCGCTCCTCTTCGACGAAACGAGTGTACTCTTCTTCGGTATCAATTCCCATATGCTCTCCAGCGGCTTTTCCAATTCTGATGGTATAGCCATTGTCGAGAGCCCGGAGCTGCTCGAGCCTTTCACGGCCTTCAAGGGCGGTTGGCTCAAGCCTTGAAAAATGGAGCAGGAAGTCCCTGGTGTAGGCATAGACCCCGATGTGCTGCACCCACTCGACTCCCTCTCCGGCCTCCCCTTCCGGCGCCTGCGGAACTGCAGAACGACTGAAGTAAAGGGCTCTTCCATCTGCGCTTACGACCGCCTTGACGATGTTGGGATCCTTGAATCCCACAAGGTCGGTGCGAGCGGCTCCAAGGGTGGCCATGAGGGTTGCTCCCTGTTCTTCGGAACCGGCGCCAGGGCCCTCGAAGAGTCCCAGCAGGGTCTCGATGTCTGTATGGGAGATGTATGGTTCATCGCCCTGCACATTGATAATGATATCTTCGCTGAGGTTTTCTGCGACCTCCGCCACCCTGTCGGTCCCGGAACGGTGTTCTGCGGAGGTCATCTGCGCCTCTGCACCAAAGCCGGCACAGGCCTCGAGAATCTCCTCGCTGTCGGTGGCGATCACGACCCTGCTGATGCCCGGACAATCAACCACTCTCTCCCAGACATGCTGGATGAGGTACTTGCCCGTCCGCCGGGCCAGGATTTTGCGGGGGAATCTCCGGGAGCCCAGGCGGGCTGGGATAACGACCGCGGCTGTCCTGTCGGGAGCAGGCACCTTACAAGTTCCTGGGAATCCGGGTTGGAAAGGGGGGGCGCAGGAAAACAGCTGGCCCTCGAAAAAACCAAGCTATCAGCGCCCGGCCTGATTGTCAAATGAAGGCGGTCACGACTCCCGGACCGGATCGTATCAGGCCTCGATGGTCCTCTCCTCATCAATCCTGTCGAGACACTCGGCATAGAAATCGATGGTCTCATCGACCATGGGATCGAGAACGAACTCCTTCTCCACCCAGCTGCGGGCGCTCTCGCCGATTCTCGAGATCTCCTCCGGGTTCCTGATGAGCTCGAGAATCCTTGCCGCCAGGGCCTCGACATCTCCTTCAGGAAAAAGAAGGCCCGTCTCGCCATCTTTTACCAGGTGGAGCATTTCTCCAAGACCACTGGTGATCAAGGGCCGGCCCATCGCCATGGACTCGATGGCGGTAACCCCGACTCCGCCCTTCAGCACCGGCATGGCGACGATGTCGAAGAGTCCATAGAGTGCCTGGCGGCCGGAGATATGCGGGGAGAAGGTAACATTGAGCTCGAGGCCCAGCTCCTTGACGAGTTCGTGAAGCGAAGCTGCTGTCTCCCCATCGCCGACAATCGCGAAATGAGCCTGGACACCCTGGTCCAGGACGAGCTTCGCCGCCCTGACCAGCAGATGCTGGCCTTTCTCTTCGCTCAATTGACCGATACAGCCCACAACCGGGAGCCGGTCCTCATCGGTGGTCCAGTAGCCGTTCTTGCCCGGCTTGAATGCATCGAGATCGATACCCCTTTCAATAACCCGCACTGTGCTCTTGTCCATGTCGAGATCATTGACGAGCCCTTCACGGATCACCTCGTTGGCAGCCACTGCTCCGCAGAGGTGTTCCTCGCGCAGGGGGCGAGCCCGCGAATCCGGGCGCGTATGGACGGTAAGCACCACGGGTTTGCGCAGGCGCCCCATGATCTTCCTGCCAAAGGGATAGCTCCTGAGGCTCTGAACGTGGATAAGATCAGGATTGAAGGTTTCGAGATAGCCCAGCAGCTTACTCATGGTCAGCGGGTTGAAGCTGACCTCGTAGGTCTCAATAGAGCGCTGCCGGAACTGCTCGAGCAGCTCACCACCCTCCGTGCACAGCTGGACCTCATGCCCGCGCTCGACCATCGCCGGCGCAAGGTCGAGCGAATAGGAGGCCGCGTTCGAGTAATCGACTCTCTCGTTGAGGAAGAGGATTCGCATGAGTTAATCGCACACCACAGCAGAACCAGCGCCTGAAGCCGATAAAAAAACAGGAGAACCAGGCCGATTCCGACCCACTGCAGTCAAACAGCAGTCATCCGGCCCTCTCCGCAGGTTTTGGAATAAGCGAAGGCGGCGGCAAAATCCAGCCTGAAAGGAGATCAAGGTCTCCGCCATCCTTGCTTTTTTCGAGAATCACTCTTCAATAGTCCTTTTAAACCCAATATCTGCAACCAGGAACAGCCATGAGCTTTGATACCCGCCATAAGAGCAAAGTGATTCTGGACGGCGTCGACCGGGCAGGAGCCCGGTCCATGATGAAGGCCATCGGGTTCAGCGACAGGGATCTCTCCCGGCCCCAGGTCGGGGTGGCCCATTGCTGGATCGGAACCATGCCCTGCAACTTCAACCACCGCGAGGTTGCCCAGCAGGTCATGGCCGGCGTTCGCGCCGCCGGGGGAACCCCGATCGAGGTCAACACCGTCTCGGTAACCGATGGTATCACGATGGGCACCGAGGGTATGAAGGGCTCGCTGGTGAGCCGCGACCTGGTGGCCGACTCCGTCGAGCTGGTGGCCCGCTCCCATATGTTCGATGCCCTGGTGACCATCTCCGGCTGCGACAAGACGATCCCTGCCATGGTCATGGCGATGGCCCGGCTCGATATTCCCAGCGTCATGCTCTACGGGGGCTCGATCAACTACGGCGAGTACAAGGGAAGGCGCCTGACCATCCAGGACACCTTCGAGGCGATCGGCGCCTACAATGCCGGCAAGATCAGCAAGGCCGAATTCAAGGCCATCGAGAACCATGCCTGCCCCGGAGCCGGCGCCTGCGGCGGCCAGTTCACGGCCAACACGATGGCCACCGCCTTCGAGATGCTCGGCGTCTCGCCGATGGGCTTCAACGATGTTCCAGCTGAGCACCGTGGAAAAAAGAAGGTCGCCATCGAAACCGGCAAGCTGGTGATGTCATTGCTGAAGAAGGGAATCACCCCCAGCCGGATCATCACCCGCAAGGCGATGGAGAACGCCGTCGCCGGGGTCATGGCCACCGGCGGCTCGACCAACGCGGTGCTGCACCTGCTGGCGGTCGCCCGCGAGGCTGGTGTCCGCTTCAGGATCGATGACTTCGACAGGATCTCCCGCAGGACACCTGTGCTCGCAAACCTCAAGCCCTGGGGCCTCTACACCGGCCCGGAGATGTTCGAGGCCGGAGGAATGGCCCTGGTGGCAAAGGAGCTGCTCAAGGCCGGAAAAATCCACGGTGACCAGCTGACCGTCAGTGGGCGCACCATCGGGTCAGAGGCCCGAAGGGCAAAGGCGAAAAAAGGACAGGACGTCATCGTCAGCGCGCGCAAGCCGCTGAAGAAAACCGGTGGGATCGCCATCCTCAGGGGCTCACTCGCTCCCGATGGCTGCGTGATCAAGCTCTCTGGACAGGAGAAATCTCTCCACGAGGGCCCGGCAAAGGTCTTCAACCGCGAAGAGGATGCCTTCGCGGCTGTCAAGAAAGGCCGGATCAAACCGAACGATGTCATCATCATCCGCTACGAGGGCCCCCGGGGCGGCCCGGGAATGCGTGAGATGCTGCATGTGACCGGGGCGATCCAGGGAGCCGGCCTTGGCAGCGATGTCGCGCTGATCACCGATGGGCGTTTTTCGGGCGCAACGCACGGCTTCATGATCGGCCACGTGGCGCCGGAGGCCTACGAAGGCGGACCGCTCGCACTGGTTAAAAACGGTGACACAATCCTCATCGACGCGAAAAAGCGCCGGCTCGACCTGGTGGTCGCCAAGGCCGAGCTGAAGAGGCGGATGGCAAAATGGAAAAAACCGAAAGCCCGCTACCAGGGCGGGGTTCTCGGCAAATACGGCCGTCATGTGGGCTCTGCCTCAGAGGGAGCCGTGGTCGAGTAAAAATCGCCGGCCGGCAAGCACCTCCTTCTCGCTGGAAGCGAAAACCCGTAAACTGTCCCAGCCCTGCGAGGGCCTGATCGACACCAACCTCACGGCGGATGGGAATGTCACTACGCGCACTGGCCTTAAGCTGTTTCTTTCTTTCCGGAGCCACCGGCCTGCTCTACCAGGTCCTGTGGGCTCGAATGCTGGGCGGGGTGATCGGCAATACGCACTTCTCTATCACGGCGGTGGTCGCTGTCTTCATGGGAGGCCTCGCGCTGGGAAGCCGGCTCGGCGGCCAGGCCGCTGACCGCTCAAGAAACCCTCTGCGGCTCTACGGGATCCTCATCTTCGCCGTCGGAATCCTCTGCCTCCTGGTGCCCCTGCTGATCAGCCTGGCCGAGCCGGTCTTCGCCTGGCTCTACCAGGACCACGAGGGAAATCCGGAGGCGACACCCCTGCTTCTGTTCAGGCTGCTCTTCTGCGTCATCGTCCTGCTGGGGCCGACAACCTGCATGGGAGCCACCCTGCCGGTCCTCTCGAAGTTTCTCACCACCCGCATGAGCAAGGTGGGAATGAGCATCGGCGGACTCTACACGGTCAACACCTTCGGCGCTTTCTTCGGCGCTGCGCTGACCGGCTTCTTCGCCATAGCCACCCTGGGAATCTGGGGAACGACCGCCCTGGCAGTGGTGATCGACATCGTCATCGGAGTCGTGGTGGTCTACGCAGCCCGGGGCCTTGATGCCCCTGTAGCGGAATCTTCAGCCACGGAGAAAAAAGAAGAGCCTCCGGCCCTGGAGGCTGCCCCGGTCCCCTTCAATGCCCGGCTCTGTGTCTTCTGCTTCGGGATAACAGGTTTCGCAAACATGCTGCTGCAGATCTCCTGGACCAAGGCGCTCATCCCGACGATCGGCAACAGCACCTACGCCTTCAGCCTCATCGTGACCCTGTTCATCCTCGGGATCGCCTTCGGCGGACTCATCATGAGCCTGGTGGTCGATCGCATCAAAAAACCTGTCCTCGTCCTGGGGCTCATCATCGCGGTCAAGGGGCTCCTTGTCTCTGCGACCATCCCGGCGCTGGGACGCTTCCCGCTGTGGGGAGCACGTCTCTTCGACCAGGTCGAGGAGCCGAGCTACTCGGGCTTCCTCTGGATCAAGCTCTTGATGGTCGCCGGCCTGGTGCTTCCCTGCACCCTCCTGATGGGAACCGTCTTCCCGCTGGTGAGCAAGATCCGGACCCTGGCCATCGAAAAGGTCGGCAACGCCGTGGGCTCGGCCTACTTCTCCAACACCCTGGGTTCGATCCTGGGAACACTGGCAGCCGGTTTTCTCTTCGTGCCGGTTTTCGGCGAGGTCTTCCACACCCTCTATCTCAGCGCCGTCCTGAACCTGCTGGTGGGACTGGCCCTGACCTGGGCGGCGGTAAGAAGCCTGGCAAAACCGGCGGTGAGAGCCGCAGCCCTTGCCTGTGCCTGTACGGTCACCCTTCTTTCACTCATCCCGCTGGTGGGTATGCGCCCGAATGCCTGGGACGCCGGGAGCTCCTTCTGGCATCCGGCCATCATGAGCCTCGGAGCCTACAGCTACTTCCAGGGCTCCTACTACGAGAACAACCCCAATGGCAGCAGAAGGGTCAAGCCGATCGAGGAGCTCATCGCCCAGACCATCGAAAACAACGAGGTTCTTTTCCACCAGGTCGGTCTCCATGCGGAGGTCACCGTGGTTGAGAAGAAAAGTGACCCGAAAATAAGAGCGCTGAGAATCTCCGGAAAAGCAGATGCCTCGATCGGTCCGGATGGAGGCTTTACCCAGGACCTGCCCCACCAGGTGCTGGCGGGGCACCTGCCGATGCTCCTGCACCCTGAACCGAAGCGGGTGCTCACCCTCGGTCTCGGCGGTGGCGTCACGCTCGGCACCCTGACCCTCTATCCCCTGCCGGAGCGCAGCATTGACAACCTGGAGATCTCCCACGAGGTCATCGAGGCGGCGCGGGTCTATTTCTCAAGCGCCAACCGCGGCTCACTGAACGACCATCCCAAGGTCCGCAACGTGGTCGGCGACGGCCGCAACCACCTCCAGTTCACCACCGAAAGCTACGATGTCATCACCTCGGTTCCCTCCAATCCCTGGATCGCCGGAATCGGCAACCTCTTCACCACCGAATTTTTCGAGATCTGCAGGAAGCGCCTGAGCGAGGACGGGATCATCTGCCAGTGGATTCACAAGATCAACATGCGTGAAAAAGACCTGAAGACGGTCTTCCGCACCTTCACATCAGTCTTCGATCAAAATGTGCAGCTCTGGGATCTTGGCTTCGACTGCCTCTTGATCGGCAGCAAGCAGCCGATCCGGCTGGACAGCTCACGGCTGGAGTTGCTGTTTAAAAACCCCGGATTCAGGTCGGACCTCGAAAGTCTCGGTGTGGTCGATGCCACCGGCCTCCTGCGGCACTACCGTATGGACGCCGCCGCCCTCGCCCGGTACACGGGAGCAGGCCCCCTCAATAAGGACAGCTTCCCGGTGCTGGAATTCGAATGCCCCAAGGGCCTTTACGGCCACAGCTTCACCGCCTACAGACACCTGGCGCAGGCCGGCTCTTCGCCGCCGGACAGCTCCTGGATCAAGGGCCTCTCCTCCGCAGAACTGGCCACCGCCGGCCTGCTCCAGGAGGCCTTCCGCCAGCTCGAGCTGGCCGAATCGCTGAGACGCCAACTCGAGAAAACCAACCTGGAGCGCGGAAAAAACACCAGGAACCTCATCGGGCACCTCGAAAAAATTCAAGCCTCCCTGGCCGAAGCCAATGATGAATGGCTCGATCAGCAGGCGACCTTCACCGGCTTCCGTGCCACCAGGACTCCCGGGAAAACCCTGCAGGAGTACCTGATGTACTACTACCTGGTGATTGCCCGCGAGCTGCAGAAAAAAGGAAACGCCGCCGAGGCCGCCAAGCAGGTCGAGAAAGCCTTTGCCTTCTCCGGGGAAACTACGGATGTGCTGAAGAACACCACCCGCCAGCTCGCCACGGCCTGCCTGCAAGGAAAAGATCCTTCCGGCGGGATCTCCATCATGGAGCCTGCCTTTACCAGGTTCCCCGAAGACGCCGGGGTCGTGGAATTCCACGGCATCCTCCACGGAGCCGACGGGCAGGACGCAAAGGCCGAATCCCTGTTCAAGCGTGCCCTGGAACTCGCAGAAAACAATGCCCTGAGAGGTGCC
The DNA here is from genome assembly GCA_964615885.1 of uncultured Planctomycetia bacterium. Taxonomy (GTDB): domain Bacteria; phylum Planctomycetota; class UBA8108; order UBA8108; family UBA8108; genus UBA8108. The sequence continues at coordinate 2,026 of CAZTRG010000195.1, read as the reverse complement.
AGCATCCAGCACAACCTCGGCTTCCTCTACCAGCAGCGCGGCAATCTTGCCGCGGCCAGAGAAGCTTACGAGAAGGCCCTCCTGCTCAACCCCGACCACCCCGGCACCAGGGAGCTGCTGAAGGCTCTCGGAAACCCAGCCGGGAACTGAGCTCTTCACTCATCCTTGAGGCGGTCAGGCGTCTCGAGCACCGTGTAGTGAGGCTCGACCATTCCCAGGCGCAGGTAGGTCTCTCGCGCGGAGCTGTTCCCATCGTGAACATAGAGACGCACCCCGCAATAGCCGGGCGAGGAGGCCAGGGTGGTGACCTGCTTGTAGAGCGCCTTGAAGACTCCCTTGCGGCGATGCTCTGCCCTGACATAGACACTCTGGATCCAGATAAACATGCCGTTTCGCCAGTCGCTCCACTCATAGGTGATCATCAGCTGGCCGGCAATCTCCAGGGCACCGCCCTCACCGGCCACCTCGGCGATAAAATACCGCGCCTTCGAGCTGTCCTCCAGCGCTGAACGCACCCCGGCTGCGAGGAGCTCCCGCTCAAGCTCGATACCCTCAGACTCAGCAGCCAGCCTGGCGCTGAAATCGACAATGATTTCGAGGTCCTCGGCCGTGGCCGGGCGAATGTTGATCTCACTCATAAAGAAGGCTCCTGGTTTCACCACGAGCTCTCATGCTAATGGCTCCCAGCCGTACAGGCAAGACAGCTCAGACCTCTTCGAATGGAAAGGCCAGCACCTCGTCGATGCTCTGTGCCCCGCAGGACAGCATCACCACGCGGTCAAAACCCAGCGCCACCCCGGAGCACTCAGGCAGGCCGGACTCGAGCGCCTGCAGCAACTTCTCATCAAGCGCCAGCGGCCGATGGCCGTCTTCCCGGCGCTGCTCATTGGCAGCCTCGAAACGCGCCCGCTGCTCAGCGGCATCGAGCAGCTCGTGATAACCGTTACAGAGCTCCACCCCGCCAATATAGAGCTCAAAGCGCTCCGCCAGGCGGGGTTCGTCGGGGCAGAGCCTCGCCAGGGCAGCCTGGCTTGCCGGGTAATCGTAGATGAATACCGGGTGGTCAACCCCGAGATCCTCCTGCAGCCTGGTCGACAGGAGCAGGTCAAGCCAGGCATCCTTGTCCTTCCAGGGGAAATCTCCGTGGACCTCGACGCCGAGGCTCTCGGCTACCTGTCCCAGCTCCCCCACCTCACACTGGAGGGGATCAATTCCCAGGCGGTCACGAAAGAGCTGCCTGTAGCTCAGCTTTTCCCAGCTGCCGGGCCTGCAGCGCCGGGGCAGCAGCTCGGCCAGCAGGGCTCCGACCTCGTCCATGAGCTCGTGATGATCGAGTCCCGGACGGTACCATTCGATGAGGGTGAATTCAGGGTTGTGGAGCCTGCCGCGCTCGCCCCCCCGGAAAGCGTGGCTGACCTGGTAGATCGACCCCATGCCCGCCGCCAGCAGGCGCTTCATGGCAGCCTCCGGAGAGGTCTGCAGGTAGAGGCTCTCCCCTTCCGCATCAGCACTGGGGCTGTAGCTGCAGAGCGGCGGTTCGAGGTGGCGGTCCACGACCACGCCACGCGAAAGAAGCGGCGTCTCCACCTCGAGAACGCCGCGGGCAGCAAAAAACTCACGGGCCTGCGCCAGCATCCCCGCGCGAAGCTTCAAGACCTCGTGCGCCGCGCCCCGGGACCGCCCTGCGTCCTTACCTGTGGACTCGCTCAATATATTCGCCCGTGCGGGTGTCGACCTTGAGCACATCTCCGATCTTGATAAAGATCGGCACCTGGATCTCTGCGCCGGTCTGGACCTTGGCCGGCGTGGTGACATTGGTGGCCGTGTTCCCCTTGGCACCCGGCTCGCAGTACTCGACCTCGAGCTCGACATGGTTTGGAGGAGTCACGGTGATCGGGTTACCGTTGTAGAAGGTGACATCGCAAATCATCTCTTCGACCAGGAACTTCCAGAGATCACCGAGCTGGTCCTTGCTGACGCCGTATTGCTCGTAGCTGTCGGGATCCATGAAGTGCCACTCACGCGA
>CAZTRG010000194.1:0-6243 GCA_964615885.1 uncultured Planctomycetia bacterium | reverse complement strand
GACTCCGATGGCGCCGTGGGAGACTCCCGAGACCCGGGTGTCGGAAACAAGCGCGACCTTACCATCGAGCTCAGGCACCGAGAGGGCGGCTGAGGCGACGAGGACCTCGGGCATGCCGGAGGCCTGTGGCCCGAGGTAGCGGAGGACAATGACAGTTCCCGGCCCGATGCGGCCGTCTTCGACCGCATCGACAACGCTTTTGGAGTCCTCGAAACAGGCGGCGCGACCGCGGAAGCTGGTCTCTTCCATGCTGGAGCCCTTGAAGACCATCCCGTCGGGGGCGAGGTTGCCGAAGCAGACCTGGATGTCGGCGAAGGTCTTGAAGGGTGCGTCGGCCGGTGCGATCAGCTCCTGGTCGGCGGGTGGCGGGGGGGCCTCGGCGAGGTTTTCAGCCAGGGTTGACCCGGTGACGGTCATGCCGCCCCCCTCGAGAACGCCTGCAAGAAGGAGGTGTTTGAGCAGGACCGAGGCTCCGCCGATGCGATGCAGGTCGACCATGGTGCCCGGTCCGCGGGGGGCAAAGCTGCAGAGTACGGGTGTCTCTCTCATGATGGGCTGGATATCAGTGAGGGTGAAATCGACCTTCGCCTCACGGGCCAGTGCCAGCAGGTGAAGCATACCATTGGTTGAGCCGCCGATGGCTGCGATCGCCGCGGCGGCATTCCTGAGGGCGGTCTTCGTGAGAATGTCGCGGGGCCGGATGTCTTCCTGGAGCAGGTTCCTCACCAGCGCCCCGGTCCTTCCGCACTCTTCAGCCTTCTGGGGATCGATAGCGGGGATCGAGCTGCTCTGGGGAGGGGAGAGCCCCATCGCCTCCAGCGCAATTCCCCAGGTGTTGAACGAGGCGGCGATGCCGCAGCCGCCGGGTCCCGGGCAGGCGACCCGGAGGATCTCATCGGCCTCTTCCTGCTCGATGGAGCCGACTGCTGCGGCGGCCTGTGAGTCGTATACATCCAGGATCGTTACATCCCGGTCCTTGTACTGGCCGGGATGGATGCTGCCGCCGCTGAGGATGAGCCCCGGGTAGTTGAGCCGGGCCAGGGCCATGGCAAAGCCCGGACCGTTCTTGTCGCAATTGTGCAGGCCGACCAGCGCATCGTAGGAGTGGGCGCTGACAACGCATTCGGCGGCGTTGGCGATCATGTTGCGTGAGGGGAGGCTGGCGTTACCGCCCTCCATTCCCTGGGTGATGTTGTCGCTGACACCGGGCACGCCAAAGGGGAAACCCACGAGGCCGGCGCTGCTGCAGCTTTCCTTGACCTCACGTGCGAGCTCGTAGGCATGCACATTGCAGAGATTACCTTCCAGCAGCGGAACTCCGATGCCGATCTGCGGCTTGTCGAAGTCCTCATCGCTCATCCCGAGTCCGTAGAAGAAGGCGGTCACTCCCCGCTGCCACCCGCGGGTCAGGTTCCGGCTGTTCCAGTTCAGGTTTTTCATGCAGGGCTCCTTCGGCTCGATTAACTGCGGGCAGTATAGTGAACCTGGAGGCGGCAGACCAGTCCCACCTGTTTCGGAGGTTCAAAAGAGAGGATCGAGGAGGCCGGGTGCATCTTCAGGCCCTGCATCGACAGCTTCGCTTCCGGCTGTTACCATGCCCGCATGATGAGTGAGCTGCCTTCAGCAAACCAGGATCCGGGGCTCTATCCAGGGGAGGGATATTGTGTTCAGCGTGGCGTGATCCCTCCGGCGGAGATCGCGAAGCTGCGCCTGTCGCTGGACAGGATGATCGAGGAGCTTCCGGAAAATCGCAGGCAGGAGTCGCTGGTCGAACCCCATATCCATGCGCCTGACTGGCAGACCTGGCTCGAGCTTGCCCGCGATGAAAGACTGCTCGCCGCCACGGCAGAGACACTGGGCTGTGGCGAGCTGCTCCTGCTGAGCACCCACCTGATTGTCAAGCCGCCGAGGGATGGATTGGCGCTCTGCTGGCACCAGGACAACACCTACTGGCCGGGGGTAAAGGGCGTTGATGTAGGCACGGTGTGGCTCGCCATCGACGATTCAGATCTCGCCAACGGCTGCATGAAGGTGATTCCCCGCACCCAGGATGGGCACCCTGAGCTTGAGATGATCCCGACGGATGGGGACGACCTGCTGGGGGTCCGGGTAGAGGTTACGCCAGCCATGGAATCCGCGGCCGTGGCGCTCGAGCTTGAGGCCGGTGACCTTTCGATCCATGATTCCTTTATCATCCACGGCAGTGAAAGGAACGAGAGCGACCGCCGCCGGGCAGGGCTTACCCTTCGATATGCCAATGCCGCCACGGTGAAGGTCGACCTGGAGCAGCATGGAAAGCCGGTTTACTATGTAGGTGGTTCCGGTGATTCCCTCGCTCCCGGCCAACGGGATATCAGCTCCGGCCGGCCACTTCCCGGGGATCCCGGGGTTCACCGCTCGCGGCGATTTGAGGATCGCTGAGGCAGGGGCGGTATCAGGCCGGGTTCAGGAGAGGCTTGCCGGCGTTGAGGAAACCTTCCCTGACCTGGGCCTCGATTCTGCGGGCGGGTTCTGAACCCTCTGTCGTAATGAATCGGTAGGAGAGCTCTCCGCGGATGAATTTCCGGGTCAAGCCATCCAGCAGGCGCTCTCCAGCTGCCAGCTTCTGCTGGGTTTCTGTGTCCAGCACGGGGATGATGAAACGGTCACAGACATAGAGGCAGAACTGGTCGCCGCTTCGCAGCCCCGTGCGATGGCTCTTGAGCCGGGTCAGCAGCCCCTTGGGTTTCTTGGCGGCCTTGATCTCGTGCGGGCGCAGGTTTCTGCCCGAGTAGCCGACGTAGATGAGCTGTTGACCCCGCCAGATGGTATAGACCCCGACAGAGACCCTTGGGATCTCCTCGTTTGGCCAATCGGAGAAGGAAAATAGTTTGCCTGTTTCAAGGCCGGCAATTACGGCTTCGGTGCTCATGATTCAACGGCGGCTGGCCGGGGATTCCTCAGGCAATGATGTCGTGGATCACCTTGCCGTGAACATCTGTCAGGCGGTAGTCACGTCCACTGTAGCGGTAGGTCAGCTTCTCGTGGTCGAGTCCCATGAGATGCAGGATTGTTGCATGGAGGTCATGGACATGAACCCGGTTCTCTACCGCGGTCAGGCCGAAGTTGTCGGTCGCCCCGTAGCTGAAGCCGGGCTTCACTCCACCTCCGGCCATGAACATGGTGAAGCCGTAGTGGTCGTGGTCCCGTCCCTTTTTTCCCTCGGAGGTGGGGGCCCTGCCGAACTCTCCACCCCAGACCACCAGGGTCTCATCCAGCAAGCCACGCCACTTGAGATCCCTGATCAGGGCCGCAATGCCCTGGTCACAGGCCTTCGCCAGCTTGGCATGGCCACCCCTGATGTCTCCGTGCCCGGTGTCCCAGGCAATATCGTAACCATCGATGGAGTGTGAGAGCTGTACACAACGAACTCCCCGCTCGACAAGCCTCCGGGCAATCAGGCAACCCTTGGCGTATTCGCTGTCTCCGTAGAGTGCCCGGGTTTCCTTGGTCTCTTTTGAGATGTCGAAAACATCGGGTACGGCAAATTGCATACGGAAGGCCAGCTCCATGGCTTCGATGCCGGCCTCGAGGTGGCTGTCTTTTTCCAGCCGGTCAAGGTGGAGCTTGTTCAGCCGGGAAAGGAGGTCGGCCTGGTTTCTCTGTTCGAGCCGCGGCAGGTGCGGATTGCTGAGGTTCCGCATGACGGTATCCGGCTTCATGCTGGCGATATTTACATAGGTGCCGGCATGGGCTCCGGGAAGGAAAGAGCTTCCCCAGTTGGCAAGCTTACCGCGGGGCTGGGCCCGGGGGCTCATGGCGACGAAACCGGGAAGGTCCTGGTTCTCAGTTCCAAGCCCGTAGGTCAACCAGGAGCCCATGGAGGGCCGGTTGGGCTGCAGTGCGCCGAGCGTCATCATCAGGATCGCCCCGGCATGTTCGGGGATGTCGGTGTGGCAGCTGTGGATGAAGCAGAGGTCATCGACCAGCTCCCCTACATTCGGGAAGATATCGCTGACCATTTTTCCGCATTCGCCGTAGCGCTGGAAACCAAAGGGCGAAACCATCAGCCCGTTCTTGGTATTCCTGAGAGATTTTCGGTTCACCAGCGAGGGGCGCTTCCCGGCGTGCTTGGCGATATCGGGCTTGTGGTCAAAGGTGTCTACCTGCGAGGGACCACCGGGCATGAAGAGCTGGATGACGTGCTTGGCCTTCGGGGCGAAATGGGGAATCTTGGGCGCCAGGGGGGAGTCGGCCTGCTGGATGTTTTCCTTGCCGGAGGCGAAGAGTGCAGGATCTGCGAATACACCCGCGAGTCCAAGACTTCCAAATCCCGCTCCGATTCGGCGGAGAGATTCACGCCGTGTCAGCGGAGCCCAGGGGTCTCCACCGAGGTTCTTTCTTACATTGGCTTCCATGTTTTCCAGTATGCCTTCGGTTTCTTCCAAGTTCCAGCCTTTGAGTGCCGGGACCTTGTTTAATTCTGTTCAGCGGACCTGCATGAACTCATGCGAGCTTAAGAGAACCTGCGTGTATTGCTGCAAACGCGGGAGTTTTTCGACTTTTTCAGCCAGGAACGCGAGCCCGATCCTGGTTTCTTCTTCTGTCGGCGGCCGCCCGTAAAGGAGGGCATAGGCGCGGGCGATGCGGGCCGGGTTATCTTGTTCTTCTTTCTGGAGACGCTCGGAGAAGGCCTTGGCGCGTGCAATCATGAAGGGACTGTTGAGCATGAAGAGATATTGCTGGGGCACGGTGCTGGTAGTTCTCTTGGGGGCCGTGCTGGTGGGTGCCGGGAAATCAAAGAGGCGAAGGAATTCATCCGACGCGAAACGGTCTCCATTACGACTGATGGTGGTGTAGAGGGTCCGGCGCTTGACGTCGAAGATCTTGTCCGTCGGCTGTCCGCCGATCTTCCTGTCAAGCTCCCCGGTCACGGCCAGCAGGCTGTCACGCCAGATCTCGATTTCCATCCGCCTTGGACTCATGCGCCACAGCAGCCGGTTGTCGCCGTCCTTATCGAAGTTGGCCTGGTGGAAGCGGCTGCTTCTCTGGTAGGTGGCCGAAGAGAGAATCAGGCGGTGCATCTTCTTGATGGACCACCCGCCTTCCTCGAAGGTCGCAGTCAGCCAGTCAAGCAGCTGGGGATGGGACGGCTTCTCTCCAAGTCTGCCGAAGTTGCTTGGAGTGCGAACGAGCCCGTGTCCGAAATGGTACTGCCAGATCCGGTTGACCATCACCCTGGCTGCGAGCGGTTTGCCGGCCTCGAAGATCGCCTCGGCCAGCTCCTTGCGTCCGCTTCCCTGCTTGAATACAGGTCCCTTACCCTCGGTCATGATGGTCAGGAATTGCCGGGGCGCCACCTCGCCTTTTTTACGCAGGTCTCCACGAATAGCGACGTGCATGTCCTTGTTGCCGCTCTCTGCCAGGACGTGGACCTCTCCGCCTGGTTTTGGCGGCATGGTCTTCTTCAGCTTGTTGAGCTCCTCCTGGTGCCTGGCGAGTTCTGTGTCAATGGCTGTGTCCGCGGGAGCCTTCTTCTTCTGTTCGCTGAGGCTCTTGATCTTTCTCTCGAGATCCTTGACAGCTCTCAGGTGGTCATTGTATTTCCGGATCAGCTCCTTGGAAGCCGCAGAGCGTTTGTGGGTTCTTGAGTTCCTGAAAACCCCGGCGATTGCGTAATAGTCCTTCTGAGGAATGGGGTCGAACTTATGGTCGTGGCACCGGGCGCATTGAACGGTCAGGCCGAGAAAAGCTCTTGAGAAAGTGTCGATGCGGTCGGCGAGGGTTTCGGCCTCGGCCTGGGCCTTCGCTTCAGGGTCGCCGCCGTCAGATTTGTAGTTGGGTCCGATGGCGAAGAACCCTGTTCCGTAGAAGGCCAGGGGGTCCTCGGTATAGAGGTCACCGGCAACCTGTTGCTTGACGAACTGGTCATAGGGCAGGTCCCGGTTGAAGCAATCGACCACCCAGTCGCGGTAGCGCCAGGCACCCGGCAGGGGACCATTGTCTCCAAAGCCCCCCAGCCCATCGCTGTAGCGGGCGGTATCAAGCCAGTGTCTTGCCCAGCGCTCACCGTAATGCGGGGAGTTGAGCAGCGAATCAATGACCTGGCCCAGGGCATTCTCTCGCTGGTCATCCAGGAAGGCCTTCATCTCCTCAGGGGTGGGAGGGAGACCGATAAGGTCGAGGTAGACGCGCCGGAGCAGGCTTCTCTTACTGGACCTGCCAAGGGGCTCAAGGCCCTGCTTCTCTATCCTGGCCAGGACA
>CAZTRG010000193.1:0-4500 GCA_964615885.1 uncultured Planctomycetia bacterium | reverse complement strand
GGTATTGGAGTCGATCTCAGCAATCATGGATTCGGCCACATGGGCGGCAACAAGCGCGATGCGCGCGGCATCCACTATTATGAAAAAACCCGCGGCTGGCTCTTTGGCCTGATCGCCGGGATGGCGAAGCGTCTCGATGCGATCCCCGAGGGCGATGGCACGATGCTGGACAACACGGTGATCGTCTATATGAGCGATGCCCCGGACACGCATCATTCAACCGCCTACGAATGGCCGCTGGCTGTCGTTGGTAATCTCAAAGGGAAGCTGAGCCTGGGTGGACGCTACATGAACTTCCCCGGCTACGGCAAGCCGGGCCACCACACGGTGGGGGCCCTGTACGCGACCTTCCTGAACTGTGTCGGCCAGCGCCAGCAGACCTTCGGCAGGCTTGATCCTGAGCTGGATGAAAAAGAGATGCAGGCAGGTCCCCTCAGCCAGTTCATGGCCTAGCCTGCTCGGCTGAAACCCATGAAACGAGCCCTTTTAACGATTTTTCTCTGCCTGTTCTCCGGCTTGCCGGGCGAGGCCGCTCCGCCGACCGGGTGGACTGAGTTTCGCCGCGCGCTGTTGATCAACTCAAGCAGCGACAAGGCCCACGCGCGGGTCGTCAAGGGACTTGAGAAGGCCCTGGTGGAGAAGGGCTTCGTTGTGACGGTGCTGGCTGATGCTCCCCGAAAGGGTGGAGTGGTCTACGAAAAGTGGGTGCGCAGCATCCCGGCCATGGGAGCCAGTATTATTTACTACCTTGGAAAGCTCGACGCGGTGAAGAGCAAAGATGGGAAGAGACTTTACCATTCGATGCATATCGGCGGATACCAGGAGATTCCCCCTGCCAGGGACCCGAGCCTGAGTCGCTCCCGGCCGGAGGATAAGCCCTGGCTCAGCCTGGAGCGCCTGGCAGAAAAGCTGGGGAGAAAGCTGGCCCGCCAGAGCATGGTGGTGATCGACTGCCTGGGCATCGCCGACAAGGCCGGGTCGAAAAAGTCACCTGGAGATCTTCACGGCCAGGCAGCCGGGGCCTTCCGGGGTAAGCTGTTCTCATCCTTTTACCCGGGAAAGGGAGCCTTTCATCCGAGCCTCGAAGCACCCGGGCTGGGACCCCTGCTGGGCGTGAAGTTAACGGCTGCCCTGGGCAAGGGCGGTGAGTTGCCACCGCGAATCGAGAAGCTGGCCTATACGGTGGTTCCGCTTGGTAAGGATCGTAGTGCGCAGGTTTTTGAGCTCAAGCACTCTGCCGGGGAGGTGTGTTCACCTCCGGATGTTCTGCGGCAGGGACGCTTCGCTGGAGACCAGTGGGTTGATCGCAACGGCTTCTGTTTCATCTGGTGCCCGGCGGGGAGGTTCCTGATGGGAGATGCCAGGTTCGAGGACGCCCAGCCGGTGGAGGTGTCGATCAGTAAGGGCTACTGGATCGGGAAGTACGAAACACTGGGTAACGAGGCGGACCTTTTCAATGCCGGGGGCCAGAGGCTCGGTGTTGGTAAGACCGAATGGCTTCCGCCCGGCATCGGCAGTGTCGACAGGATCGTCCCGGGCCTGGAGAATTGGCAGGCCTACAGCGCGGAGAAAGGTCTCGGCTACAAGGGGTGGACCTACGATTACACCACCGAGGCGGAATGGGAATACGCTGCCCGCGCCGGCAGCCGGGCGGGGTATCCCTGCAAGATCAAGGACCTCGGCAAGTACGGGAATTTCGCCGACCGGACTCTCTACAATGACCGTGATCCTGTCCACTTCATTTATGCCAACCGGGAGGCTGATGACGGTTACGGGAGATCCTTTGCTCCCGTAGGGCAGTTCCTCCCGAATGCCTGGGGCCTTCACGATATGCTCGGGAACCTGGCCGAGTTGTGCAGCACCTATTACACCGAACAGCTGATTGGAGGGGTCGACCCCAACAGCCAATCGCTGCCTGGAACACGAAGCTCGCGGCATCGAATCTCACGGGGCGGAGCCTGGTGCAGCCCGCCTGAATACCTCCACGTAGCCTATCGCAACGCCTTTACCGGTGTAGGCACTCCGCATGTCGGCCTCCGGCTGGTCTTGAGACAGGGGGAGCGCCAGACCCGAACACGAGAGGAAATAATAGCCGCCCTGCAGGCGGAGCTTGATGCAAAAGCGAAACAGGGAAAGGGTGGCAGGAAATGAAGAGAGCGTTCTTTGCCTCCAGCATTCTTGTGCTTTCGCTGACTGTCGGCGGGTTGAGCGCGGCCGATGATGAATTCACCCGCGAGGTTCGTCCCTTCCTGGATAATTACTGCGTTCCCTGCCACGGCCCCCGGAAGCAGAAAAGCAGGATCCGTGTAGACCACCTTACGGCGAGCATGAAAGATCGTAAGGAGGCTGAATTGTGGGCGCGGATGCTCGAGGCCATCGAATTTGGCGAGATGCCTTCGGACAAGGCGGAAAAATTCCCCACACGAAAAGAGGCCCGGGCGGTACAGGGCTGGATCGCAAGGACCCTCGAGCGGCAGGGGCTCGCCGTTAAGGAGAAGCGCGACAAGGAAGGCTACGGCAACCTGGTCTCCCACGAGTTGCTTTTTTCACCGGCTGAGAGTAGACGCACCGTGGATGTCGCAGCCCGCCTGTGGCGAATCACCCCCCGGGCCCTGGCAAATTTATTGCGGGGAGCCCGCATCGTTTCGAATCCCTTCAACCTCGAGAAGCCCCACGGCAATTTTCGGGACTTCAAGGGCAAGTATCATTTTAACTCCCTCATGGCGGAGCAGATAACCGAGCTGGCCCTTTCTCACTCCCACACGGCGGCCAGGAATGCTCGCAAGAAGATCAAGGAGAGGCGCGAAAAGGGGGTCCCGATCGACGAGGCCAACCGGGAGGGGCTCAAGCACCAGTACCACAATGTGCTGAGACGCTCGCCAACGGAGGCGGAGCTGCAGTCCCTGATGGGCCTCATCAAGAAGGTGGACAAAGAGCTGGGTGTGCCGCGCGGGCTGCAGGCCGCCTATGCCGCCATTATCCTGCAGCCGGAAACCCTCTTTCGCTTCGAGGGGACCGGCGAGGCCGATGGGGCGGACCTGGTAGCTCTCTCCCGCCGGGAGCTGGCTATAGCGCTTTCCTTCGCCCTGACAGACCTGCCGCCGGACACCCATTTGCTGAGGGCCTTTGAGAACAAGGAGCTCCCTGTTCGCGACATCCTGCGGGCGGAGGCTCGTCGCCTGCTGGCCGATGAAAAGCGGACGGACGCGAAGAAGCGACTGCTGCAGTTCTTCCAGGAATACTTCGACTACGAGAAGGCCGAGGACGTCTTCAAGGACCAGGTCAAGGGGCACAAGCATTGGGCCCCGGCGCTGGTTTACGACCTCAACACCCTCATCACGCGAACCCTCGAGAGGGACAGGCAGGTCTTGAGGACGCTGCTCACCACGCGCGGGTATTACATCCACATCGGAAGCCACAGGGATCACGCCTCTCCCCTGACCTACAATCTGCCCCCGGACTGGAAGCCGACCGGGAAAGCGGTCCCTTTTCCGAAGGACCAGCGAATGGGTGTTCTGACGCACCCGGCCTGGCTGGTGGCTCATTCAGGCAATTTTGACAATGACCCGATTCGCCGGGGGCACTGGATCCGTTACAAGCTTTTGGGCGGAAATGTTCCCGACATCCCGATCAATGTTGATGCCAAGTTGCCTGACGATGAGGCCATGACCTTGCGTGAGCGAATGCACGTCACCCGGGTCGAGGAATGCTACAAGTGCCACAGCAAGATGAATCCCCTGGGCCTGCCCTTCGAGCGCTATGATCACTACGGAAGATTCCGCTTTGATGAGCTGGATAAGCCGGTCGATACCACCAGCAGGCTGGTGAATACCGGCGTGGCAGGAATCGATGGGGAGATCAAGACTCCTTTCGAGCTGATTGAACGCCTGGCGGATTCGACTCTCTGCGAGCAGGTCTTCGTCCGCTACGTGTTCCGCTTTTTCATGGGAAGAAACGAAACCCTGGGCGATGCAAAAACCCTGCAGGAGGCGCACAAGGCCTATATTGACAGCGATGGCAGCATGAAGGCCCTGGTGGTTTCCCTCCTGAGTTCGGATTCCTTCCTCTACCGGGCCGGGTCGAGCTAGCTGGCAGGGCCTATTTGCCTTTGCGCTTCTGCTCTTCTTTGAACAGGTAATCAAGGATCCTCACAAAGGATTCACCCCTGTGCGGCATGTCAGGGTCTGCCCGCTGTTTTTCTGCCCAGAGCTTTGCAAGGCGGCCTCTTTGCCGGGGGGACATTTTCCTGATAATTCTGTCAACGTAAGCCTGGTGCCTGGCCCCGCTATATTCGCTGGGGAGCTCGTTCCGGTCAATGAGGGCAAGCAGTTTCGCATTTGGCGAGTTCTTGTAATCATCGACCCGAGGTTGCTCATAGGTCAGGTCTTCGCGCCTGGGCAGGTAGCCGGTGAGCTTCACTCCTCCGGCGTCGGTGGGGTCATCGGGGATCTCCAGCTTGATGATCGCTCCAAAGCCGCGCTCCATGTGGCGGGCCGGGCC
>CAZTRG010000192.1:0-14403 GCA_964615885.1 uncultured Planctomycetia bacterium | reverse complement strand
TCCCGGGGGACATTCCCCTGACCAGGTAGGCGCCGAGATCCCTGTGCATGGGAGCTATCGCATCTCCCTCCTCCAGCAGGATGGATGAACCTACGGAGATGGCCTCGTGGCCGGTCTGGGCAAAGATGCCGCCGGGGAATTTCCCCTGCTTGAAGAGAGCTTCGCAGCGGTCATCGACACCGCGAGTCAGCATCATCCAGTAGAGGAGGTCGAGAAGGCGTTCGCTGGATTGCTCGTGCATCTGGCCGGGGTCCATTTCGGTGGGGCGCAACAGGGGGCTGGCCGCGTAAAACAGATCCGTAGCTTACCCCCGTCGGTCCTGCAAGAGAGAAAAAATTCCCTGCGCGAGGATCGGCATGCTATGTTCAGCACGTGGATGTGGAGCCGCATGAGGAGTTGAGTTGATGACGAAGATCGCCCAGTTCGAGAGCGTGTTCAGATCGGCTGACAAGCCCCTGTTTCGCTACGAACCCTTTGCAATTAATTCCGTCCTGGTGATGACCGACCTCGAGGGAGAGAAGGCAGAAGCTTTCTCCGCCCTGGCCGGAAGGTATCTTGGTGTTTCCGATGCGAAGAGGGGGCCCGCTATCCGGCTGGCATCCGCGGGGGATTTTTCCAGTATCGAGGAGTGCCTGGGGCTTATCGATGAAGTGAAACCTGACCTGGTCTGTACCTACAGGGGCCTTCATTCTGAGTGTTGGCGCTGGGGGCACAGCCTGGGATCCTATGTAGAGGTCCTGACCCAGGGAATCAGCACCCCGGTACTGGTTTTCCCGCATCCGGGCTCCAGGGAGGCACTCTCTGCCGTCTCAGCTGGATGTACAAAGGTGATGGCGATGACGGATCACCTGGCCGGAGACAGCCGCCTGATCAACGCGGCCTTATTCTTCACCCCGGCGGGAGGAGTCCTGCACCTCGCTAACTTCGAGGACAGGGGGGTTTTTGAGCGTTATATGGACGCCATCGGGAGAATACCCAGCATTGACAGCGACCAGGCCCGAGTGGATCTTCTTGACCGCCTCCTGCGGGAGGCCAGGGACTATATCCAGTCCTGCCGCCTGGAGGTTGAGACCCAGGGCAACGAGGTGGAGATTACGGAAACTGTTGATCTCGGATTACATGTTGATGCTTACAGGCAACTTGTCAGAAGCAAGGGGGTTGAACTTCTCGTCATGAACACCAAGGAGAAAGGCCAGCTTGCGATGCATGGACAGGCCTATGCTCTTGCGGTTGAAGTGAACGAGATTCCCTTGCTGCTTCTTTGACAGGGAAGGTGGAAATAGTGACTGGTTATCTGGCTTGGGCCCTGGGAGAACACGCGGGGGGGGGCGGGGATGTACCCCTCTGGATCACGATCCTCTTCGCCGGGGTGCTGGCTGCCATGATCCTTTGCCTGGCGCTGGAGGAAAAACTCCACGCCAAGAAATCCGTCATCGCCGGGCTGTTCGCCATCATCAGCCTCCTGCTTGGGGCCCATTACCTCGAGCTTCCCTTTGGTCCCTATGACATTGGTGGCCACAAGGTTGATATTCCCGTCTATATCCCTGCCATCGACTGGGGGGTGATTGCCATCATCCTGGGCTCCAGCCTCTTCGTTGATGTGACCTCCCGCACAGGCCTCTTCACCTGGATAGCGATCCGGCTGACGAAGGTATCCGGTGGTGACCCGCTCAAGCTGCTGGTTTTTTACGGGCTGATGACGGTGGTCTTTTCCGCTGTGCTGAACAATGTCACTGCGATGATCATCATCGGCTCGCTCACCGGGGTGTCTCTCAAGAAGCTGGGGAGGGAGGACAAGCTGCTGGGGTTTCTCCTGGTGGAAGGCCTGCTGACCAATATCGGTGGTTTGCTGACACTGGTCAGCTCTGTGCCCAATATCATCGTTGGAAATGCTGCCGAGATCAGCTTCGTTGAGTTCTTTCTCCAGTCGAGCCTCTATGTGCTGGTGGCGACTATTGTAACCCTGGCCCTCGGTGCCAGGCTGTTCGGTATCCGGCGTCTCGGCACTGAGCAGGAGCGCGAGCAGGCAAAGGAACAGGTGGCCGGGTTCGATGAGAATGATGGAATCGAGAGCAGGTTCTTTTTCTGGTTCGGGGCTGCAATGACGGGTCTCTTTATCATCACGATTGCCGCCACCGGGGCGCTTCCATACATAAAGGACCTGGGAATGGGCTTTGTCGCCCTGGCCTTTGCAGGGATCATGCTCATTCGGTACAAGTCGGTGGCCGACAAGTTTTACCAGGCCATCGACTGGGATCTCCTGGGGTTTTTCTCAGCCCTCTTCGTGGTCATCAACGTCATGGAGCATGCGGCCGTGCTGGGGTTGATCGGGAAGGGGCTTGCCTTTCTTATCGAGGATTCCGGAGAAATGGCTTCGGCCGGCCTGCTGGCGGTCTCTGCTCTCTTCAGCTCGGTGACGGACAATATCCCCCTTGCCGCGATGCTCTCAAAAATCCTGGTCTCCACTGAACCCGCAGTACCGGCACAGCACTGGTGGGCCGTCATATTCGGGGCGAATCTCGGTGGGAACCTGACGCCGATCGGGTCAGCATCAACCCTTGTGGCGGTCACCATCATACATAAGTATGGTATCTCTCTTTCTTTCGCGGGGTTTGTCCGCAAGGCCCTGCCCTATGCCCTGGTCCACATCTCCCTTGCGATCGCCTACCTCGTCCTGTTTTTCTGAAAGTGTAGAGCGGGACCGCAACAAAATTTATCTGGTCCGGGGGTAGACTTCCATTTGAGTTTCAGGCCTTTTGTTGCTCTAATTATCCGCTTACTTGTTTGGGAAACACCTTTGTTTCATCGGACCTGAGTTCCGGCAACCCGGTAACCAGGTTAGTTCATAGCTTGCATTGTTCGGACAAAGGGAGTGGCTTGGTGCGATATTTCTGCAGGTCAGTTTTTCTTTCGATACTGTGTATATGCTGTTTCACTTCATCCGTCCTTTCACAGGGTGAGTGGGAGACAACTCCCGCAAGTGAACGTGCATTGCAGAAAGGCCTTCTGTGGCTCTCAAAGAACCAGGGGCCGGAAGGCAACTGGAACTCCAATGATCTCGGGGTCGTGGGGATGGGTGCCCTTGCATTCCTTTCCGCCGGCTATCTCCCCGGGCGCGGCCGCTATGGCGGTACCGTTGAGAGGGCCCTGAATTACGTGATCCGTAATGCCAAGCCATCCGGATTGCTCAATGTCTCCAACGCACAGCGGGACATGTACAATCATGGACTTGCTACTTTTGCGCTCGGGCAGGCCTACGGAATGACCAGCGATAAGAAGCTCAGCACGGTTCTCGATAAGGCCCTGAAGCTGATCGCCAACACCCAGGCCGAAGACGGGGGTTGGGATTACCGCGCCCGCCGCCAGAGCCGGGGGCATGACCTGAGCCTTGTCGTGATGCAGGCCAAGGCCCTCAGGGGTGCGATGGACAGCGGGCTGGAGGTTTCTCCCGAGGTCGTCGGGTCAGCGATCCAGAGTGTTCGCAGGTATTACAAGACGAAGTCGGGCAAGAACGGCCTGACCAATCCCCGTGCAGCAATGCTCGAGGCGGGGCAGTTCACCTATTCAGGAGGACATGGAACCCTGGCTATGGCGGCGTGCGGCGTTGTCTGCCTGCAGGAGTTCGGGCAGTATTCCGATTGGCGCATCGGCAAGAACATGGATGTAATCCAGGCGGCGATCGGCAAGGAAGCCCTCCCAGGATCAAGGAATGGGAAGCTTCCCTGTGAGGATTCCTACACTCTCTACTACGTGGGGCAGGCGCTCTACCAGGTAGGAGGAACCCGCTGGAAACAATCCTATCCGAAATTGCGAAACTACCTGGTTGCCAGTCAGCTGCTCAATGCCTCTGATTCAACACAGGATGGTCTCTGGCGTGATCACAAGCGAGTGGGTGGACAGCCCGGTGATCTCTACGGTACGGCCGTTGCCTGCTTTATCCTCGCTATGCCAAATCGTTACCTGCCGATCCTCCAGGAAGGAAAGATCGACAGTATTGCCAGTAAGCTCAAAAAGAAGAAAAAGTAAAACAGCCTGGGAAACTCCCCGTGTCTGAAGGGGAGGGAATGAAAAAATGAGTTTTCTTACACCTTTATTTGCTACCGCCGGACTGATCCTTGCAGCAGGCCCGGTGATCATCCACCTGTTGAACCGCCGCCGTTTCCGGGTAGTTGACTGGGCAGCCATGGACTTCCTGAAGGAGGCCATGCAGCGCCAGCGCCGGATTCTCAGGCTGAGGGATTTCTTCCTGCTTGTTCTCAGGACTCTCTGCATCCTCTTTTTCGGCCTGGCCATGGCACGGCCCAAGTCCGAGGATGGGGTCGTCGATGCGAATAATCCCGTTCATGCGATCCTGGTGATCGATAACAGCCTCAGCATGTCCTATGGAAGCGAAGGGGATACGGTTCTCGATAAGGCGAAAAACGCTGCAAAGACCCTCGTGAAGGAGGGACTTCCCCTCGGAAGCAGGTACTCTGTCCTGCCCTTGTGCAGCAGCGACACCTCTGAGTACAGCCTGGATGCTCATGCGACCAAGGAGGATGCCCAGCTCTGGATCGATAAGATCAAGGTAGTGGACCGCACAGCAGGAGTTCCAGAGGTTCTTACCCTGGCGAAAGCTGCGGTAAAGAATGCTGTGGAAGACAAGGTGATCCTTACGCGGCATCTCATCTTCTTTGGCGACCAGCAGGCGAACAACTGGCCCCGGGGTGCAGGGGTTTCAAGTCTGCTGCAGTCCATTGGAACCAGCGATGATCCCGATCCAGACCGGCAGCAATTAACAAAGATCAATGTCGTACAGGTCGGTGAGGTGGCCAAGGGGAATGTGTGGATAGAGGATCTCAGGGTCCAGGACGAGGTTGCCGATGTCGAGTCGAGGACCGTGTTTATCGTTAAGCTCAGGTACGAGGCTCCCGAAGGTGAGGACGGTGCGATTGAGGATATCGAGGTCCGCCTCCAGATCGATGAAAATCCGCCGGCCCGAAAGGTGGTCAGCCTGGCTGCCGGCCAGGTCCGGGAGGTCGCTTTCAGCCACAAGTTCGACCCTTTCGATCCTGATCTTGAAGAAGGCGGCACCAAGTTTGCCAAGGTAAAGGCATCGACCTCAGCGGTGGACGACCTGGCGCTGGACAATGAGCGCTACCTGGTCGTGCCTGTGCTCAGCGCCATTCCGGTGGTCTTTATCGATCAGTATGGGACCGATGAGGCCCCTGCCAGCAATAAATATGGTGAGACCTACCATGTCCGCAACCTGCTTGCTCCGACATTGTCCAGCCAGGGCAATGATCGTCAGCTTATCAAGAAGGTGCACGTACGGATCGATGAGGTCGGCCGGGAGCATCTCAGCGATGCCCGCCTTGTCGTTATTGCGGGAGTGAATAATCCGGAAGAAGCTATTGACGATCTTCGTGAATACGTCGAGCAGGGTGGGCAGGTCTTTATTGCTGCTGGTGGAGACTTTGACCAGAAGCTCTGGCAGGATCATGGTTGGGGCGACAAGGGGGAAGGGATCCTTCCGGCTCCGCTGAAGGAAGAGGTCGTCGGGAAGCTTCCAGGACAGGGAGTTACGGATCTCGAGCCTTTCCAGATCCAGTTTGACAGCCTGTCGACTCGCCGCTTCCAGATTGAACGGGAGTCGGATACTGCGCTTGAAGACCTTTACATGACACCGATTTTCTTCAAGGCCGTTGTTGCCGATATGGCAGAGGCTGATTCTTCCTGGGAAACGGCCAGGAAGAGTTTTCTCGCCTCTGAAATCAAAAGGATCAAGGAGGAACGGGAGGCCGGCGAAGACAGGCTCGAAAAATCCGGCAGGTGGCTTAAATGGTCGCGTGATATCAACCATAACGATGGCGTCGCAGAACCCGAAACACTGGCCCAGAGCCTCCTCCCGGTCGTGACGGCCAGGTACGATAACGATCATCCGATGTTCATCGAGCGGCGGATCGGCGCAGGACAGGTGGTTTTCTTTACCAGTGGCCTCTCATCGGACTGGAACACACTGACAAGAACGAACGCTGTCCTGGTGCTGGACCGGATTCTTCGTGGAATGCTGAACTCCACCCTGCAGAAGGCTAATTTCACCTCTGCTGAGGATGTTCGAATCGGCATTCGCGCAAGAGACAGGGGCCAGGACTTCTATCTGACCAGGCCGGGCGAGGAAGACGGAGATCCGGTCAGGAAGTCCATCGAGGTCCAGGCGGTTGCGGGCGGTGGCAACAAGATCGAGGTCCATAACCCGGGTGTGAGGCGCAGGGGGCATTACACC
Organism: uncultured Planctomycetia bacterium; assembly: GCA_964615885.1. Taxonomy (GTDB): domain Bacteria; phylum Planctomycetota; class UBA8108; order UBA8108; family UBA8108; genus UBA8108. Next base: position 8,138 of record CAZTRG010000192.1, on the reverse strand, counting down.
ATTGAGGCCCAGGGAAAGAACAGCTGGAGTCGTCCCCTTGCGGTCAACGGACCCGTCTCTGATTCAGATCTCACGATTGCGAAGTCGGGGACAATAAAACTACCGGATGATGAATCTTATAAACTCAGCTGGTCCAGTCGGCTGGACGCTGAGGGCCTGGATGATGGAATTGCCGGGCAGGATTCCTGGAAACTATGGATGTTAGCCGTCCTGTTGCTGCTTTTGATAGAGGTCCTCATTCTGTCCTGGGGAGCTCTCTCAGGCATGCTGACTTCTGCTTCAGCGGCCGAATCGGACGGAAGCCCCGCGACGGAGGGAGCCTGAAACAATGAATAAGTTTTTAGCAAAAATACTTGGTTATGGAGAATCCAGCGAGGTCGAGTCTCCTGAGATCGACCTGACTGCACCCTGGACTGAAAGCAGTGGTGGAGCCTGGGTCTTCTTCGGCTGCCTGGCGCTTGTCCTCGTCTCGATACTTTTCTACTTCCGCTGGCAAAGCGGCAAGAAGCCGGTGGTTCGCGTAGCCCTTGCGGTCATCAGGGCGTCGCTTCTCTGCCTCCTCTTGTTGATCCTTGCAGAGCCGGTATTGAAGTTCAAGAAGACCGAGGAGGTGAAGCCGGCTCTCTGGCTGGTTTTCGATTGCAGCGATTCGATGGGGATCCGGGACAGGCTCTCTGACCCGGTTCGCAACAGCTATGTGAAGGCAGTCGGAGGGCAGCCTGCAACGCAGGGTGACAAGTCAAGGGTGGAGTGGTTGAGCGCCTTGCTCAGCAAGGCCGACGACAACCTCCTGCAGGAGCTTTCGAAGAAGTACGAGCTGAGCCTGTTTAAGTTCAGCCGCGATGATGGTGTCGACCAGATTTCTGAGTCAATTGATGGAGACGATTCAGCTGACGGAGAAGATGGGAAGATCGATGTCGCCAAGGTCGCAGCCAGGCTGGACCATTCGGGTAAGGTTACTGCAATCGGGGCGGCCCTGGATGCTCTCGTTGGACAAGCAGGTAAAAGTACTCTCCAGGGCATCGTTCTGTTCAGCGATTTTGGCCAGAACTCAGGCACTCCTGCTGAAGAAGCAGCCGGCCGGATTGGTGTCCCGATTTATACAGTAGGCCTCGGGCCGGATGATGTGAAAGACCTCGGTCTCAGCCTCCAGGCTCCCCTGCTCATGAAAAAGGCTGAAAAGTCGACCCTGGCCATCAACCTCCGCCAGAGCGACATGGACGACCAGAATGTTTCTGTAAAGGTGATCGCCACCCCGGTCAACGCAGATGGAAGTCTTGGAGGTGGCACCAAGCAGGTGGTCCAGGAGAAGGTGGTCAAGCTTACCGACGAAGTCACGACCCTTGATGTGACCTACACGCCTGAGACCGCAGGGCGCTTCATCATCTCCGCTGAGGTTGCTCCCCAGGATGGGGAGGTCGTGATCGACAACAACCAGGCGGAGCGCGAGGTGACGATCCAGGACGATTTCCTTCGCCTGCTCTACGTCGAATATGAGCCCACCTGGGAATGGCGTTTTATCAAGGAGGTCTTCTACCGTGACAAGCTGGTCGGCGAAAGAGGTTTCAGGACCTTCCTGCGTTCGGCTGACCCCAAGGTGCGGCATTCGAATGATCTCTTCCTCCAGACCCTGACTCCGGCCCGGAGCGAGTTTTTTCAGAATGATGTTATCTTCCTTGGTGACATGCCGGCCTCGACCCTGAGCAGCAGGTTCTGTGAAATGGTCAAGGAGTTCGTTGGCAGGTTTGGCGGCGGGCTGGTTGTTATCAGTGGGCCGCGTTTTGGCCCCGCGCAGCTGCTCTCAACCCCGATTGGCGATATGTTGCCGGTGATCCCGGACCAGAACTCCAGGATTCGAGCCAAGCGCGAGTTCCGGCCAAAGCTGACAGAAGATGCAGCCTCGGTTCCCTTTATGCAGTTGGGTGACAGCCCCCAGGAGAACCTTCGGGCCTGGAACAACCTGGGCTTCGTTCCCTGGTATCATGGGGCTCTCAGGCCGCGTCCGCTCTCGACCGTTCTGCTGCAACACCCGACCGAGGTCTGTGCCTCCGATGGGCAGACTCCGCAGCCGCTGATCGCGATCCGGCGCTATGGAAAAGGAGAGGTCATCTATCTCGGCTTCAATGAAACCTGGCGAATGCGCCGAAAGTACGGCGAATTGTATTACAGGCAATTCTGGGGCCAGATGATCCATCGCCTCGGGCTCAGCCATGCTCTTGGAAGCCAGAAACGTTTTGTGGTGAATACTGACCGACAGGGCTACCAGGAAGAGGACAGGGTCCTGCTGACTGTAGAAGCCTACAACAAGGACTTTGAGCCTCTCGATGAAAACGCTCTGCCTCCGGGCGGACTGCTGGCGCAGCATATTTCTCCCGGCGGGGCAACGGATGAGATCTGGGTTGCCAACCTCCGAGATGGGATGTTTGAAACTGAGGTGCAGGTCTTTGAGGAGGGTGAACATACCCTCAAGGTCAGGGACCCTGAAACGGGTGAGTTCAACGAGGTCACCTTCCGGGTTGCCGCCACCTCTGCTGAACGCCGCAGCGGCAAGCGCAACCGTGTGTTGCAGGACCAGCTCGCGGTATCTACCGGCGGCAAAAGTTATGAATTCGATACGGTCAATGCCATTACAACTGAGATTAAGCCCAGGCCAACGCAGTTGGTCGAGATGAAGATCCGGACCCTGTGGAATACATGGCCTGTCTTTATACTCGTCGTGCTGTTGATGCTTGGTGAGTGGTTGTTCAGAAAGCTGGTAAATCTGCCATGAGTACAAAACTCGCAACCTTAAGATCTGCTCTCGATAGTCTTCGCAAGCGCCGGGCATCTGTTCGGCTTGCAACGGCTTTTTCAGGCTTCCTTGCATCCGCGATCTGGATTCTCTTCGGATGTTTCCTCCTGGACTGGTCGTTTAAAATGGAGCTGGCACCCCGTTTTGTGCTGATATTGATCGGTCTTTACGTGATGGTCCGGGCCTGGAGACGTTACGCCGGCCCGCTTCTTGGCCAGAACGAAACTCTTCTCCAGACAGCATTGCTGGTAGAGAAGACCAAGGAAATTGACAGCGACCTGATCGCTGCCCTTGAGTTCGAGAACCCCGAGGCGGAAGGCTGGGGCTCTGCTGAGCTGCAGGAGGAAGTCAAGGACGCTGTTGCAGAGCTGAGCAAGAGCCTCGATGTCTCTGAGGGTTTCTCAAGCGGCGCCCTGGGCCAGCGGGCAACGGCCTTTGTGCTCAGTGCCTGCCTGATAGGGTCTCTCTGCTTTTTCTTTCCGGGCTTCGGGAGTGCCTTCCTCAACCGGATGCTTTTCGGCAAAGAACACTATCCAACCAACACCACTATCGAGGCGATTTTCGTTATCCGTCCTGAGGTGAAAAATCCCGAGACGGGTGGGGTTACCTTTGCCGAGCAGAAAACCGATGTGATGAAGGCCGGCTCGTACAGGTCGCCGATCGGTGAGCCGCTTGTATTCCAGGTCCAGTGTTCACAAAAGAATGACGGGGAGCTCCCTGAGGGTGGGACACTCACCTTCACCGGCGCCTCTTCATCCTCCAAGAACCTGGTGGCCGAAAAGAATAATGATGGAAACTTGACAGGAATCTACACAGCCCGTCTCTCCCAACTTCTTGGCACCCTGGAGTTCAAGGTAGAGGTGGGGGATGCCTATTCGGAGCGGTTCACCATCGAGCGTATTGACCGTCCGATTATCTCGGTCGAGCTCGCAGCGAAGGCCCCGGATTATGTTGGAGCGAACACCTCGGATCCGGATGAGGGCACGGGGAACGACTGTAAGTTATTTGTCGATGAGAAGGGCAACCAGGAACAGGGTATTGATTGTGAGACCGGTCTCCTGCAGGTCGAGGTGCAGGAGGGGGGGGAGATTAAACTCGCTCTTGCCAGCCGCAAAAAAGCTCTCAAGACGGTCGTTCTCAGGATTGGCGAAGAAAAATTTGACCTAAAGGATTCGGGTATAAAATCAGCCGATAAACGGCCGATCTGGGTCCTGAAAGATAAGGTGACGCCCCTCAAAGTGGTTCGGAAACGGCTTAAATACAGCATAGAAGTCACCGATGTAGATGATCTCCGGCCCGAGCTTGAATACGCCGGGCTGATCCAGATCCGGGCTGATAAGCCACCCCGGGTCCAGGCCTCGCTGGTTTCTCGCTATGTTCTTCCAGAGGCAGCACCTATGATCGATCTCATTGCCAGGGATGATTACGGTATTGGCAAGGTCCAGGTGCATGTCGAGGTGTCTCGGCAGCAGCAGGAACCAGAGAAAGTAGACTCCTTAACAGTGCCTGCAAAGGCGGATGAGGATAAGAATAAAAACAGGTTCAGGGCCAGTCATCCTTGCGCCCTTAAAAAGTACGACCTTAAAAAGGACGATATAGTTCGACTCATTGTAGAAGTTACAGATGATCGTGGAGAGGCACTCGAGGGCGAGTCTTCGAGAAGCGAGGCGTTGAGCTTACGCGTAACCGACAGGTCAGGCCTGTTGAACGCGATTACTGAACTGGATAAAAACTCAGTTCGCCAACTCGACGCGATCATCGAGAAAGAGCTTGGAATTGGAGATTCAAAATGAAGCCGATTCGTAACCGGTTATTCCTTCTTGTCGTAGCAGGCGTTCTTTCCGCAGGACCCCTTTTATCTGCCCAGGAGGGCAAAGACGCAGCGGCAAAGCCCGTAGTGGATGGTTTCCAGTTTGAAAAGAAAAAGGGAGACCAGGAAAGCGCCAATGAGCTGGCCTCGGAACTTCTCAAGAGGATTCTCGATATCCAGCTGCGCCAGCTGAGAGAGAATGGCCTTGAGAAAGAACCCTATTTCGCAGCTATCGAGAAGATGCGCGACAATATTGACGATCTCCTCCATACAAGCATGCAGGGGGTTGTGACGATCCTCGAAGAGGCGATGACCAAGGACCCTGAAGCTCAGAAGGAATCCTTTAAGGAAGCCAGCACCAAGGTTCGCGAGATTGTCCAGACTCTCTATCTCGAGAAGCACAACCTGATTGCCCGCCTCAAGGCGGCTGCTCTTGCCGCTGAGATCCGGCGGTTGATTTCCCACCAGGCCAGGGTTCGCGATGACACCGTGGATATTTCCCAGGATGCGGCTGCCGATGAAGACAGCCGCGATGCACAGCAGCTCTCCGTTATCGAAGACCAGCGCGGTGTTCGCAGGCTCTACCTGGGTCTTGTCGGCAGCCTTGAAGCTGTCAGCAAGCTGGGCGGAAAGCTTGGTGCCGGTGCGGCAGATGGCAGGCGGATTCTCAAGGCTGCGGCGATCGATGAAAAATTCAGTGCTGTCAGGAAAGATCTCGATGGCACTGATTTCCCCAGCGCTGCCAAGTCCCAGACTCTCATCATCAAGGCTCTTGAACTGCTTCTTCGAAAGATCGAAGAGACCCAGGGCCTGATCGGGACGGATCTCGAAGCGGCTCTCAAGCTGCTCCAGGAATTGATCAAGAGGCAGGAGGCTGTCAAGAGTACTACCGGTACAGCCAAGCTTGATGTAGAGGCAGAGCTTCGCACACTGGTTGATGAGCAATCCGGTATCCGGCGTGATCTCGGTCAGCTGGTTCCCGTTGTTCAGGACCTGGGCGATTCTGCAGCTCTCCTGGATGAGGCGCGCGCCTCGGCCTACGAGGCAACGGGCAACCTCTTTGATGAGTTACGTGACGATGCCCAGAAGCAGCAGGCTAAAGTGCTGGAGAACCTGGCAAACCTCGAAGAACGTCTCAAGGCGGCGATCGCCCAGCAGGACGACAAGCGCAGTGCGCTTCAGCTCGCCAAGCGGGTCAAGGATCTCCGCAAGGTGAAGGCTACTCTCCAGGGTGTTCGCAAGCAGCAGGCAACCGTCGAAAAGACTGCTCCCCGGGATCTGCCCGCGGCCAGTGCCCTTGAAAAGAAGGCGGTCGAGGGGCTTGCCGGAATCGGCGAGGGGAAGGATCTTCCTCCTGTGGTTGGATCAAGGTTGCGGGAAGCTGGTGGCGCCCTTGGGGAAGCTGCCGAGTCGCTTGAAGAGGCGGCAGAATCCGCAGTGGCCGAATTGCCTGAAGAAACAGAAGAAGCCCTCGAAGATGCCAGCCTTGCTCTTGAGCGAGCCAGTGCAGAGGTCGAGGCGGCCCTTGCCGATGCGGAACGTGAGCAGAAGGCCGTTGAGATTGCTGAGCTGTCCAGGTCGGCCGAGGTGCTCTCGCGGGCTGCTGCCGCTGAGCGCGAGATTGCCAAGCAAAGTAAAGAGGCTGCTGCTGAGAAAGGATTTACTGAGGCGCAGGCCGGACTTCTCAAGCACAACCAGGTCACAAATAACAAGATCGTAGCCCTGGAAACAGAGGCCCTGGCAGGGATAGCCCCTGAGGTTTCCAAGACGCTTGCCGGTCTCTCTCCCCAGCTCAAGAAGCTTGAGGATGATCTTACAAAGGCCAAGGCCAACCCCGGCGAGGCCTCCAAGGAGACTGCCGCTGAGGTTGCTGCTGCGGCGGCGGAGGCAGCGGCCCAGCTTTCGGCAGCTGCGCAGGAGCTGCGCAAGGAGATTGGTGAGACAGCTGAGGAGCTTGTCGAGTTGAGTCTCGACCAGCTGGAAGAGGTCTCGGCTGCCCGGGCAGCGGTAGAGGAAAGCCTCGAGGATCTTCCCAAGAGCATCGGAGACACCCTCAGTAGTCTTAAGCAGTCGCTTGGCCTTGTTGGGCAGGCACTTGCGGACCAGGACAGGGCCGCAGGGCGTCCAGAGGCAGCGGCTCTCCGCCAGCTTTCATCCGGGATCCAGGAAGCCCTTGACGACCAGGACAAGGCTGATTCACAGGCGGGAGAGCTCGCCAGTGGTAAAGCTTCTACGGCACTCGATGCTACTGCTACGCAGCAGGAAGTGGCTGACGAGACTGCAGGGCTTGTCGATGACCTGGAGTCTGGTGCAGCCGGCAAGGGCGAAGACGTAGAGGCACTCAAGAAATCACTTGGAGAAGCCCACAATTCCGCTTCCAAGGCTGCTCGTGCAATCCTGGACGGGGATGCGACGACAGCTGAGCAGTCGAGCGGGAATTCTCGCGAATCTCTCCAGGAGGCCTCCAAGACGGCGAGGGCCGCCTTGTCGGAGGCGCTTGGCCAGCCCGGCGGCGAAAAGAACGCTGGGGCCCAGGAGAAGGTAGGAGAGGTTGCAGGCCAGGCCCAGGACATCCTGGGTGCGGTTGCTGAAGCGGGAAGTGGCATCGGAGAGGACGATGATGCCGTGGCCAGGGCGGCGCAGGAGGCCAGCAGTAGCCTCGGCCGTGCGGCCCAGCAGTCGCTTACTGCGCAGCAGGCCCTTGAGAAAAAAGACACAGCCCTGGCTGAGAGGGCGCAGGAAACCGCCAGGAATTCCCTGGAACAGGCGCAGGGTGAGATTCAGCGGGCGATCGCTGAGCTTTCCAAGCAAGCCGTTGAAGAGGTTGAAGAAGGCGCTGAAGAGGCCGGCCAGCTCGCAGAGGATGCGGCAGGTGTCGAGCCTGGCGCCACCACCGCTCTTCGTGATGCCGAAGAAGCCGGTGAAAGTGTCGAAGAGGGAGGTAGTGAATCTGCAGAAGGAATTTCGAATGCGGAATCAGAGCTTGCCAGCGGTCTTTCCCGGGCGAAGGAAAGCCTTAGTGCCAGGGAAGAAGTTATCAGGCGGGACCTTGCGATTGCCGAAACTCTTGCCGACCTCGCGCAGCAGCAGCAGGATGCTGTTGAAGAGCTGACCGAGTTGCGTGAAGAGGTCGCTGAGGGCGATGGTGAGATCACTCCTGAGGCCGCCGCCGAGGCAGCTGAAGCCACAGAAGAGTTTGCAGAAGCCCAATTGGCCACCGGTGAAGGTGCCGAAGAAATCTCCGGCCAGGAGGAAATTGTCAATGAGCCGCTTGCTGAAGCCCTTGAACTCGCTGAAGAGTTAGGCTTTGGTGAAGAGGAAGAAGGCCTCAGCGAAGAAAGCCTGAGTGAAGATAGCGTTGGCGAAGAGGGCTCAGAGGGCTCAGAAGGATCAGAAGGCTCTGAGGGCTCTGAGGGTGCCGAAGGATCGGAAGGTTCTGAGGGCTCTGCCGGCGAGGGATCTGCTGGTGAAGGATCTGCCGGCGAAGGATCTGCCGGGTCTCCGAGTGAATCAGCCTTCGGGCAGCCTCTCGGTACC
>CAZTRG010000191.1:0-3331 GCA_964615885.1 uncultured Planctomycetia bacterium | reverse complement strand
AGCCCCCCCTTGGTGGAGAGGGTAACGTCGCGGATCACCTTTCCAGGCTGGATCCAGCCCGGGTCGGCAATCTTGCTCGGCTCGTTCAGGTTCAGCAGGAGATCGTTATTGTCCAGCAGCTGCCCGGCCTCCTCAGCCGCCATGACCACGCGCCAGGGGGTCTTCAGGGGAAGCGCGCATTTGACCGGCTCGTGGAGCCGCGACACCAGCGTGTGGGGAGAGGTCTCCGAGCGCCGCAGGCGCATCCGGGCAAAATCGACCATCGCGGCCTCCGCGATGGCGATGACCTTTCCTTCCCTGGGCTCGATAATGCAGGGTCTCTCAACACTGCTGCGAATCTTGCTCAGCCTGGTCTTCTTGTATTTCCCCTGGGCGGAGTAGACGGCCCAGAGCTTGTGGTCATCGCCGATACAGAACTCAGTCTGCTCGCGCTCGATCGAGATGGATTTCTCTTCGCCGCGGGAGTCGACAAGGTAGCGGAAGGCGACACCCTCATCGTAGGCGCGAACCTCGAGCTTGAGCTCCCCCGGGGGCTGCTTCCGGCTGAAGGTAATCGTCGCACTACGGTAGTGATCGCGAACCGTGGAGCGTTCGCCCCAGACGGGCTTCCAGGTCGCATCGTGCGTGCTGACCGCGCTCCTTTCAAGGCCGGCAAAGCCGGTGGTCCAGTCGGTGCCATCGGCCTCCAGGAACCCAACCCCGCTTTCAGCGATGACCTCATCTTCTCCATGCTGAACCCTGTACAGTGGCCTGCCCTCTTTACCGAGGGAGAACTCGATCACGAAGGAGCCGTCGGGCGACTGCAGGGATTTACTGGAGGTCTCCCCGGACAGCGAGGTGCCCCTGAGAAGTCCACTGCAACCAGCCATCACCAGCAGCGAAAAGACCAGCAGCGTAATACCGACTGCAACCACCACTCTCTGGGCGTTCTTCATTCCACCTTCTCCACCAGGTTGTTCACCCGGATCCCAGGCCGGGAAACCACTGCCCGGCTGATCTGCTGCCGCCTTATTTCTTCTTCTTCAGCTGGCGGACGATGCTGTCAATCTTGCCTTCCTGCAGGATCGGCAGATAGCGGTTCGGCATGGCGAGGATGAAACACCCCACCGACGTACCGTAGAGCGGTCCTCCATGCCCTCCCTGCCAGAGACCATCCTGGGTAGGATTGCCCGAGCTGAGCATCTGGCTGGAGACGAGGTAGTCGCGCAACTTTGGATAGGACTCTTTCCAGCGCTTCCCACCCACCTGGTAGAGAGCCTGCCCGACGTAGTAGAGGGTATAGGCATCTCCGCAGGGCAGCCGGCCGTTGCGGGTTCCCGGGTTGGCATTCTTGCCGATGGCCACCTGGATCACATCGAGGTTCTTGCCGATGCGCCAGTCGCCGTACTGGCCAAATTCCTGCAGGCAGACGACGCCGGCGGCTGCCATCGCCAGGGTGCCGTTGTTGCCGTTGTAGGTGAACTGGCCGGGCTCGAGGCTGGCCGCCTTCGGATTGGTCAATCCGTTCTTACCTGACTTGGAACGGTAATACCTTCGCACGCTCTGGATTGCCGAGCCGACCACCTCCGGCGAAACCTCCAGGCCACTGTCCATGGCGCCGCGCAGCGCCTTGGCCTGCATCACCACCAGGCTGAGGTCATGCCCCCGTCCCTGGCGCCGTGCACGGTAATCCCAGCCGCCATCCTCCGCCTGGGTGTTGGCGATGAGCTTGAGGGCCTTGTCGAGAACCTGGTTGAGCTTCTTGTCACTGGTCATTCCGTAGGCCTGCCCGAGCGCAAAGGTGGCAAGGCCGTGGTTGTACATATCGTGCTGGGCGTTGGAAATATTCAACAGCCCGGAGGGCTTGGCGTGCTTGAGCACATAGTTCAGCGCTCTCTGGACGGTGTTGCCGTAGCGACCCCGGCCGGGAAGATGGCCGGCGGAAAGAAACGCGAGCGCACCCATCCCCACCAGCCCGAGATTGTTGGAACCCCAGTTGCCCTCGGCACCCTGGTTCCTGGCGAGCCACTCAAGCCCCTTCTGAAGGGCCCGGTCACTCCCGGGGGTCGTCTCCCACTCACCCTCGGCAAGAAGCGATGAGGTGAAAATCGAAACGGTAAGAAAGCAGAGCATGGTTGTTCTGAAGAAATTTCGCACGGAGCCACTCCCTTTAATCCAGGTCGGTCATTTCAATGCAGCCCATAGCCTATGCCAGTGGGCAGGCGGTGGCAAGGGCGGGGCAGGGCCGTCTTGCTCATTTCTGCCGGGGGTTCCGGCCTCTATAAGCCGGGAAATCTCAGGGGCCGGCGGATTCTCCGCGTAGCCAGTCCCTGTTGAAGGCCGCGGCTAGAAACCAGACAAACCAGATACCCATTCCCGCGCCAAGCAATTTCAACCCGGTCATAAAGGCATTGTAACTATCAGGGTTCCCAGGATTACCGAATGCAAATTCCAAGGCAAGCATCCCGCCCCCCAGCAGGATGGAGAGGGAACCCGCCATGCGTGAGAGAATGCTGAGCTGGCGGTTCCCGGGAGTGTCTTTCAGCTTCCTTTTTCCCGGCTTGCCGTACTTGGCGGGATTGTATCCATCCCAGCGGCCGAAATTGGAGGCGAAGATTCCGACCAGGATAAAGAACCCCAGGCAGGCCGGGCCCAAACCAATGATCCCAGCAGGTTCCCCTAAGGCGATCGCGATGGCAGCCCCGCCCACGAGCAGTACCCCCCCCAGGACCATGAGAACCCGCACCGTATTTTTACGCGTTCCTCCTACCAGCAGCGCAACCAGCAAAGGGATCTTGTCATCCTGTTTCTTTGCCATCACAACACCTCTGTAAAAAGTCCCGACAGCAGGCAGGAGCTGCCCGGCAGTTACCCCGGCGTCATTTCCCCCCGGTGAGGATAAAGTCACTGAAGGTGGCCCAGCGCGGTTTTTTCTTATCCCCCAGCAGGGCAAACAAGCCGACCTTTACCTTGTCGTGGCTTCCCGGCAGGGTGGTTTCACCGTGAGTGGTCCACTCCTTGCCTCCGGGCGCCTTGACCATGGCCTTGACCTTGCCAGCGGCAATTTCAAGGCGCAGGCGCAGCGGCCCCTCGCGAAAGGGAATCTTCTTCACGACCTTCGGCTTCGCCTTGCTCTCCAGAACGAGAGTGCAGGACTGGCCGCCGTAGAGCTCGCGGTCAAACTTGATGTAGTTGTCGTCATCGAGATAGATCATCAGCCCGGCCTGTTCGTATTCTTTCTTCGGGTTGAAGTCGACCGTCACCTCCACCGTCGCTGCCGGACCGGGAAGAGCGCGCAGGAGGAAGTTCTCGGTCTTGTTGTTTCTCTTGCCCCAGATATTGGAGGGCTGGG
>CAZTRG010000190.1:0-3699 GCA_964615885.1 uncultured Planctomycetia bacterium | reverse complement strand
TCTGAAGCTAAAACCTGTTCTAACCGCCTCAGAAGGGCTCCGGCTGACAACCGACCCCACCCAAGCTCTTCTCCGCGAAACACGGCCACCGGAATTCGATAGCGGTAGCGCTCGAAAAGCTCCTCATCTTTTTCGATATCGAGCTTCTCGATCTCCAGCCCGAAGCGAAGAGCCAGCTCCTCCAGCTTGGCCAGGCCCGTATCACACAAGGGGCAGTCGCTCTTGGAATAAAAACTGATCTTGTCGGTCATATCAAATACCCGGGCCTTCAAGTCCAACTATTGCCTTGAGCCTGCCGGCGGATCACAATGTCGTCTCGGGTCACTGTACAGCATCTGAAATACCAGGAGTCCCTATGAAAACACCGAAGAAGACCGTGTCACGGCGAAAATTCATCAAGAAGGGCAGCCTGCTGTCGGCGGCTCCGGTTATCGCCGCGGGACTCCCAGCTTCATCGCTGGCCAATATCCAGGATGCCAACGAGTTTCTTCGTCTGGGCTGGATCGGGGTCGGCGGACGAGGCACCTCCCTGCTCGACCGCGCGCTGCGCAGTGTTTCGGTCTCGACACTGAAGGTCAACGCCATCTGTGACATTGACCCGAAGGCGCGGGCCCGGGGCATCCGGATGTGCGGGGCGATGAAGCCGGCCGGGATTCACGATTACAAGGAGCTCCTGGCCAGGAAGGATATTGACGCTGTCTTTGTAGCCACCCCCATCTACCTGCACCCCGAGCACGCCGTCGCCGTATTGGAATCGGGCAAGCATTGCTACTGCGAAAAACCGCTGGGGCCAACCCCCGAAGGCGTCAAGAAGATCTACGACGCGGTTAAAAAGACCGGCAAGAAATTCCAGGTCGGCTTCCAGTGGCGCTACCACACCGGCTTCCTCGGCTTTGTCGACCAGCTCCAGGGCGGCGCCATCGGCAAGACCTCTTTCATCAACAGCGCCCGCCACGTTGGCGGCTATCCCGAAAAAGAGGGTAGCTGGTATATGGACCGCAAGCTCTCCGGTGACCTGATCGTCGAGCAGGCGGTTCATGAGATGAACATCTTCTGCTGGGCGCTCGATGCCCACCCGCTGCGGGCCGCCGGCTTCGGCGGCATCAACGCTCTTGAGGGGCGCCCCAAGGGCCGCAGCATGATGGACTCCTATGGTGTCACCTTCGAATTTCCCGGCAACATTCGCCTGAACTACACGCATGTGATCTATGCCGCCTCCGGTTTCGGCGGCCTCTACATGACCGTCTTCGGAGATGCCGGCAAGGCCCTTGAGCTGGAAGGCACCGTCAATCTTTCGGTCACCAGGGGCGGCAAGAAGACCAAGGTTGACCTGCCGCCGCTGAAGGACTCCACCGAGCTGGCGATCCAGAGTTTCGCGCGCTCAATCCGCGAGGACAAGGAGCCGCTGGCAAACGTCGACGCCGGACGCCACGCCACGCTGATGGCGCTGCTGGGGCGCACGGCCATTCACGAAAAACGTGTCGCAGAGTGGAAAGAGGTCGCTCTTTGAGGAAAAACCTCCGGAACCAAGCATGAACATCAGCCGCATCGAAATGACCCCGGTCGTCGTGCCGGCCCGGGAAAACGCGATCAATTCACCCGGCAAGGCCGCCCCTCTCCATATGCTCAGCGTTGGCGCGAGCAAGGGCTGGTCGGTCCAGTTTGACAGCCTCGTCAAGTGGATCCTGAAGATCCACACCGACGATGGGATCACCGGCATCGGGGAGAGCCTCCGGGCCGTGAGCGAGCCGCAGATGAGGGAGATTGCCGAATCCCTCATCGGGGCAGACCCCTCGAATATGAATCTTCGAGATCTGCCGATTCCCTACGGCCGGGCCTACGATGGCTTCGAGTGTGCAATCTACGACCTCGTCGGCAAGGCGCTCTCCGTTCCTGCCTACAAGCTGCTGGGCGGGGCCTACCGCGAAAGAGTCTATTGCTCAGCCTGGTTCGGACAACGTGATCCGGAGGACGCCGGCCGCTGCGCCGGCGAATTCAAGGAGCAGGGCTACGACTGCCTGAAGTTCAAGGGTTCGCTCGAGGAAGACCCCGTCGCCGTCTGCCAGGCAATCAAGGAGCAGGCCGGGGAAGACTTCCGGGTCATTATCGATCCGAATACCCGCTGGGAGCGGCCGGCGGAGATCCTGCCTTTCCTGCGCCGGCTCGAAGAGGTCGGTAACGTGTGGACGCTTGAAGACCCGATCCCTCGCTGGGACCTGCGTAATTACCGCCACCTGCGCAACAAAAGCTCGATTCCCCTGGCGCTCCACACAGCGATCCCCTACGCCGAGCTTTTTCAGAAGCCCCAGGATGTCATCCTCGCCATCCAGGAAGAGGCGGTGGACTACTTCAATTTCAACGGCCCCATGGCCTGGGTCCAGAAGCTCGGGGATATCGCCGAGGTGGCCAACATGCCCTTCTGGCACGGCAGCGAGGTCGACCTGGGGTTGCTCGAGGCCAGCTACCTGCACGTAGCTGCAGCCTGCAAGGTCTGCACTCTGCCCAGTGACATTTTCGGGCGCCTCATCCGGGAACATGACCTCCTGACCGAGCCGCTCGCCTTTGATGGCCGGGGCAACTTCATGGTTCCCACCAGGCCGGGACTGGGAGTGGAACTTGATGAAAAGGCCGTCACCCGCTACGCCAGCGGCGAAACCGTCAACATCGGCCCGGGAACCTGAGGGCTTGCGGAGGAAACCCCAACCCTATAAACCAGCCGCCGCCAATCCTGCACCCGGACGCTCGAGGCGCCCTGAATCCTCAAGCAGGCACTCCAGGGCCTCGAGGAAGGTCCTGATGTTATCCGCCGAGCTGGTCTCTCCCATCAGGCCGATTCGCCAGATCTTTCCGGCCACCTCGCCGAGGCCGCCGCCGATCTCGATATTGTAGTCTTCCAGCAGAGCCTTGCGGAACCCGGCATCGTCAACCCCCTCGGGAATCCAGACAGCGTTCAGCATGGGCAGGCGATGCCCCTCCTGGGCAAAGAGCCGGAACCCAAGCGCCTCGAGCCCCGCAACCAGCCTCGCGCTGTTGCTGCGATGGCGTTCCCAGCGCGCCTCGAGCCCCTCTTCGTGAACCAGGCAGAGCGCCTCGTGAAGTCCGTAGTTCATCGAGATGGGTGCCGTGTGGTGATAGGCCCTCTCTCCATCGGTCCAGTATTTCTCAATCATCGAGAGGTCGAGATACCAGCTGACCACCTTGGACTTCCGGCTCTTGAGCTTCTCAAGCGCCCGGTCACTGAAGGTGACCGGGGCGAGGCCGGGTGGGCAACTGAGACACTTCTGGGTGCCACTGTAGGCCACATCAACATTCCACCCATCCGCCTCAAAGCGTTCTCCCCCCAGCGAGGTAACACAATCAACCAGGAAGAGGCAGCCCTGCCTGCGGCAAAGCCGGCCGATCTCCTCCAGGGGCTGAAGGGCACCGGTCGAGGTTTCAGCATGAACGACCGCAACCGCCTTGACCCCAGGGTGGCGCTGAAGCGCTTCTTCAATCTCTGAGGGGTCGAACACCTCTCCCCAGGGCCGGTCGATCCTGTGCAGGACGCCGCCGATCCGCTCGACGATATCACTCATCCGGTTTCCGAAAACCCCGTTGACGCAAACCAGCACCTCGTCTCCCGGCTCGACAACATTGACGAAGGCCGACTCCATGCCAGAGCTCCCGGTCCCGGAAACCGCTATCGTCAGGCGGTTTTCA
>CAZTRG010000189.1:0-6836 GCA_964615885.1 uncultured Planctomycetia bacterium | reverse complement strand
TGTTGCGTGGTTCGTCTCGATGTTGAGCTTGATGTGGTCCTCGAGCCCGTAGGTCCTGATGAAATTGATGCAGTTGGCTGAATCGAAATCATACTGGTGCTTGGTGGGCTCTTTGGGCTTTGGCTCAAAAAGGAACTGGCCGTCAAAACCGATCTCTTTTGCGAAATCAACAGCCATGTGCATGAACTTCGCGAGGTGATCCACCTCCCGTTTCATGTCGGTATTGTTCAAATTCTGGTAGCCCTCCCGGCCTCCCCAGAAAACATAATTCTCGCCGCCGAGTTCCTTGGTCACCTCGACCGCCTTTTTCACCTGGGCGCATGCATAGGCGAAGGCAGCGGCATTGCAGCTCGGCGCCGCCCCGTGCATATAGCGCGGGTTGCTGAAGAGATTGGCCGTGCCCCACAGAAGCTTGATGCCGGTCCTCTCCTGCTCTTCCTTGAGAGCCACCACCACCTGGTCGAGGTTCGCATTGGACTCCTCGAGGGTGGCGCCCTCAGGTGCCACATCCCGGTCGTGAAAGCAATAATACTCAGCCCCGAGCTTCTCCATGAACTCAAATGCAACCCGGACCCGGTTGATCGCATTTTCGACGGAATCGACAGCTGCCTCCCAGGGCCTCAGGGCCGTTCCCGGGCCGAAGGGGGCGGCTCCGGCGCCGCGCATCGTATGCCAGTAGGCGACACCAAACCTGAGGTGCTCGCTCATCTTCTTCCCCTCCACCTCCTCATCAGGATTATAGTGATGAAATGCGAGGAGGTTCTTTGAGTCGGGACCTTCAAACTCAATTTTATTAATTTCGGGAAATGCCGACATGTTCTGGATCTCTGTTACTGGTGTATTGATGGTTATTCAAGCCCAACATACTGCCAGAACCTCCCCCTGTGGGCAAGTGGAAGCAGCCACCAGCAGCTGGAGAGTTCAGGTCTCAGGCAACGATGTCGTGAAGAACATTCCCATGCACATCGGTGAGGCGCATATCACGGCCGCTGAAGCGGTAGGTGGTTTTGAGGTGGTCAAGCCCCAGCATGTGAAGCATGGTGGCGTGCATGTCATGCAGGTCACACTTGTTCTCAATGGCCCGGTATCCGTACTCGTCGGTAGCCCCATAGATCGTCCCACCCTTGGTCCCCCCACCACAGAAAAACAGGGAGAACCCAAACGGGCTGTGATCACGGCCGTTGCCACCCTGGGCGAAAGGAGTGCGTCCGAATTCGCCTGAGAAAATAATGAGGGTGGATTCCAGCAGGCCCCTCTGTTGAAGATCCTCGATCAGCCCGCCAATGGGCTGGTCCACAGCGCGGGAATTATCGCCGTGATTTTTTTTGATGTTGCCGTGGGCATCCCAGCGATCATTGCCACCGATTCTCGGGCAGGTCAGCTCGATGAAGCGCACGCCCCTTTCAACCATCCTCCTGGCAATCAGGCACTGGAGGCCGTAGGAACGAGTCGGGCCATAGGAAGAGTCCAGCCCGTAAAGATCCCGGACCTTCTTCCCTTCACCCTTGATGTCAACGAGATCCGGCACCGCGGCCTGCATCCGGAAGGCCATCTCATAATTGGCGATGGCTGACTCCAGCTTGTCGACCCGGCCGATATTTTCGAGTCCACCCTTATCCAGCTTCTTCATGAGGCTGATCTTGGACTGCTGGATCACTGCGTTCTGCTCGCGGCGCCTGATATTGGCCAGCGGCTTGTCTCCCGCCTTGAAGATGGACCCCTGGTAGGTGGCCGGCAGAAAGCCGCTGTTGAAATTATCCATCCCGCCGGAGGGGATCAACCCGCCGTTGAGTACAACGTAGCCTGGAAGATCCCGGCACTCGCTGCCCAGCCCATAGGTCACCCAGGACCCCATGCTGGGCCGCCCCTGCACTCCAAAGCCCGTGTGCAGGAAGAAGTTGGCGGTGTTGTGCTCGGAAAACGGCGCGGTCATGGACCGAACCATCGCCAGCTTGTCGGCATGCTTGCCGATATGGGGAAAGAGATCACTGATCTCCATTCCGCACTTTCCGTAGCGTTTGAATCCCCAGTGCGAACGGTAAACAGTCCCGATGTTGTTGAACTGGGTCGCCTCCATTTTCATGCTGAAGCGCTTGCCATGCTCTTTGTTGAGCCGTGGCTTAGGGTCAAAGCTGTCTACCTGGGAGACCCCTCCGTCCATATAGAGAAAAATAACGCTCTTGGCCTTGCCGGCGAAATGGGGCTTGCGGGGATCAAGGGGGCCCTTCACCTCGGCCCTGGCTTCTTCAGCCAGGAGCGCATCAAGAGCAACAGCACCGAAGCCAACGGAGCTACGCTTCAACATCTCCCGCCTGCTGAATGGACTGGAAAAAAATCTACCGCAATGCATGGCTCAAATCCCCGGGAAATAAAACAGTGGTTACTTAATGAAGATAAATTCTTTGACGTTCATCAATGTGTGCAGGAGGTCGTACCAGGCTTTTAGCTTCTCCCCCTCCCCATAGAGCTTCTGCTGGGCGGCAAGGAACTCACTGGCTGCAGCCGCCTCCTCTTTGCGCACTGAGCGGCCGAATGCTTCGAGATAGGCCTGGGAGAGAATAGCCTCATCGCTATTATCTTTCTGCGCGAGGAGGCGCTTGGCCCAGATATCAACCTGCTGATGAACAAAAGGATCGTTCAGCATAATGAGGGCCTGGGCAGGCGAGTTTGACTGGACCCTCCGCCCCATCGTCATAAAGGGTATCGGGCGGTCAAAGGCCAGCAACATGGAGGAAAGGTGGTTGCGTCGAACCTCGGTGTAGATCAACCTTCTCCCCTTAACATAAAACAACCCGCTGCCGCCGGGGCTCCTGTTTCCCCGCATGAAGGCCGTAATGTGGACCATGACTCCCTTGCCAAAAAGACGCCTGTCAAGACGCCCGGAAACGGCCAGGACCTTGTCCCGAATCGATTCCGCATCAAGACGCAGGATCGGCATGCGATGCAGGAGCTTGTTCTCTGGATCCACCTCGTTCCCCTTTGCCTGCGGCGCACTGGACATGGCATAGGTCCTGCTCAGGAGGATCGACCGGATCAGCTTTTTGACTGACCAGCCATTTTCCATAAATGAATGGGCAAGGTGGTCCAGCAAGGCCGGATGGGTGGGAGGCGCCCCCATGACTCCGAAGTCATCACAGGAAGAGACAATCCCCCTCCCGAAGAGGTGATGCCATACCCTGTTCACCATAACCCTGGCTACCAGCGGGTTTTCTCGCGAAGCCAGTCTTCTTGCCAGGGCCAGCCGCCCGCTGCCCAGTGCCGGCTGCTCTCCAGCTCCTTTCGGAGTATTCAATGCTGTCAGTATGGCCCGGGGCACCGGGTCTTTGCTCCGATTGTTGTGGTTCCCGCGAATATGAAGGGGCTCATTTTCCCCGTTTCCATCCAGCAAGGCCAGGGCCCTGAGTGTTCCCGGGATGGACCTCTCGGTCTCAGCTTTACGAACGCGGTATTCGGTGGCCAGCTTACGAAGCCTCGCACTGTCCACCTGTTCAAGCAACCCCTCGCTGGCAAGGATCCAGTTCATGAGCCTCGCATGACCTGCAAGGCCCTTCCCTGCGCCGGGAGCGGCCACCGCATCGAGGCTTTTTTGAAGCTGCGCGGCAAAAGACCCGGCCATTCCCTCCGGGCTCAGATCCTTCAGCCCGGAAACATGGGAAAGGACAACAGGATTCAAGGGGTCATCTCCAGGCGGGGAGCCCGCGCCAAATTCAACCCGCGAGACTGCAAAGTTCTCGCTGAATCCGGAAAACTCGAGATGGACCCGGTGGCCGAGATAGTCCTTCACATTGTGGCCATGCCATCTCCAGGTGTTCGCGTCGCCCTTGACCCCTCTGCGAACAACGCCATGCAGCGGTCCATGAACGGTCCGGTGAGAATCGACTGCGAGAAAAGCCTGGCAGCTTCCGCGAACCCGGTACCAGAGCGTGTCACCGACAACCTCGAAGGTCGGCGTTCGCAGGAGCCCGTGGAACTTCCTGGAGTTGGCCTCCCCATCTGCACGTCCAACCTCCACGAATTCCCTCACAGGCTGGTTGCTGTCCCCGACCAGGAGCTCACCTTCTGCAAGGGGGCGCCCTCCAAAGCGATACCCACTTACAATCCAGTCTTCCGGTCCGGGATTGCCGTAATCCACCACCAGGTCTTTTTCCCCGCTCCAGGGCCGCTCCTCTTTCTTGTAATTCCGCTCGCCGTTCTTGACATGCTTGACGACCTTGCGTGCTGCGCGCTGCTCCTGGTGTTTCGCTGAAGCCTGGCTCCACTGGGTAACAATTTGATCTCGAGTCTCAGCAGCCCCATCTCCGGCGGCCGTGATCCGGGCGAATGCATGAAGCGGATTGGCTGTGTCCTTTCCGGCCGCCTTCAAAGAGGCGACAACCTTCTGCAGAACTCCCGCCTGGAGCTTCTTCCTGGCGGCAAGGTCATTGATCCGTGCCAGCAGGCCCGCATCCTCTCCTGCAACCGGCTCGCCGGCTGCTCGCTCGTTGCTGAACACAATATGGTCGACCCCGATGTTTCCCCAGCCTGTCTTCACTGAATCGACGATCCGAATCCGGCCCATTGCACCCGCCCAGGCGCTTGCATCGATGGACTTTGCCCCCATCCGATTTGCATTAGAGCCCGTCAATGAGGCGACCGGCTTGCCGCCAACCAGCAGCTCAACGCAGGTGCCGCCCTTGTGGGAGCCCCCACCAACCAGCAGGTTGATATACCTCCTGTCGATCTTGAAGGCTGAGGAAAGCATGGTCCCCGTGAACTGGTCGCCGACCTTGACCTTCCCCCTGGTGACAAAGGAATGCGAATTGACGAAGCCCTTGCCACGGGCTCCTACCACTCCCTGGCCTTTCGGCAGGTTGCCCTGGTTTCGCGGGCCCGACCCGAAGGCCACCCCCTTAACCGTCCAGCCGATATAGCCGGGTGTCTCAAAGTCTTCAAAAACGATATCGCCGGACTTGTTGGGTTTCGGCGCGGCCTTTGCCTCGAGGGGACCCAGCCGGAGGGCCTCAGCCGCCGTGGAAAGATAGGCCGGGAAGCTCTTGAGCTGGGCGCGCTTGAGTGCTGAAAACTCCCCAAGGATTTCCGCCCGGGTCTTTTCCCTGTCAGCTTCAAGGGACACCGCAAGCTCCTTCTTTTTTTTCGGCTCCAGGACATCTGCCAGCTGGAAGCCTGAACTCTGGATGAAGCCGAACATGGCGTAATAGTCAGCCTGGGAAATTGCGTCGAACTTATGGTCATGGCAGCGGGCACAACCAATACTCAGGCCCAGGAAGGTCTTGGAGAAGACATCGATCTGGTTATGGATCCGGTCAGCTTCTTCGCCGCGAATATCCACCGGGGAATGGGTCGCCTCCCCGAAATGCCAGAAGCCGGTGCCCTGGATCGACTCATTGGTCTTCTGCCCCGGATCGACCCGGGGGTCTTCAAGGAGGTCGCCTGCAAGGTGCTCAACGATCCACTGGTCATAGGGAACATCGGAATTGAACCCCCTGATCACATAATCCCTGTAGCGCCAGGCCTCGGGGATGGGATAGTCGGCCTCGTGCCCCTTGGTCTCTGCAAACCTCACCAGGTCGAGCCAGTGCTGCCCCCAGTGCTCACCGTAGTGAGGCGACTTCAGCAGGCTGTCAACCAGGTTGGAGAAGGCCTCCGGCGAATCATCCTGAAGGAAGCTTTCAAGCTCTTCGGGGCGGGGCGGCAGCCCTGTAAGCGCATAAAAAGCGCGCCGGGCAAGAACCCTCTTTGAGGCCTGGGGGTTGGGCTCGAGCCCTGCCTTCTCGATCCCCGAAAGAACATAGCGGTCAATATCACCCAGTGCCCACTCCGGCCTCCCGGTAGCGGGGACCTTTGCCGGGGACACAGTCTTCCAGGCCCAGTGCTCTTTTCGGCGGCCCGGTATATCAAACTCCCCGGCTTTTACAGCGGCCTTCCTGCCGGTGCGAGGGTCCGGAGCCCCCATCTGGACCCATTTCACCAGGGTGGCAATTTCCCCCTCGCTGAGTTTCTTCTTAGGAGGCATCTGCAGGTCGGGATTCTCGTAGCGAACCGCCTCGATCAACCGGCTCCGTTCTGGGTCTCCAGGGACCAGGGCAGGGCCGCTCTCCCCGCCACCAAGAAGGCCCTGTCGTGAATCCAGGGTCAATCCCCCCTTGGGCTTCCTGCCTTCAGAGGAGTGGCACTTGTAGCACTTCCCGACCAGCAATGGCCGGACCTTGTTTTCAAAAAAGTCCAGCTGTTCAGCAGGGAGCTTATCTTGCGAAACAAGGGAAGGGTTCAAGCTCGCAAAGGAGACGAGAAGGATCAGTAAAGAGCGGACGGTCAGATGAGGTAATTTCATAGTCAGCAAGCCACCAGGATTATGTTTCCATTTGAGCGTTCATTATAAATCCACGCCGTTTCCGGATAAAAGTGTCATTCTGTGGATTCCCTGCATCCCCGGCTCCCGGAAAACATCCCCCGCATTGAATACTTCATTGCCGCGCACCGTCACAGAAGGACAAAAGGCCCTTTCCGGCCGGGATTCATGCAGTTTATACTCTCGCTTTAAACCAGAAACATCAGGGTGGAAATCAACACCACCAACAACAACCAGGAGCCTGTTTCGTGAAAAACTCTTACCTCTCCACCAAGGTCCACCAGTCCCTGGTCATTACCCTCGCGGTACTGGCAGCAATGTCCCTCATGGGTTGCCATGGAATCCCTGGCTCCGGCAAAGGCAAAGGCGGCAGCAAGGCTGAAATCTTTAACGAGGCCCTCCTCTCCCCTGCCGAATCCGATGATCTCGTTCCCCTGCGGGGATCCTGCTTTGAGCTTGGGAAGGATTACATACTCAGTGGCCAGCT
>CAZTRG010000188.1:0-2622 GCA_964615885.1 uncultured Planctomycetia bacterium | reverse complement strand
AGTTATCTAAACTTGGCCAATGCTATCGTTAGTTTGAACAGGCCCGATTGTTTGCTCATTCTAACTTCTCTTTAGCTTTCAATTCTTCACCCGTCTTGCCGCCGTGTTTGCGGAGGAGGGCAGCTGTTTCGTATGTTGGCGAGGATAAATTACCCAAGCAATACCCCTTAAAGTACTTTTTGCGTTGCAGATGAATGTTGTTGATTTGGATGGGATAACTGGCTAACAATTGTGCCTAGAAAGCCACGTTTGAATACTTGCTCCATTGAAAACTAAACCAACCCTAAACCATAATACTATGAAAAAACATCGGATTACCAAAGGTGTTGTCAGCGTGTGGCAGTGTCTGATCACTCGGAGCACCCTAGCGCCGGCAATAGCCCTGGGCTTGTTCTTCGTGCAGACGCAGGCCCAGGAGCAGAGTCCCCTGATTCAAGGAGAGGACGGTTTCGTGATTTGGGAAGCCGAGGATTTTGACCGGAACCCGGATGAACTCTGGATAGCGGATATTGACCGCGAAGGCGCGTCCGGTGAAGTTTCCATGCTGATCCCCAATGGTGCCGACGGCAATGAAAACAACACCCAGTTGCAATACGACATTATTTTCACCAAGACAGGTACGCATATCATTTGGTATCGCGCCGGGGCGGACAGTGGCAAAGACGACTCCATTTGGCTTCATCTAGATGGCGAACGACCGCCGAATCGAGCTACGGGCAACCAGGCCAGCATGACCGGATTCAATGGTGCCATTTTTGAATGGAACAGCAAAGCTCAGGATGGTGGAGGTCAAATGACTTTTGACATCGACGAACCCGGGTTGCACACCATCGCCGTCGCACGCCGTGAGGATGGAGCCTTTGTCGATAAATTCATTATAACTACCGATTCATCCTTTAACCCGGACAACTTCGGGGAATTCGGACCGCCTTCGACCCCACGGGAGGGTGAAGAGGTGGAGAGCAACAACCAAGTGGAAATCACTCTGAATCCCGTGGATACCGAGGGAGTTGAAAACACGTCTGTAACTCTTACCGGTGATGCGATGATCACACCCGAAAACGCCCTGATGGTCTTGCAATGGCAACGCAAAGTCGGCGATGAATTCATCAACCTTTCCCGGCAAACCGGAACCACCTTCACGATAAGTCCGCTCACATTAGATTGGGACGGGGCTGTTCTGCGTCTTAATGCAACGACCATTGGAGCCTCGACCGTAAGTCAGGAGGCGATTATTTCGGTCGTTCCAGAAACTGATCCACCCCAGGCGCTTAGAGCCCAAGGTAACGCGATCCAACAGCACGTTTTTGTGACGTTTTCAGAGCCCTTGAGTGTCGCTTCCGCTGAGATGGCTGAAAATTACAAGATCACCAGCGCCGAGGGAGCCACGGAAGTTGTCAGCGCATTATTACTTGGCAATTCCCGCACCGTGTTGCTGGAAACTTCCGAAATGGTTGTAGGCGCCAAATACACCGTCTCGCTAAACAACATTGCTGATACTGCGGCGACGCCAAATATTCTAAATGGAGGCCAAGTGAAATTCTACAGCCTTGGCTACCTACTCCCACAAACGGAGGATGGCTTGATCGTTTTCGAGGCCGAGTCTTATGACGTCAACACCGACGATCTCTGGGTGGAAAACTTCTCTCGCGGTACACCTTCGGGAGGTGTGTCGATGGTTCTGCCAAACGGCGCCGGAGGCAATGAGGGATCCCAACTCTTATATGATGTGGAGTTCATTTACACCGACGTCCACATCGTTTGGTATCGCGCAAGCGGGGACAGTGGCAACGATGATTCGAGCTGGTTTTTGCTGGATGGCGCACGTCCAGCCAATCGCGTCGATGGCAATCAGGCAAGTATGAGCGGTTTTTCCGGAAAATCCGATTTTGTATGGTTGAGCGATCCACAAGATGGACCTTCGCCTTATACCATCGAAATCGACGAACCTGGACTGTACACCATTTCACTGGCACGCCGTGAAGACGGGTCTTTCTTCGACAAATTTGATATTACCGACAATATCGACTTTAACCCCAACGACTTTGGCCCACTGGGACCACCGGAGACGCGAGAAGGATCACCGGCTTTGCCTGAGGTGATCCTGATAACACCTGTGGATGGAGAAGAATTCGAATCGGGAGAAGCGATTTCGCTTGAGGTGGAAATTGGCGACTCGGACCGCGAAATCGTGCGCGTGCAATATTTCGCTGGCGGAGAATTGGTCGCTGAATCGACCACAAAGCCCTTTAACTCCGAGTGGGTCGGCGCTTCAGGGGGGGAGCATGCTCTGAGTGCTGTGGTTATTGATGACGTTAACGACTTAGCGGTCACCGAGTATGTATTCGTTACCGTCTTCAATGATGAACCAATCCAAATCACCGGCCTAGACCTGGATGGTACCGGCGCCAACTTAATTATGGAGTGGAAGGGCGGCATGGGTCCCTATACGGTACAGAAAGCTGCAAGTCTAAACGCACCTGTCTGGGAAGACGTGGACATAGACGTTGCAAGCCCCTTGACTCTGCCTGTCGATGGCGCGATTGGATTCTTTCGAATTGTTGCTCCTTGATCGCGTACCAACGGCGTCCTCCCGAGCATTTCCCTTCAGCTTTCAATTCT
>CAZTRG010000187.1:0-7520 GCA_964615885.1 uncultured Planctomycetia bacterium | reverse complement strand
TTCAACGGCAGGGAAAAGGTTCCCTCCCTGCGGTACAAAACATCCAAGGAAGACAGCCTGAGGTCATTCATCGCAGCGGCCATGTGGCGCCCCTCCATGACAGCGGAGTCCGGCGCCCCCCTGGCCGGGCGTGAAGCCCGGCACTCCTTCAGCCAGCTGGACGCGATCTCCCGGCACTGGAAGGAGGTCCTCGGGATCGAGCACGCAGCCATCCTTGCCGGCGACTGGCTGGCAACAGGAAATGGAGAGGGCGGCGATCTTTCCGAATGGAGCGCAGCAGATGAGTGTGGCGGCAACGAAGCGCTCGCGCTGGCAGCGGGCCAGATCCGGGCGCGGGGTCATCTCTTCGGGCTCTCCCTCGAGCTCGAGCAGCTCTACAGGGCCCCGGTGGAGAGCGCCTACAAGCGCGAGACCTCCTGGCAGGCGGCGCTCGGCACGGCCAGGTCTAAAGAAAGCCTCCACAACCTGAAGTCGATTTTCGACCCCCAGCTCCTGGTGATCCAGGAGGCCTCCACCGCAAGCTCTGCAACAAAGGACTGGGCAAAGCTGCTTGAGAGCCGGACTGCCCTTCTGCAGGATGCCGACAAGATCTTCGGCCTTGCCGGGATAAGCCCCGCCCTTCCCGGCGATTTCCGGATCGCCGCCCTTGGAGCCGGAGCCCTGCACTCAAAGCTCGCCGCGCCCGCATCGAAGAATCTTTTCCCATTGCTCCCTGCAAGCTTCGGACACAACGCCCGGCTCAGCGGCAGCCCGGGCCAGGCACTGGGCCCGGCAGATGCGGCCGGCTTCCTCAGCTACCTGCTCTATGGCCAGGCACCGGCCTACCAGCTCCCCCCTGGGCTTTATTTCAAGAAGCCCGCGGCCCCTTCACCCCCCCTCCAGGAGAAGCCAGCAGCGATCTTCGCACGCGAAGGCGGCTGGAGCCGGGGCAGGAAGCTCACGCCCCATGATATTTTCATCAAAAACACCTACGAGGTGGCTGCCTGGCTGGCTCCCCTCTGCGCACGAAACCGGCTCACCAGCCATCGCTTCCTGAGTCCCGATGGCTCCGTCCAGGAGAGCTTTTTCAGCGCCGACCTGCGGGTCGTGGTGAACTTCGGCAAGAAGCCCTGGCGCGATGAGCTGGCGAAGGTCGTGCTGCCACCCTACGGTTTTTACGTCCGCCACCCCTTCTTTCTCGCCTTCTGCGCCCTGGAGGCAGATGGGCTGGTTTATGAACAGCCCGCCTTCTTCACGGTACGCTCCCTGGAGGGCAAGATGTACCTCAGGGCTGAGCAGGTCCGGATCTACCAGGGGATGGAGCCGGACAGGATCAGTCTCGGCGGGCGCGTCTTCAAGGTAAACGGGGAATTGAAAACAAAGATCTGGTGATGCCGGTTTTCAAAGAGGCCTCCTGAGTTTATGTCCACAGCCCGCCTGCGAATTTACGCTGCTGCCTTCTGCATGGACGCCGCGGCCTATGGCGCCAATCTTCTCCTGCCGATGCGGGCCCTGAAGAGCTTCGATGCAGGGCCTCTTGAGCTGGGCCTGATCGGCACCATCATCCAGGCGACCTATACGATTGTCTGCATACTCACAGGCCGCCTGAGTGACCGTGTCGGCTCCCGTACTCTTTACCTGCCGGGAGCGGCGATCGTCTCGCTGGTTGCTATTCCGATTATCTATTTCAGCGACAGCCTCTGGGGGCTCTACCTCGCAGCCCCGATTCTCGGGCTAGGCCTGGGTTTTTACTGGGCCCCACTGGAGCGCGAGATGGGAGAGGCCAGCAAGCCGGGGAACCTCTGGAAAACTGCAGGGACCTTCAACTGTGTCTGGGCCCTGGGAATCTGCCTGGGAAGCTACGGCGGACCTGAGCTCTATAGCTGGCTCAGCTTTGAGGCCGGAACGATTCTCCTGCTGGCCCTCGCCGGCCTGGCTCTCTTCCTGCTGCTGCCGCCACTTCGAATAGAAGCCCACCCCGGAACCAGCGACAACCTGGAGACCATCGAGGCCGGCACCGGCAGCAAACACCTGCTGCTGGTGGCCTGGATAGCAAACTTTTCGGCCTACTTCGCCATCAACGGGATCACCAACCAGCTTCCCTACCTGGGAGAGAAGCACCTTAAAATCGGCCTGGGAATGGTCGGCCTGCTGGCCCTGAGCATCAACCTGGCAAGATTCGGGGGCTTCCTCACCCTGCGCAGGCTCCAAGGCTGGAATTATTCCCCGGCCTGGCTTTTTCTCTTCCAGCTCCTGGCCGCGAGTTCGCTTCTCCTGTTGAGCGGTGCAGACAGCCTGGCCCACTACTTCATCCTCCTGCCCCTGCTGGGAATATTCTGCTCCTTGTCCTACTCCTTGAGCTTTTATTACGGGCTTGCCGCATCTTCGAAGGCGGGCAGGAACAGCGGCCTGCATGAGGCGGTGCTCTCCCTGGGGCTGATGTCGGGGCCCCTGGCCTGCGGGACGGCCGCCTGGGCTCTCCCGGATTGGCCGGCTGCAGCGCTGGCAGCCGCAGGATCCCTGATTCTGCTGGCCCTGCTGGTGGAATTGCTGATCTTCAAAAAATTCCAGGGCAGCAAACACGGGGAGAGGTAGTATAGATGGCTTCTACAGACCGGCCCTTAACGGCTCTATAAAGATGTTCACCACCCTCCGGCACCTCTCACGGCTCTCCCTCCTCCTTGCGGGAATTTCTCTCTGCGGCTGCGGATCCATCGAAGACCGCCTCCAGGAGGCCGGGCTCGATGAGGAATTTGATGGGGATGCCACCGCCCTGCAGGACACTGCCGGCAAATCCCGGGGTGAACTCGAAGAGCTGGAACGGGAGCGCCTCGACCGGGGTGATTACGCCATCCGGGTCAACCGTACGCTGATCTACCCCTGCCGCTGGCTGCGGGCTGAAGATCTCGCCCAGACGCTGCGACCTCTTCTTGAAAGCCGCTACGGAGCCGGCGTGCGAATCGTTCCACATGCTGTAACCAACCAGCTGCTGATCTATATCCCCCCACTGCATGAGCAGGAAAGCGTCACAAGGCGGGCCGTCTCAACTGCCAGGACCGGCCGGTCGAGAACCGTCAACTCCTTCGGTGGCACCACCATCCGGCGCTCAGGACGCTAGTCCGCTATCCCCAGGCCCTCGATCCATTCCCTGGCGGGCTCAGATGGCTGCCAGCCGGGCACCTTCTCTGCCAGGAATTTCGCGATCCCCTTGTAAAAGGAATTGGTCCGGCTTCTTACCACGAAATCGAAGCCGCCGGGAATCGCCTGCCCGTTGTAATAGCTCTTGAGAAGAACAGTGCAACCCGACTCCGTCGCCACGACTGCATACTGACCCGTAGCCAGGCGAACCTGGTTATAGGAGTCCGATGGCTGGCAGGACTTTACCAGGCGGTAAATAAAATACAGGCAGTCCCCTTCCCGCCTCAGCTCGTTAATAAACCAGATATCGGTACCCTTTCGAAGCAGGGCTGGTTTCCAGACTTCATGGGTGAGAACCTGGTTGGGCTTCAGCTCAGGCGGCTCGTCGAGACAGGAATTCTCGAACTCTGCCGAACTCCCGGGCCCGGGAAACACCTGGCCGATATGGTCCATCGCATCATTGGGAAGCTGCGCCTTGAAATCAGAACAGATCAGGAAAGAAAGAACCTCAAGGGGCTTAACTCCCGGGATGCTGAAGACAGCCCGCGCTTCGACGACCTGCCCCTCTGCTACCGTCCGGCGCTCCTGGTCCTCTGGCGAGAGATTCGACAGCCAGGGGCCCTCCGTCATCGCCGAACGGACAACCCTGGTTTCGTAGAATCCCTCCTCGGGCACCTCCAGCTTCTCAAGCTCCTGCCTCAAATCCGTATAGCGCGAACGAAACCAGTCTCCCCGGCCGCGCAGGTAGGGGTCTTTGTAATTCAACAGCGGCCCGCTGGCTGCAAGCAGATCCTCCTGGTGGCTTGCCGTCACGGCGCCGAGTCCCGCCTGGTCCACCTCGCGCTCATCCTCCAGGAGGATGGCAACGACCAGCAGCAGCCCGAGAAGCAAAAGGCCGACCAGGTTGGCGATGATGATCCAGCGTTTCACAGAACCCGTCTCAGGTTTCATCCCAGGTTTCAGGGCAGGTTTCAGGGCAAAGCTTAGCCCCTGGCTTTCTGCTTGGCCATCTCGGCACTGCACCAGGTGCGCACCTTCTCAGCCTGGGCCTTTCTCGTTGCCTCTGCAGCCGCAGCATTGAAGGACGGCGGGAAGTTGACAAAGTAGGCCTTGATGAAACCGTAGGCCGACCGGCGAACAGTCTCATGGGCACTATCGAGATCGGCGAGCAGAAGCGGCAGGGCCTCCTTGGACTGGCACTGGACCAGGGCCCACATGACCGCCTTTTTCAGGGTCACGCTCTTCTTCGTGCTGACGTAATAGGTCAGCAGATCCTGCACGTTTTCCTTCTTCTTGGAGAGACCGATCGCCATGATCCTCTCCCACCTGCGGTGCCATTTGAGGTAATCCTTCCAGTCCTTGTATTCGTAGCCGGTGATCTTCTCGAGATGCGAGTCGATGACCGTTCGAACCGACTTGCTCCTGATCGCATCGCGCACACTCGCCATATCCGGAATGAGCTCACCCTTGAACTCCTGGGGATAGTTATCAACGATGTTCTCGAGGAACTTGATCAACTTGACATTGGGGCGCAATCGGATGTGGCGCATCAGGGTGGGATAGTGAATCGTCCTGTCCAGGGCGGGAATAAAGACCCAGTCCCTGGCACCACTCTCTCCGGGATTGCTCTTACCGGAGACGATAATACGGCTGTTGGGATTCTTGGTAATCAGGGAGCTGGCCCGGTTGAGAATCAGCAGGGCAAAGGAGGAGGCAATGCGGGGCTCGCCATTTTCACCGTGGCCGTGGCTGCTGACCCAGCTTCCATCGGCCCTTTGCTGGCCGATGAGGTAACTGGACATCACCTCGAACCAGTCGTGCTTGTTAAAGAGCTTCACATCGCCAAGATCGCCCACCTTTTCCAGGCTGTACATTCCATAGTAGCTCCCGGTCGGCTTCCAGTGGGTCATCAGGTAGCCGTAGCCATCGCGCACGGCCTTGTTCAGGGCATTGAGCTGCTGCTTGGGAACTCTCTTCTCCAGGGCCTCGCGAGCGAGAATCAGGGATGACAGCCCCGCACAGGTCATATTCCAGGTGGCCCCCCCCTTATTGGTGTAATCAAAACCCCTTGAATAGACCTTGATCCCTTCGAGACCAACCTCGGGGTTCTCCGGGGTCACCACCACCGTGGTGCGGCCCTTGTCGCTCTTCTTCGGCCGGGCGCCTTTCTTGGCGGCGGGCTCAGGCTCCTTCTTGTCGCCATCGATCAACTTGACCTTTGAATTCCACGCGTCGATATCCGACGGCTTCATCATCGTGACCCGCTCCTCGACCTCGGGACCTTTTTCCTGCTGGCCGAGAACGAAATGGTCGACGATTTTCAGCCAGACCTTTCTGTTGATCGGGATGTTCCGCTTGACCCCGACTCCAAGGCCGAGCACCGCAAACTGCACGTTGGAATTGTCAAACCTGTCCTTGGATGGGCCATAACTCCAGCCTCCGCCTCCGGCCATCTGGATAGAGGCGAGGTTGTCGACCGCCTTTTTCAGGTGCGGCCGGTAGAGCTTACCGATACGCGGATCATCCTTGAACAGCACCTGCACCTTGGCAGGAGCGAGAATCATGAGATCCTGCTCGATCTGGGAGATGGCGGCATCGAGGGCGAAGATGTAACAGGCCAGGGTGTAGGTGTGCTTGCTCTTGGAGAGCCTGCCGAAGAGGTAATCAAAGTTCCTCTTGATCAGGGGGTGGTTGACGCTGACTCCAGAGACAACCAGGGCATAGGTTTCAAGCGCAACCTGCCCCTCTTTCCTGGTACCTACCTGCTTGCCCTTTACCTCACCAAGAAGATAATCGGTGCCCGCATCGATGGCTTCCCCGATTGGGTCATTCGCCCGGAGGGTGCCAGTTAAAACAAGTATCAGAGCCGCCGTGATGATCGAATTTCTTTTGAGAGACATTCTCGGTTATTCCCCATGAAGAATAATTTTGAGCCTGGAAAGCCTGCCCGGCTGCACTATCACAGCCGCAGACTTCCTTGGATTTTCCATTGTAAAACCGCTGGAACGATTGTCCAGCCCAGAAAGGCCGGCCCGGAAAGGTCCCTTGCCGGCCAGAAACCTGCTTGCTGCCTGTATTGACCCCTCAGGAGTGCTTTCATAAAATGGGAGGTCTTTCAAATCCGTCTGAAATAGAACATACCGTCGCGGAGCAAATCATGAACTTAAAAGAACCGGCACCCATCCGCTTACTTACCGGGGCCCTCTGCCTCCTGCTGAGCGGCCTGCTGTTTACCGGCTGCGGCGGCCAGCAGGACGACCCTGCAAATGATGCCCTGCGCATCGCCGTGATTCCCAAGGGGACCACCCACGAATTCTGGAAGATGGTGCATGCCGGGGCGATCAAGGCCGAGAGAGAAATCAACTCCGGCAGCGCTCAGAAGGTGGAAATCATCTGGAAGGGTCCGCTCAAAGAAGACAACACCGAGGAGCAGATCAACCTGGTTCGGACCTTTATCTCCAGCAGGGTAGACGGGATCGTGCTGGCCCCGCTGGATAAAACAGCCCTGGTCCGCCCTGTTCGGGAGGCGGCCTCCAGGGGTGTCCCCGTGGTCATCTTCGACAGCGGGCTCGATGCCGAGGTCGGAAAAGATTTTGCGACCTACGTGGCGACCGACAACTACCAGGGCGGCGTCCTCGGGGCGAAACGGCTTGGCGAGGTGCTCGGCGGCAAAGGAAAAGCCATCCTGCTGCGCTACCAGGTCGGCTCTGAAAGCACCATGCAGAGGGAAAATGGATTTCTCGACACCATGAAGAAGGAGTTCCCGGATATCGAGCTGATCTCGACGGACCAGCGCGCCGGCGCCACCGAGGAGCAGGCCTACCAGAAATCCCAGAACCTCTTGACCCGCTTCAAAGACGAAGTCAACGGGATCTTCTGCCCGAATGAATCATCCGCAGCCGGTATGCTGGGCGCCCTGCGGCAGGCCGGGCTCAACGGCAAGATCAAGTTCGTCGGCTTTGACGCCAGCGAGAAGCTGGTGCAGGCACTGTCCAAGGGTGATATCGACGGCCTCGTTTTACAGAACCCTATCAACATGGCCTACCTGGGGGTCATGTCAGTTGTAGACAGTATCAAGGGCGGGAAACTTGAATCCTACGTAGACACGGGCGTGCAGGTCGCTACTCCTGAGAATATGAATACTCCGCAGATGAAAGAGCTGCATTCGCCGGACCTTTCCAAGTGGCTGAAAAATTGACCCCCGGGCCAGGCAGTAAAACCGGCAGCCTGAAATTTGCCCGTATCTACCGGGCCCTGCTCCCCTTTCTCAGCCTGGCCGTTGTCCTGCTCGTCTTTCTCCTCGCCGACCTGTTCACCAACGGGGGGGTTGAGAAATTCAGCGAGATGATGAACCCGCTGAAGCTCATGCTGGTGTCGAACCAGAACGTCATCGTTGCCCTTGG
>CAZTRG010000186.1:0-3645 GCA_964615885.1 uncultured Planctomycetia bacterium | reverse complement strand
CGAAGAATACCTGTCCCCCAGGGTTCACCCGGTAGTTGAATCCATAGCCCTGGGCGCACTGGATCGTATCTGCATCAACCTGCCCCTCGTCATGCAGGAGCCAGCAAACATAGAGGCGCGCTCTCAAATGCTGATGGCCGCCATGATGGCTGGAATCGGCTTCGAAAAAGGACTCGGAGTCGGCCATTCCATGTCACATGCAATAGGAGCCCTGCATGAAATCCATCATGGAGTTCTCAATGCAACGCTGCTGCCGGCCTGCCTGGAGTTCAACCGGGAGCAAATCAGCAATGAACAGGCCTCCAGAATAGCTTCAGCAGCAGGAATAGATCCTGCCGGTGCTGAAAGCACTCGCCTGGACCGGGTCATCCGCTGGGCAAGGGAACTCAACGAGGCGTTCGCAATACCTCCCCGGCTTAGGGACCTTGGAGTCCCAGCCGAAGATCGTGAACATCTCGTCGAGCTCGCCCTGGCCGACCACTGCCACAGAACCAATCCAAGGCGCTGCGAAGCAGCAGACATGGACGAGCTCTGGGGCAGGGCCTGGTAGCTAGCCAGCCGCTTAGGCGGCGGCTCGCTTTCTTAATAAAATCAGCGTGGCTCCAACCCCGCCGAGGATCAGGAAAAGGACGGAGGCCGTCTTGGACTGAGTGCCTCCCTCAACTTCACCTGTTGCCGGATTATGAGCCGTAAGTCCCTCTTCTGCAATATCTTGCGACACTATGGCCGGCTCCGGCTCCGGAGGTGGAGCTACTTTGACCGCCTCAACTTCAGGAGTTTCGACAAGCTCCTGGGGTTCATTCGGCTCCGGGACCGGGGTGGTTTCGGCTATGCCGGCCTCCGCCTCCTCGGCTGCACTCTCATTTTCACTAGCTGTTTCCTCTTCCGGAGGAGGTTCTTCATCTGCAATAGCTGTTCCTGATTCGGCCTCCTCAGCTTCGGCTGGAATTTCTGCATCTCCAGTCAGCTGGGTAGCAGAATCCTGAAGGCCAACCTCAGAAACATCACCATCAGAGGTCTTCACAACAGAAGCCGGGGGCCCTGCTCCGGCAGGAGTGGTCAGGCTTGCAAAGACCGCCCCTCGTGTTTCCTGGAGGGCCTCAGCAACACCATTCTCTCCCTTGGCAACCGCGGCAAGAATTTCCGCTTCAGCGGACACTGCCACCTCCTCCTCAGTTACGGCAGGAGCTTCCGGGGTGGCCTCAGCCACCGCTGCGTCAGCCTCCGAAACATCTGGAGCTTCCGATTCAACAATCTCTACCTCTGGCGTATCAACTGGCATTGGGTTCGCCCTGCGAACATTCTGAGTGTTCGTGCACCCGGAACCTGCCAATAAAACCAAAATTGCCCCAACGGCAGTAAACAATCGGCTCAAGGACTGAAACCGTCCCTTCAATATGTTACCCGTCAAATTCATAACCCGTCTCCTCAAGTACTTAAACAAGGTCAAACCGACCCACCACGGAAAACTAATTTGTAAAACGGAAGCCTTTCGATATTTAAACCCGCTTAAACCATTAGATGCTTTTGCCGGCTGTGTTCTGGAAGATTGCAATTCCCAGGCACACAACTAGCACAATGACAATCCCATACGGAAACTGAGATCCATCCTCAGAATCTTTTTCTGCCGCATCATCAGCCGCCTCATCGCCTGCGGCACCATCAGCTGCGGCCTTATCATCGCCTGGGGACTCGCCCTCACCCGTCCCGGAGGGCTTGTCCTCAGGCTTTTTCTCTTCGCCAGTACCTTCACTCTTTTTGTCCTCCTGTGGAGGAGATTCAGCTGCATTAACAGCCGAAGTCAATTCAACGCTGCCGCTAACAGGGTCCGGTTCCGCAATTGCTCCACCGGGCTCCGGAGATGGACTCTCAACAGGCAAAACAGGCACTGCCGCCTCTCCATCTTCAATGGGAGGCGGAAGAGGGCTCAATTTAGCGCCACCAGGTATTTTTAAGCTGGCCAGAATTGCTCGAGGCTCAACACCTGGAGCCTCAGCAGGCTTTCCAAGGACATGGACAGCTTTTCCAGTTGGGACTGAAACCTCCTGGGAAGGCCTGCCCTCTGTAACCTGGCTGGAATCCGGTGAATCTTCGGAATTTGAGGCAGGTTTTTTGATTTCAGGAGCAGTCTTCGTTTCGACAGTACCCTGTTCAGCTTCCAATTGTGCCACTTCTGCGCCCTCCTGCGGAACAGGCACATCGGCGGTTTCGCTAACTATAGCCTCTTCAGGTTGAGCTCTTTCGGTAGTATCTGCCAGGACTTCAGCTGCCAGGGGCTGGGTTGCTACCGGTGGCCCCAACTGCCCTTTGTTGAGGCCATCAACACGATGAACTGTGAGATTACACCCCGTACTGCTTGCCGCGAGCATTGCAACAAGGCCAACAAGGCCGACTTTGCAACTACCTTCACAATAATGACTTAAGAGTCTTTTAAACCCAGAAAGGGACATACCCGGTCCTCCGTCATAAATCTAATATTAATAGTACTTTAGGTTCTTCCATGTTAAATCCGGCGGGTTACAACCCTATAAACAACCGGTAAACAACACAAATAACCGTAATATAATAACTTACGTAATCTCGAATGAACCAGTGGTGTATTCGAGATCTGACTTGGCAAGCTCTATATGGCCAGCGTTAACTCTGGGCTTCTCTGCTGATAAGAACGAAACAAAGAACCCAGGGTAAGACCAACCCACAAAAGGACCGGGTGAACCCCGTAACCTCTTATTTTTAAATAGCTTGCGAGCTAACTCCACGTAACTTCGCACTCCTCATAACAGCTATTCCCGGTTCAAGTCGAAACTAACCGGTTAAACCCAGGCAAAGGCCTGTATCTACAATTCCACCCTGGAGGGACTTTCCCTGCAGGCGGGGTAACTCTTCACTTATACCTGTCGGAAATGGACCGAAAACCGTGGAAAATCATAGGTGGTTCCCAAATCCGCGCACAGGCTACCACACATTACCGGATGAACTCTTCCTAAAAATGGGATAACCCTAATTTTTCCCAAAATTCTCCAAATTGAGCCCTTTCACTTCCTGGGAGCAGCTCTCTCATCATCGATTGGCATGGGCGGGGTCCCAAAGATGATGAATTTCAGCTTACCCTCTCCTTCAGGACCGTCATGGGCCTTTAAAGAATGCGGAACCCCCCTTGGAATAACCGCTACAGCCCCCGGGCGCAAACTGAACTCTTCGCCCCCTGCATCCAGTTCTCCTTCACCGGAAAGGACATAGTAAACCTCATCGTAACCTTCATGGTAATGAGTCGTCCCCAGGCTCACCTCAACCACATGAACGTTGGCAACGCCGCCCGCGCCGCCGGTTACAACTCTTTGCACCTGGCCATACGGACAATCAACAGGATCCGTACTGTCGAGGTAACCAACCATAGGGGATTTTTCGCTCATCAAAAGGCCTCCTTCGGTTTCATGCCTCATTAAAATTTTCGTTCCTGAAAATGCAGAATTAACTGACACCCCCCCCCTGTCAACACCCCATTTGTAATCAGCCGCAAATCTTCAGGACAAATCTTAATTGAGCAACTTTTGACTGACTCATTCCTATGAATTAGAATCGGTGGTCTTCGAGTTTTCGTGGCGTGGCTTGGGTCTATCACAATGAAGCGCACCCGCTTCTTTC
>CAZTRG010000185.1:0-6551 GCA_964615885.1 uncultured Planctomycetia bacterium | reverse complement strand
AGGCGGTCCTCGCCATCCACGCACCGCCATCGGGAGCGATGAGAAGGGGGAGACCCTGTGGCTGGTAGTTGTAGATGGGCGGCAGAGAGGCTACAGCGAAGGCATGAATATGCAGGAGCTGGCAAGCCTCATGAAGGAGCTCGGCTGCTGGAGAGCTACGAACATGGATGGAGGAGGAAGCAGCATCATGGGGCTCCTGGGCAAGGGCGGTAAAATGAAGGTCATGAACAGTCCCTCAGATCGCTTTCTCGGCCTGGTAAAGATTCGCCCCTTGCCGATGGTCCTCACCATCACAAGACCGACTGTACCGAAGAAAAAGGCGCAATAGGTCTCTTATAGAATCGGGTCGGCTTCCTGCGCCAGGGGTACAGGGAGCTAGTGGCATGGATGGTGGAAACAGGCTACTTCCAGCGCGCGCTCACGTCTTCGAGCCAGCGCCGCGCTATGAGCTCATGCCCCTGGGGGAGCGGGTGGACGCCGTCCCAGATCCAGTGCGCGGGTCCCACCGCCCCGGCGGCCTTGTCGAACACGTCCTGGGTTGGAACCTGGACCGCGCTGAATTCTTTCGCCAGCTTCGTGATCACCCCGCGCATCTGCTCGATCTGGGCCCGGCTCGCGTCCCACTCTCCGCCCTTGTTCATCCACCAGCCAGTCTTCAGCACGAAGGGGTCGAGCAGGACGATCCGGAGATCGGGGTTGGCCTGGCGGCTGCTGGCGAGGATGTGCTGGTAGTTCTCTGCCCATTTTTCAGCATCGAAGCTCGCGCCCTTCTTGACCTTGCGGTCGTTGACGCCGATGAGCACGCTGAGGAGGTCCGGCTTCATGTCGATCGCGTCCTTCTTCCAACGCGACCTGAGGTCCGTGATCCGGTTGCCGCTGTGGCCGCGGTTGAAGAACTCGAGCTGTGCCCCGGGTATGTCGACACCAAGCCTCGAGGCGATCAGGTAGACATAGCTGTGGCCGAGGTAGTGGTTGCGGTCTTTCTCATTGCGTCCCCACTTCATGTCGGTGATGGAGTCGCCGATAAAGAGCAGGCGGCTGCCTTTCTTGAAGGCCGGGCGCCGGTAGCTGTAGCCATTGGCACTGGCAGCGCTGTCTTCTTCTGTTGCTGCGGCAACCTGGGAGCTTAAGGCCGCTGCGCCGGTGCAAAGAGCACCCTTCCTGAGAAAGTCTCTTCGATGGATCATCTTTTGACCTTTGGGTAATTGAACATTCTGGCTGGGCATTCTGCACGAAAGCAGCGATTCTTCGCTACTGTGCTCCCAGTGCTTCCCGGGCCGGGTGCCCGTTTCCCCGGTGGGCCGATTGGCGGTAGAATAGCTGTTCTATGGATACGCAGATGAAGATCTTTTCACGAGTGCTGGCGCTGGCCGTGTTGTCGATGGCCCTGGCTTCGCCGACGAGCTATGGAGCCCCAAAACCGTCTCTCCGGATCCTGTTCGTCGGCAACAGCTATACCAACCAGTCCTGGGCTGCGATCAAGGAGGTGCTCGCAGGGCATCACCTTGAGAAGCATGTTCGCGGCGGAGCGAAACTGACCGGCTGGGCCGGGGACGCGAAGCTGAGCGAGAAAATCAAGACCGGCAGCTGGGATTACGTCGTACTGCAGGACCAGTCCCAGGTGCCATCTCTTCCGGGCCGTTTTGTCATGGGCTTCCACGAATCATCCGCGAAGCTCGATGGCCGAATCCGCGCAGCGGGAGCGAAGACCGCCTTCTTCATGACCTGGGGGCGGCGTGATGGAGACAAGCAGAACAAGAGCATCAACCCGACCTTTGAAAAGATGCAGGCCCGGCTTTCCAGCAGCTACCGAGCGGCCGCGACGAAGCTCAAGGCGAAGCTGGTGCCGATTGGCGAGGTGTTTGCCGCGGTGAAGAAGAAGCATCCGACCCTGTTCCCGAAGCTCTACAAGAAGGATGGGTCCCACCCGGATCGACTGGGCGCCTATGCGGCGGCCTACTCTTTCGGCTGGGTGATTGCGGGTATCGACCCCGCCACGCATGCGAAGAAGAAGGGCGGCGATCTTCCCAGGCTTGCCGCTGCGGTAAAACAAGCTGTCGCAGCGGGGAAGGCGAGGGCCGCGCGGTGAGTCCAAGGAGTGCCTTCCTGGCAGCCAACGGACACGCCAACAGTCTCTCCCGGAGGCCAGGCCGCCTCAATTGGTGAGGATGTAGTGAATCCTGATGCCGTGTCTTGATTAAACTTTTTCGGAGACATGGTCACGATAGGCCTCGGACTTCGCCTGCCTGCAGGCGATCTCGAGATTGCTGTCGTCAATCCAGCGCAGCTTGATATCCGAAAAGCCCTTCCAGGTCTTGTGCTTGCCGAGGAGGCCATCGCGCTGGTCGAGCTCGTCTCCTGCTCTGCGGAGGCTTGCATTCCAGTACATGTAACCCGCGGCGCCTCCTCCCTCACAATAGAAGCTCGTTGCGATGAATCTGCCATTGGGTGAGGGCTTTTCACTGAGGATCTCCACGGTGTCCGTTCCAGGTCCGCCGCCCCAGCCGTGACACCCGCTTGCGAAAAGAACCACCAAGGTGAGAAGTGTTTTTCGCCGTCCAGGATTCCGGTCAGCTGAAATACCAGGCATCTCAGGTTCTCCTCTTCTTCTTGATCATGGCCTGTCATCCTACCGTCGAGAGCTCATGTTTTCCAAAAGCCGCAGCGCGGATTCCACCTGGTGGGAGGGCACGAAGATATGATCGTGGTGATAAGCGGCGATCACGTTGGCGCTGATGTCATGGGCCGCGAGCTCACCGGTGACCGCGGCTGTTAAGCCGACCGCCGCGAGGCTCGAGTGGACCTGCAGGCTGATGCAACGAAAGGTCCCTTCATAGCTGAGGCCTTCCTCCTCGGCGGCCTCCCTGGTAAGGACCAGGGTCAGCCCCTCCGGCTCCGCGAAAGATGCCAGCGGGCTGGTGTGTGACAGGGCTCCATAGTTCGCATCTCTCACACTGCAGAACACGTAGGTGTCTGCCAGTGTTCTCGGCTCCAGGTTTCGGATCAGCGTGTCCAGGTCGGTCTCAGCGTTCATGCTCTTTTACTTTTTCGTGCCCTGGAACAGCTCGGCTAATCCTTGAGAGTTCCCAGCATTTTCAGCTGGGCCTCCAGCGGGGTCTTCAGGAACTCCCTGAACGCCGTGTAGAAAGCCTGCTTGTCTTTTACCTGTGCGAACTCGGCCAGCGCGCGTTCCCAGCCGTGCCTTGCCACCTGCGGGTAGAGAATCTTCTTCGTGTTCGCGATGCTCCGTCCCTTTGACTTGTGGATCATGAAGGCGAAGGCCCAGGCGCCGGCGTCGTAGGCTAGTTGGCGGTAGTATTTCTTGACGGCCGTGGAGACCTTGTCGACGTCTTCCATGTTCTCGATGCCGAGCCCGGGGTCTTCCACCCGATGCACATTCTTCATGAATTCTCCCATGGCATCCTGGAACTTCTCCCAGCCGTGTTTTTCACCCAGCCAGGCGGCGAAGAACTCAGCGCCTCCCTCGGTCATCCAGGTCGGGGTGGTGGGGAAGGAGCGCTGGAAGACATGGGTGTATTCGTGGATCCCACGGGTGTAGAGGTAGGGATCCCTGAACTGGTGCGGGTTGATGAAGACGAGCTCTGCGATGGGCGGGTCGGTGTCGCCAACGAAGGAGAGGTAGGCATCGCCGCGGCCGCTGTGAGCTTTTTTGACCAGCTCCGCCCCGGAGCCTGCCCTGCAGGGGCCCAGTCTTTTCCGCTTGTCACCACAGCGCTGCCTGCAGTAGGCCTCAACCAGCTCACGGTGAAAATCTTCACTGTTCAGGGTCTTGTCCTGGAGCACGAGGATGTAGACATAGACGGGGCCAAAATTTCCGAAGTACTTCCTCGCGGCATCGATCCCATCCCGAATGATTCCGGACCACTTGGAATCGTCCTTTTCGTTCCGGAGGTATGTCGGTGGGGCCTCGTGCCGGGAAAGGAGCCTCTTTTCCGGCGCGAGCTTTTCTTCTCCACGGGCAGAGCACAGGATGACTGCGAAAACGAGACCCCAGGCGAACAGCTTCAGGGACTTTGCTGGCATTCTTGCTCCCGGGTTTTTGAGGTGTGCGGATGAAGCTCCCCCGGTTCTTTTTCCACCGGGCCAGCCTCGATGACTGGCATCACGGGGGGGAACTTTTCGGCTTGCAGGTGGGCCAGGCGGTCCAGCTTCAGACTCAGATGGAGGGCCTGGTCGAGGCTTTTACCCGGATACCTCTCGAGGATGCAGTCGAGGTCCAGGTAGCTCGCGCCATAAAGGCGGCAGAATTCAGTCACGGCCCCGGCTGTATGTGGAACCCCAAGCCGGCCAAGGTAGCGGCTGATCTTGGCAGGGTCCCGGTCGGTTCGGAAGTGGTGGATTCTCCAGGCCAGCCGCAAAGGCAGGAACCAGGCGGGCTTGAGATGCGAGGCCACGGCGACGGCCTGGTTCTGTTTCAGCAGCCTTGCAACCAGGGGCAGCTGGCGGGGACGGCAAATTTCATCGACAACCACGAGCCGGTTGCCGTGCAGCAGTGCCGGGTCAGGGGCCGGGTTTTTACCGGGGGCCCAGATCCATTGCTGGGGTTTGCCCGCGAAGGCGGGGTGCTGGTCACAGAGAAATCTGAGCGCTGAGCTTTTCCCGGAACCGCTGACACCGGTCAACACAATCAGCTGCGCTTGCCGGAGGTCGGTACCGGCGAGCCCGAGGAAATCATCGAAGAGGATGGGAGAGGAGCGTGAGCCTGCGTTCATGAGCTGAAAAAATCTCCAGGCCGGAAACGCTGGGGGCTTCCCACCAGCTCCTGGTCGACGAAGTCGTCGAGCAGGAGCTGCACCTCCCAGTGGACGAACAGGCCGTGTGTTGAGGAGACCTGGTTGGGGGGATAGAGGGCCTTGAACATCGGCTCGAAGGAAAACGAATCCTGGAAATAGTTTTCAACTCTCCCATCCGAGGAGCTCCAGACCGACTTCCGGCTTTTGGGAATCAAGGCCACCGTTTTCGAATAGAGCAGGACGCCGCGGGACGGCTCGCTGAAGCTTATTGTCCGGCGGGTACTGCCGGAGCCGCGTACGTATTGCCCCTTTTCCAGGTTGCAGGCGACAATTCGCAGGGTGACGTCTTTAAGGTCAGCTCTCGACTTCCCCTGGACCAGGTCGCTGACCAGGTATTCGGCCTTCGGGTCAATTTTTCCCGGCAGGCCCCTGAGGCGGAAGGTCATGTAGTTACGAAGTTTCTTCCGCATGGCCATCCAGATGACAAAACCAATACCTCCGCTGCCGAGCAGGGAGTCGAACAAAGGCGACGCAGGGTCGCCGTCGCTGTCGTAATGGGAGTAAACCCAGGTGGCTGACTCAGGAGAATTCTGGTCGTGAATTCCCACATAGGTGTTCAGGGCCATGACTGGAAGACCTATGAGCAGCAGGCCGATGAAGGCCAGCTTGCTTCCTGTCGGGATGGCCCGGAAGTTCTTGATCAGGGAGAATACATCCCTCGGCTCAATCAGCTCCTGGACATCCCTGCTCACGCTGGGTTTCTTGAGAGCCTTCGCCGGCAGGCCTTTTTGTACCGAGGAATCTTCAAAAATCAGCTTGTCGTTGACCGCCAGCTTGCCGAAACAGCGGATGCGGATTTCCTGACCTGTATAGGTGTATAGATGTTTATCCAGGATGCGCTGGGGAATCTTCACGGTTCTTTCCCCTTTGCCCTCGACTTTGAATTCGTGTTTGAACAACACCTTCGAATCGTTGACAGGCCGGTGGTCATTGACCTTCACCACGTGCTCAATGGTGAAGGTGGCTTTTTTGCCAAGGAACCGGCGTTCATCAATTACCAGGGTCGCGGACAAACCCTCGCGGGTCTTCTTGGAATCGAACGAGAACTTAATATCCATGATCCTGGCTACCTGCCGTTTCCCATTGAACAGAGCCAGGATTTGAAATGGCCCATCAGGTGAATCCCGCTTGCTGATCGTTCCGGAATGAGTGCGCCTGTTATCGGCATCGGCTGTAGCGTAAAGCCCCTCTCAGCTTATTGTCTTTTAGGATCCATTTCGGGCAAGATAGCCCGGACAAGCTTTCCCAGAAGGCACCGAATTGTAGCAATAGAGCCTGGGCAGCGACAGGCTCCGCGCGAAATGAAACGGTTGGCGAGAAGAATCAATGAATGGAATTGAGCTGGCGGCGGCAATGAGATCGGGGCAGCGCGCCTACGGCACGCTGATCACATCGCCCTCGCCTCATCTGCCTGAGAGATTGCGCAACCTGGGGCTCGACTTCGTGTTCATCGACACCGAGCACATCCCGATCGACGATCACGATCTCTCCTGGATGTGCCAGGTCTACAGCGGCATGAACCTGGTGCCGCTGGTGAGGATCCCGGGGCCCGATCCCTACCGGGCGAGCAAGGTGCTCGACGGCGGGGCCGGCGGTATCATCGTTCCCTATATCGAAACGGTCGAGCAGGTCGAGGCCCTGCGCGGGGCGGTGAAGCTGCGGCCGCTCAAGGGCGAGAAGCTGGCGGGAGTCCTCGATGGCTCTGCGCCTCCCGGGGAAAACCTCGCCGGGTACCTC
>CAZTRG010000184.1:0-44230 GCA_964615885.1 uncultured Planctomycetia bacterium | reverse complement strand
CGATGTAGATCCGGTCCTCTACGCAGATCGGTGAGCCCCAGAAAAAGGCATCGACCCGCTTCTGCCACAGCGTCTTCCCGGTCGAGGCCTGGTAGCAGCTGGCTACATCGACCTTGTCGCAGAAGACAAACATCAGGCCCTTGCGGATCAGTGGTGTGGGCACGTAGGAGACCGCCTTCTTGAGGCGGTAGACCTCCTTGACCTTGCCCTTTCCAGGTGTGACGGCGACGAGGTAGTTGCCGCCGCCGCCGGAGCCGCAGGAGCCCATGATCACATCGCCGGCGATCACCGGCGAGGAGCAGGAGCGCATGGTGAAGCAGTCATTTTCCCAGAGCACCTTTCCCGTTTTGGGATCGACTCCGCCGATGCCGTTGCCCGGGCTGTTGAAGATGACCTGTTCGGGGCCGCCGGCAGGCTTGTAGATGCAGGGTGTTGAATAGGAGACAAAGCGTGTCTTCTGCGGCGTCTTCCAGCGTACCTTGCCGGTCTTCGCATCGAGGGCGAGGAGGTAGCTCTGCAGGCTGTCGTCGGCATCACGTCCCTGGTGGTGGCCGAGCAGGACCATATCCTTGTAGACGATCGGCGATGCGCCGTGTCCGTGGCGGCTGGTGAACTTGCCGAGAGAGTGTTTCCAGAGCTCTTTGCCGGAGTGGTCGAGGGCGTGGAGACTGACCGCGTCCGGGTTTCCGAACATGACGTAGAGGGCATCCTTGCTGACCGCAGGGGTGCTGGAGGCGAAGCTGTTGAGGCGATGCTTGCCGTGGGTCCGGTTGTCGTAGGTCTTCTTCCAGAGGATCGATCCATCCAGGGTCGAAAAACACAGCACGTGTCTCACCACGCCTTTTTTCTCGGCGCTGGTGAGGAAGATTTTCTCTCCCCAGGCCACCGGCTGGGAGTGCCCGACACCGGGGAAGTCGGTTTTCCAGTTGTAGTCCTTGTCGGTCCACTTGACCGGGATGTCGCTGGCCTCGCTGAGGCCGGTTCCATTCGGACCTCGAAACCGGGTCCAGTCCTCGGTGAAGGCCGGGGCGGTGAGGGCCAGGAGGCAGATGGCTGCAAGCGCGGAGAGAAGATTTCGTTTCATCATGGGGTGTTCCTCGTATTTGCCGAATGGTTCAGGTAGTTGACAGTAGGCCAGAGCCTCCCCTCGATCAAGCAAATCCATCCCTGCAGCAGGGACTCGCTGTCCTGTTGACTGCCGGGCTGTGGTATTCTCTCTCCTTCATGCCGCGGCGACGGGCGCTGCGGGACGAACGATTTTTCTTTACCAGTGAGCTATTATCTCATGCGGCGAATTCCAGCTTTTTCAATTCTTCTCCTGTGTTCTTCCTGTGCGGTACCCATGCAGTCGACCAGAGACTGGACCCCCGATGATCTCTTTGGCGAGCTGAGTAAGAGCTACCTCGACCGCTCGACGGCGCTCTCACCGGTCTACGCGACCTATCTCGGCGACCATCGCTTCGATGGAGA
Organism: uncultured Planctomycetia bacterium; assembly: GCA_964615885.1. GTDB lineage: Bacteria > Planctomycetota > UBA8108 > UBA8108 > UBA8108 > UBA8108. The sequence continues at coordinate 42,760 of CAZTRG010000184.1, read as the reverse complement.
GCTCGACGAGGTCGGTGAGGAAGCCCGTGCGCGCACCATCACCTTCTGCAAAGAGTATCTCGAGCGTCTCGGGAAGCTGCCGCGGGAGCAGCTGTCGCGGGCCAACCAGATCGATGCGGCCCTGCTGGAGCACGAGCTGAGCAGCACTCTCTGGCGCATCGAGGTTCTCCAGGAGTGGGCCTGGAATCCCCGCGGCTATACCGACCTTTCCGGCCGTGCGATCTACAATCTCATGGCGCGCGACTTCGCCCCGATTGCAAAGCGCCTCTCAAGCGCGGCGGATCGTCTCGAGAAGCTGCCGCGCCTGCTTGAGCAGGTCCGGGGAAGCCTGGTGCCCAGGCGGGTGCCGAAGATTCATGCTGAGACCGCCGTCAAGCAGAACAAGGGCGTCCTGAGTATCCTCGACAACATGGTGGTTCCCCACCTTGACAAGCTCGCTAAGGCCGAGAGAGGACGCCTGGAGACCGCCATGAAGACAGCCAGGGCGGCTGTCGATAAGCACCAGGAGTGGCTCGAGAAGGAGGTGCTTCCCCAGGCTGCGGGAGATTTCCGGATCGGCCGGGAGCTCTTCGACAAGAAGCTTGCCTTCACCCTGAACTCTCCCCTGTCGCGCGCTGAGATCCGCAAACGCGCCGACAGCGAGCTGAAGCGTGTGCGCGAGCAGATGTACCAGCTCAGCAAGGGAGTTTTTCTCAAGAAAGAGCCGGCGAGGGTGTTTCCAGAGAAGCCGGATGAAGCCCATCGGCAGGAGACGATCCAGGCGGCCCTTGAGCTCGCCTATGCCGACAAGCCGGCGCGGGACGCGGTGGTGAAGACGGCAAGAGAATCGCTGGTCGATATCGAGGCCTTTGTCCGCAAACGCGACCTCATCACCATTCCCGACGACCCGATCGAGATTATCATCATGCCGGAGTTCGAGCGCGGGGTCTCGGTAGCCTATTGCGATTCTCCAGGCCCGCTCGATGTCGGCCAGAAAACCTTCTACGCGGTGGCGCCGCTTCCGGAGGACTGGACGGACAAGCAGGTCGACTCCTTCCTGCGCGAGTACAACCGCCGCTCGATCCACAATCTCTCGGTCCACGAGGCGATCCCCGGCCACTTTCTGCAGCTGGCGCATTCCAACCGCTACCCCTCACTTCTCCGGGCCGTTCTTTCATCAGGTGTCTTTATCGAGGGCTGGGCGGTCTACACCGAGCAGATGCTTGCCGATGAGGGCTACATGAACGCAGACCCCCTGATGAAGCTGATTGCCCTGAAGTGGTACCTGCGCGGAATCGCCAACTCGATCATCGACCAGGAGATTCATGCCGGGGATATGAGCCGCGAGGAGGCGATGCGCCTGATGACGGTGGACACCTTCCAGGAGGAGCGTGAGGCCGCCGGCAAGTGGATTCGCGCCCAGCTCACCTCGACCCAGCTGTCGACCTATTTCGTCGGCTACCAGGAGCATCGCGATCTGCGTGCCGAGGTTGAGAAGAAGGCGGGTGAGGGCTTCAACCTGAAAAAGTATCACGACCAGGTGATCTCCTACGGCTCGCCCCCGGTGCGGTACGTGCGCCGTCTCGTTCTCGGCCTGCCGGTGGCTGACTAGGAGGGGCTGCGCTCGAGCCAGGCGCCGCATTCATCCGGCTCCGCCGGGCAGAGCAGCTCGATGGCTTCGGCTGAATCGTCGCGCAGTTGTTGCGGACCGATGAGGAGCCGGACCCGTTCCTGGGAGCTCCAGTTGAGAGTTTCCATGATGGCGCGGCCGACGAGCCCGAAGCTGATCCGGGCATTGATCTCGCCGAGTGGGTGGAAATGTTCATCGCCGCCGCTGTCCCGCCAGCTCCAGCAATCGACCTCGAGGGGGCCGAGGTAGCCCTCTTCTCGCGCAGCATCTGCGGCGGCAGTCACTGCTGCCTCCATCCCGCCAGGCCTGGCCGGGGGGGCAGGTGAGAAGCCGAGGCCGCGGAAGCGGCCCTGGGCGTCGGTTTCAAGGTCGTGGGGTCCCAGCAGCACCGTTTTTTCTTCAAGTACCAGGGCGCAGAAGCCGAAATCGGCGGTTCTTTCAAGCCAGGGTTCAAAGACCAGCGCTCCGTGCGTCTCGAAGAGGTTCCGGGCTCTCTTCAGCTCCAGCTCGCCGGCTCCCGGACCTTCGGCGATCAGCCGCAGCCTGCCGGCGGCGGAAAAGGGGGCCTTCAGAACCCAGCCGCCTGAAAGCTCGGGGCGGTCTTTGGAATCCCGGAGATGTTCCTCGAGCTCGGTGATGTTTTTGATGATCCGGCTTCCCGGCAGGGCAAGGCCGAGCTTCTCCCGCAGTCGCTGGCAGAAGCGCTTATCGTTCACCGTGGCGGCAGCGGACGCGCTCGCCGCTGGTATGCTCCAGAGCCTCTCGGCCAGTGGGCCTTCCTGCCGGTATTCCGGTGCGGCAGGGCTGCCGGCTCGAAGCGCAGCGACCGCTTCAGTCTCGCCCCAGGCGAGCACCTCTGCAGTATTTTCCGCCGGCAGTGAGTCAGCGGTGAGGGCCGGCCGCGCAAGCTCCGGCGGACCCGTGAGGCGCCCTGCGTCAACCGGGAGCGGGGTCCACAGCCGCTCTTCCCCGGTGCAGAAGACCCGCAGCAGGGTTGCAGCGGCGGAGATGTTTTCAAGGACAGGACGCGGCAGGGCCGCCGGGGCCACGGAGCCACGGGATTGGGCCGCAAAGGCGGCCTCACAGTCAAGGTTGCCGACGATGAGTCGCTCAGCCACCGGCTGCCTCCTCCTGTGGGTCGTCTCTCTGGCTTTCATCGAGCAGGCGGATGAACTCGGGGTCCATTCCCGCCGCCACGCGGCCGGCGGGATGGAAGGTTCTGCCGCGGCCGAGCGCCGGGCGCAGCGGCCAGGTGACGTTGGCGCAGTAGGCCTCCCACATGCCCTGCCCGGGTTCCTTCAGCTTGCCGAGCCACTCCCAGCCGAAGCGAACGTGGCCGATCTCATCGAGGTGGACCTGCTCGATGACCTCTGCCGTCTTCCTGTCGCCTGCCTTGAGGATCTCTGCCGCAGAATCCGTGGTGTGGTCAAGGTTGGCGTTCTCAAAGGTGAGAGCCATGGCGCAGACAAAACGCAGGGGTGTTGTGAGCTCGGGGGTCTTGTTCCAGAAGTAGCTGCTGACAGGATAGTCACCAAGCTCTCCACCCATTTTCCTGAGCCTGGCGAGGTACATGCGGGTGTGACGTTGTTCTTCGCCGAGGATCTCCAGGAGTCCGGAGCGGTAGTCCGGCGGGGCCTCCGGGAAGGCCAGCAGGGCCCAGGCAAAAAGCTCGAGGGCCTGCAGCTCGTGGTTTGCGAAGGAGTGCAGGATCCGGGCCCTCTGCCTGGGGTCATGGTATCCCCTGACCGATGGCACCCGGGCCTCCCGGATCGGCCGTGGAACCAGCCCGGCGGGGCGTCCCGGCTTTTCGATGCGCAGTGGGGGCCCGGGCTCGCTGTCATCGAGCTCTTCGGGCAGCGCGGCGATCTTGAACTCGATGTCCTCAGAGCAGACGATGGCTTCAGCTAGTTCTCTGACCTGCATGTTTTGTCTCTACCAGGGCCGGGGGTGGAGGCATTATGAACCGCCCGGGGTGCCGGGGGCCAGTGGCAGGTGGTTGATAATAGCCTTCCGGACCGAATAAGCTGGAGAGAGTCTACTGGTTTACAAGGAGCGCCATGTCGGTAATTGAAGAAGGCAGCCCGGTTCGAGTCCTGATCTCCGAGGCCGAGATTTCGGAGCGCCTGCAGGAGCTTGCGCAGGACATCTCGCGCGATTATGAGGGGAAGGACCTTTTGCTCGTCTGTGTCCTCAAGGGCTCGATGGTCTTCTTCGCGGACCTGGCCAGGAAGATCACCACTCCCCTGAGCTTTGACTACATCTGTGTGAACTCCTACGGTGACAAGACCGAGAGCGGGGATGAGATCGAGCTCAGGACAGACCTGAGCGAGTCGGTCGATGGCCGCCATGTTCTCCTGGTTGAGGACATCGTCGATACGGGCCGGACGATGGATTATCTTTTCGACCTTCTCAAGGGGCGGGGTGCGGCCTCGCTCAAGGTGGTTGCGCTTCTTGACAAGCCGGCCCGCAGGAAGCGGGAGGTCGAGATCGCCTACAGGGGCTTTGAGGTTCCAAATGCCTTTGTCGTCGGCTACGGGCTCGACTACCGGCAGCTCTATCGCAATCTTCCCTATATCGGCGCGCTGGAGCTGGACCCTCCGCTGGACTGACGGCGGGCCGGGGGGAGCATTAAAAGAGGGTCCTGCGTTCTGCGGGACCCTTGTTCAAATGGTTGCCGAACAGGGACTTGAACCCCGACTTCCAGAATCAGAATCTGGCGTGCTACCAATTACACCATTCGGCAACGGTTTTCGATCATCAGCGGCATACCGTGCATTCGGCACAGGCACCGTGAGCAGCTTTTTTAATCGTTGAGAGGTCCGGTTGCAACCCGGAACATCCCCAGGTGAAAAGGAGGGACTTGACCCAGCCGCCGATTCAGCCCAGATTAGTGGCTTCGAGGATTCAGCTAGCAAACGTTTCAACCTGCAGGAGAGCCCAGATATGACCAGTCGCCGTGATTTTCTCAAGGGAGCCGTCGTGGCGGGAGTGGGTGGAGTTGTCCAGGGTTGTTGTACCCTGGCTCCGAATGAAGCGCAGGAGGGAGGGGAGGCCGGCTTGATACCCATCGTCGATACGCACCAGCATATGTGGGACCTCGACAAGTTCGATCTGCCCTGGACCAAGAACGAAAAGCCTCTTGCGAAGAATTTCCTGATGTCGGATTACCTCGAGGCATCCCGCGGGCTGAACGTCGTCAAGACAGTCTACATGGAGGTCGATATTACGCCTTCTCAACAGGTCAAGGAGGCGGAGCATGTCATCGAGATGTGCCGTCGCGATGACAACCCGATGGTAGGGGCGGTGATTTCAGGGCGGCCCTCAAGCGATGGTTTTCGGGATTACATCACCGCCTTCAAGGACACGCCTGAGATCAAGGGTGTCCGTCGAATTCTCCAGGTCGGGGAGACTCCTCCGGGACACTGTCTCGGCAAAAAGTTTGTCGAGAGTGTTCGCCTGGTAGGTGAGCTCGGGATGAGCTTTGACCTCTGCATGCGGCATGGGGAGCTCTCCGATGCCGCGAAGCTCGCAGATGCCTGTCCCGACACCCAGCTGGTGCTCGACCATTGCGGCAACCCGGAGATCCATTCCAGCGACCGCTCAAAGTGGCGCAGCGACATCTCAGCCCTGGCCGAGAAGAAAAACGTGGCCTGCAAGATCTCCGGCTTCATCGTCAATACGAAGACGGGAGAGTGGACGGTGGATGACCTGGCGCCGGTTATCCTGCACTGCTACAAGTCCTTCGGGCCCGACAGGGTGGTCTTCGGAAGCGACTGGCCGGTCTGCAACCTGACCGCATCCTACAAGGCCTGGGTCGGGGCGCTGAAGGAGGTCATGAAGGGTGAGCCGGAGGAGAATCGGCGCAAGCTCTTCCACGACAATGCCATCCGGGTCTACCGGCTGAGCTGAGAGCCGTTCCTCATTTCAAACGAACGCTGACCGGGCAGTGGTCGCTGCCGGTGATGTTCGGATGGATCGCTGCGTCGGTGACGCGATCAAGCAGGGCCGTGTTGACGGTGCCGTAGTCGATCCGCCAGCCGATGTTTTTCTCCCTGGCCCCTGAGCGGTAGCTCCACCAGGAGTAGGCGCCATCGAGCTCGGGGTTGCGCTCCCGGAAGACATCGTGGAAGCCGCTCTTGAGGTAGCGGCTCATCCAGGAGCGCTCTTCGGGGAGGAAGCCCGGGTTCTGGAGGTTCTGCTTCGGCCGGGCAAGGTCCATCTCTTCGTGGGCGATGTTGTAGTCGCCCATCAGGAGGATATTGAGACCCGAGTCGACCTGTTTTTTCAGGAAGCGCCGCATACCCCGGCAGAAGGCAAGCTTGTATTCAAAGCGCGGTCCCTCCGGCTGGCTCTTGGGAAAGTAGGCGCTGATGACCAGGAGGTCACCGTAGCGGGCGCGCAGCACCCGGCCTTCCTGGTCCAGCTTACGGACCCCGAGCCCCTCGACCACCTCGTCAGGTTCCTTGCGCGAGATGATGGCCACTCCCGAGTAGCCCTTGCGCTGGGTCTTGGAGTAATAGGCATGCCATCCCCTTGGCGCACTGACCTCGGGCTCGAGCTGTTCGACGTGGGCCTTGGTCTCCTGGAGACAGAAGACATCGGCGCGCGGGAGCTGCTTCCAGGGAAGCAGCTCTTTGCGCCACACTGCGCGGATTCCGTTGACGTTCCAGCTGTAACAGCGCATGGGTGTTGCCTGCCTGGTTGGTGGAGATTTTCAGTTACTTCGAGCAGGCAGGATACCCACCAGCAGGGAGCGCTTCAAGGTGTCCGGCATCAAACGACGTGCGAGACCACCCCGTTTCGCCGCGAATCTCCGGCCCCGACCAGGGTGCCGTCGCTCTCCCTGTGGGCCAGGTGGACGCCGCCGAAGAAGAGCCCCTGCACCTTGAACTCATCAAGCTCTCGGGCATGGCGCAGGGCCTCCGCCAGGCTCTCGGGGCTGCCGTCGATGGCGAAGCTCTCGGCGCTGAGGACCTCGTTCTCTACATGGATCCGTCCCTGTGAAACGGCCTCGGCCGGCGCAAGCTCATCGATGATGAGGCCGCAGGCCACCTGGGAGATCGCGGTGCGAATCCTGTTGGCTCCTCCTGAGCCAAGTACGCTGACTGCGCCCGAGGGGTGCTCAATCACCGTGGGTGCCATCATCGTGGAGAGTCTCCGGCCGGGAACGAAGTTGCCGAGCCCGGCGGGGAAGAGGTCTTCCTCGCCGAGAAAGTTGTTCATCAGGATTCCTGTTCCTGGAATCTCGCAGCCGTTGCCCTCTCCGTGGCTCAGGGTGATTCCGGCGGCATTGCCGTCTGCGTCGATGACGCTGATGTGTGCAGTGGAGCCCGGTGCCTGCGGTTCCCCAGGGCTGCTGCCGGCCGGGCCGGCACCCTGGAGGTTGCGTTGCAGGCGGCCGCTGAAGAGCTCGTCCGCAGCGTCCTGGTCGAAGATGCCGGGGTCCTCTGCCCGTAGCTGTGAAACACTCTGGAAGACGGCCGCGAGTTTTGCGTATCGCGCAGGGCTCCCGGCGGCGGTTTCCGCTCCACCGGCCTCCTCGAAGAGGCGCAGGGTGTGCCGGATGCTCGGGCCGCCGAAAGAGGGAGCAGGGTTGGTGTAGACCTTCGCCTGCGAAAAGCTGAACTCCAGGGGGGTGCGCACCTCTGGCTGCCAGCTCTCGATGTCTTCGGCGGTGATGCGGCCACCGGCCCCGGGGCCGAAGGCCGCGAGGACGGGCCGGTCGATATTTTCAGACAGCCAGTCCTCGAGCTCTCCGGGCGGGCAGCCGGCGAGCTCCCTCAGGGTGGCTGCCAGCCGGGGATTGCTGAAAGTATCTCCAGCCTCCAGGAGTTTTCCCCCGGCGCCGAAGAACCGGTCCCTGCCCAGCTGAGAGAGCTTGAGGATCTCTTCGAGGTACCTGAAGCAGGCGACCTGGTAGGCCTGGACCTCGATACCTTCCTCCAGGTACCGGATCACGGGGGCGAGCACCTCGCCGAGCTCCAGGCTGCCCCGCCTGTGCAGGATGTTGCAGAGCCCTCCGAGGGTTGCGGGAACTGCTGCTGCACCGCGGCCGATGTGAAAGGTCTGGGTCGTATCGCCCTCGGGAAAGTAGATGTCGACACCACTGAAATCAACCGCTTCCGCTGCCTGGCCGAGTCCCGGAGCATTGGAAAAGAGATCGTAGATTTCAACCCTGCCATGGGAGGCATCGCGGTGGGCCATGACGGCCCCGCCGGCAAGGCTGGTGATGGAGGGTTCTCCGGCCGAGGTGGCAAAAGCGGCGGCAATGGCGGCATCGATGACATTGCCCCCAGCGCGTATGATATCTGCGCCGGCCCTGGCACTCTGGTCCGAGCTGGCGACGATTATTGCTGCCTGTGACATGTTCGCCAGAGTATAACCGCTGGGACTTTCAACCGGGCGAGCCTTTCAACCCCCTTGGCGGGTGCCGATAAATGACCGACAAGCCTCCTATCGATGAACCGGCCGCTAGCGCTGACAGCGTCTTGTTGTCAAACGTTCGTCCGCCCGGCTACAAAAACCCCGCGCCGCGTGACCGCTATGACCTGGTCGTGATCGGCGCTGGAGCAGGCGGGCTGGTCAGCTCCGCGATCGCCGCCGGGATTGGCGCCCGGGTGGCGCTGGTGGAGGAGAGCCGGCTGGGTGGAGATTGCCTCAACTTCGGCTGCGTTCCTTCCAAGGGGCTGATAGCTGCCGCCCGGTCCTGGAAGGCCGCCCGGCAGAGCTCAGGGTCCTTCGGGGGTCCGCCGGTTGCCGGAGACGGAGATTTTCGCTGTGCCATGGAGCGTATGCGAGAGCTCAGGGCCTCCATCAGCCCGGCTGACAGTGTTGAACGATTCAGCGCTATGGGGGTGGACGTGTTCCTGGGGAGGGCCCGCTTTGATGGACCCGGGCGGGTAGAGGTCGATGGAGCAGTGCTGAATTTCCGGCGGGCTATTATTGCCACAGGGTCGCGCCCGGTGCTGCCGGAAATTGAAGGCCTTGAGGAGACGGGCTGCCTGGACAACACCACCCTGTTTGATCTCGATGAGGCACCGGGGAGAATGGTCATCGTCGGCGCCGGGCCGGTGGGTTGTGAGATGGCGCAGTGTTTTGCAGGTTTCGGCAGCGAGGTGACCCTGCTGGAGGCGGCCGCTGAGGTCTTGCCACGGGAAGATCCGGAGGCGGCAGCAGTGGTACGCGCAGCTCTTGAGGCTGACGGGGTGACCTGCTTGAGGGGTGTGCTTATTGGCAAGGTAGAGCAGGCCGGCGCAGGAGCGCGGGTACACTATGAGCAGGCCGGCTCTGCCGGGGTGGTCGAAGGAGACAAGCTCCTGGTGGCAACCGGGCGGCTTGCGAACGTCGAGGGGCTGGGATTGCGTTCGGCAGGGGTTCGCAGCGATGATTCGGGGATTATCGTCGATGGGCAGCTGAGAACGGATAACCCCGCCATCTACGCGGTGGGAGATGTGTGCTCGCAGGAGAAATTTACCCATGCCGCTGATGCACAGGCCCGTATAGCGGTCCAGAATTCCCTGTTCTTCCGGCGGCTGGAGCTGAAGCGCCTGGTCGTGCCACGCTGCACCTATACCAGCCCGGAGCTTGCCCACGTGGGTATTGATCCGCAGGAGGCCAGGCTTGCGGGAGTCAAGCTCGACACCCTGACGGTGCCGATGGCGGAGAACGACCGCTCCGTTCTCGAGGGTGAAGAAACAGGTTTCCTGCGCCTCTACCTTCGCAGGGGTTCCGACAGGATCCTGGGCGCCACGGTTCTTTCCAGCCATGCCGGAGAGCTGATCGCGGAGCTGAGCCTCGCGATCACTCACCGACTGGGTCTCAGGAAGCTTGGCAGCTCCATCCGGCCCTACCCCACCCGCAGCGAGGTGATCTCCCGGGCCTGCGGGCAGTGGCAGAGGAGTCGCCTTAGCCCCGGGCTCAGGAGGATCTTCGAAATATTCCTGGGCATCTTTCGTTGAAGGTCCCGGCGCCCGGGGAACTATTTGTCGGGAACCCTTTTTACCGAAGCGTTAGAATACCGGCCTGATCATTCCAAGGGAAATTAGCGGAACTCATGGTCCAGGAAGACGGAATCGAGCAACAATCACCGGGAGAAGGCTTCCATCCCCTGCCGGTTCTTTCTGCGCCTGCCGCGAAGGCGCGTGCAAAGCACCCGGCCTGGGTGAAGGCAAGGTTCTCCTACAACGAGCGCTACCGGCACCTGGCCGAAAGGCTCGAGGCTCATGGTCTGCATACCGTGTGCGAGGAAGCCGAGTGCCCCAATATCGGTGAATGCTGGGGAAACGGTACAGCCACCTTCATGCTGCTTGGAGACATCTGCACCCGCGGCTGTAATTTCTGTTCTGTCACCAGCGGCAAACCCGAAGCGCTGGATGAGGATGAGCCGGAAAAGGTCGCCGGGGTCATCGAGGATCTCGAGCTTGATTACGCGGTGTTGACCTCGGTCAACCGGGATGATCTTCCTGACCAGGGCTCAGCCGCTTTTGCTGCCTCCATCACAGCGATTGACCGGCGCCTTCCCGCCTGCAGGGTCGAGGCCCTGGTGCCTGATTTCCAGGGCTCGCGCGAATGCATTGCACGTATCGTGGAGACGCCGCTCTATGTTTTCGCCCACAACATGGAGACCGTTCCGCGGCTCTATGACAGGGTTCGCCCCGGGGCCGGCTACCGACGTTCCCTTGAAGTCCTCAGGGCGGCAAAGGAGCTCTCCCGCACACCCCGTGCCCGGGCGAACCGGAAAAGCGAGCTGCTGACCAAGTCGGGCCTGATGCTCGGACTGGGTGAGACCCGGGAGGAACTGCTGGAGGTCTTCGCCGACCTGCGCAGCCATGGTGTGGATATTCTCACCCTTGGCCAGTACCTGCAGCCGACGGCAGGCCAGCTTGATGTGTTTCGATATGTCACACCGGATGAGTTTTCGCAGCTGCAGAAAGAGGCCGAAGGCAGGGGCTTCCTGCAGGTTGTTTCCGGCCCGCTGGTAAGGAGTTCTTACCATGCGTGGGAAACCGCAGACGCTGTTGCCGACGCTGAACGCTGAGTCAAAGTGGCAGAAAACATAGCTAATGCCTTGACGGCTGCGGCCCCCTTTCTATCATAGCAGGACGTTTCCGCCTCGTGGCGGAGGCGAGTAGGGCCCCATCGTCTAGCCTGGCCCAGGACACAAGGTTCTCATCCTTGTAACAGGGGTTCAAATCCCCTTGGGGTCACCATGATTCGGAGGGCCGCGGCGAAAAAGTCGCGGCCCTCTTTTTTTACCGGAAAGGGTGTTTTGCCCGGCGGAGGAACCAGCAGATGTCGACAAGCATTGAGGTCCAGGTTGGAGAGCTGATTTTACGGGGAGAGCTCAGCGGTACCGGCTGTGCAGAAGAAATCGCAGAGAGCCTGCCGATTGAAACGTCCATCAGCACCTGGGGAGAAGAGTTCTATTTCGAGATTCCCGTCAGCTCAGATCTCGATGAGACCGCCACCAGCGAGGTGGAGGTCGGGACCATTGGCTACTGGCCCCCGGGCCGCGCCCTGGCGATTTTTTTCGGCAGGACCCCCATGAGTACTACCGATAAACCAGTGCCGGCCAGCGATGTGAACCTGGTGGGGCACCTCGAAAATGCAGAGAAACTCGTCGATTTCATGTCAGCGGCCGGGATTATTATTCGCCGGGTTGAATAGAATTTCCCCACGGCCGTCAAAAAGGCTGGTTCAACATTTTCCGGGCCGTACAATTCACCTGTTCTAAGGCGCTGAGACTCATGCAGAAACTGACCAGTAATCTCAAACTGAAGCGGGAATCCAACCCGGGGCTTCGTGCCGGGCTTCCCTCACTCCAGCAGGAGCCGCCCCCGGTATTGATCGAATACTGTGTCCCGGGAAATTACGAGCGGGTTGCCAACTCCCTGGCCGAGGCCATCGAGGCCGAGCTCGGCGAAACAGCTCAGCTGCTCCCATCGCGTGACGGGGTCTTCGAGATCACAGTTCACGGCCGCCTGGTCTTTTCCAAGCGAGCCTGTTCACGCTTTCCCGACTGCGAAGAGATCTTCTACCACCTGCGCAATTGTTGAGAACCTGTTGAGAACCCGTTGAGGCCAAAGCTCAGCGGCGGCTTTCGGGTTTGCCGGTTTTCTTTTTCTCCGGCGGCAGGTTTTCCTCTGCAGGTGCCGCCAGCAGGGCCAGGGCTTCAGGGAGCCAGCCGCTGCCCCAGGAGTGTTTACGTTTGGGACCATCACGCCAGTGGTGTTCGATCTTCAGAGCGTTCATCCAGCGGTGGGCCTGCAGGTGGTGGCTGCGAAAATTGTCGTAATAGCCCAGGAGCGCCAGGCGTTTTCCTTTTCCCAGACGCCCGCCAGTTTTTTTCAGCAGGCTCTCTACCCGGTATTTTTCAAAGTTCTTCTTACCTCCGAAAACAGGACCGGTTCCATAGGGCCCCGGCGCAGCAAGCGCCATGGGGGCATCAAAGGCGGCAGCCGCGGCGAACACATCAGGATTTCTCAGCAGCAGGGTGAAGGCGCCCCAGCCGGATTTACTGAAGCCCACCAGCAGCCGTCCCGGTCTCCCCGGGGTCACCGGGTAGGTTTTCTCGATAAACGGCAGGATGACCTTGAGCAGGTAGGACTCCTGGCGGATGTGTGGGTTTTCCGGGTGATCGGCATACCAGGGCAGGTGTGAGAAGGATGGAGCTACGCAGATCAGGCCGTACTTGTCGTGCAGTCCTGCACGGTAGACCGTCTTCAGGCCGTTACCCCAGCGCTCTCCATCAAGAGCTTCAACGGGGAGGACATAGAGCACCCGGTAGCTTCGCTTTCTATCGAACCCGGCCGGAAGCAGCACCCGCACCCTGGTGGTTCCGGCCTGGTAGGCAGACCTTACCGTGTGGAGCCTGAAGGCTCCATCCCTGGTGGCGGGGGAGATATCAGCCGGTTTTTCATCGACAGCAAGGATGGTGGTCCCGGGCAGGAAGCAGAGGGCTAAAAACAGGTGGGAGCGAAGTATCATGTTGTCGGAGGAATCCCTTTTAGAAGACCTGCCCTTTCCGGTGAGCGAGCCGACCTTTTTTTACTTCACCTCCGGTCGGCTGAAAACCCGCAGAAATACGGCCTTTCTTGTTCTTTGTTCGTTGGTTTTCAGTGTAGCCCAAATTACCGTTGGGCCTTAATATTGTATTGGGGCAAGTCATTATTCAATTGGCGGACTAATGGGGATTATCAATTGACTGGTATAGCAAGTGGATTCAGGCTCATTAGAAGCCGTGTAAACAGGTTCCTGGTTGCAGCAGCGACTTTATTGTTAGCGTTTGCAAGCCATGCGCCGGGCTATTGCGCGGTTGTTATCAATGAGATTCATTACAACCCACCTGCTCCCGATGGACGGGATCTCGAGTTTGTCGAGCTGTTCAATACCGGCAGCACGGCTGTCTCCCTCGATGGCTGGAAGCTCGATGGCGGTATCTCTTTTGAATTTCCCTCCGGCCTGGTGCTGCCGGCGGCGGGCTATGTCCTTGTCTGCCGTGACAGGAATCTTTTCGCTACCCGTTTCAACCTGCGGGAGGCTGACCTGCTGGGAGATTTTGAGGGGAGCCTCGACAATGATGGCGATGAGGTTCTGCTGCTGGACTCGGTCAATGCTGTTGCCGATGGTGTGAAATTCGATGACAGGATTCCGTGGCCGGAAGGATCCCAGACGGTCGATGGGGGTGGAGCTTCGCTGGAGCGCCTGTGCGTTTCTGCCCCGGCGGGGCTGGCCAGCAACTGGACCTCGGCGGCTGAAAATACCCCGACTCCCCTGGCGCTGAATTCGAAGGTCGAATGCCCACCCTCCCCGGCGGTGGTGTCGGATGTGGTCATCAACGAGATTCACTACCACCCTGCCGGCAATACTGAAGAGCTCGATGAGTTCATCGAGCTGCACAACCACAGCCAGCAAGCGGTAGACATCAGCGGCTGGAGCTTCACCGGAATTGAATTTGTCATTCCAGAGGGGACTGTGCTGAATGCAGGAGCCTACCTGGTCGTCTGCCGCAACGCAGAGCAGGTCACCAACTCCTATGGCATTGAGAATGTTCTCGGCGATTTCACCGGCCAGCTTTCAAACAGTGGTGAGCGCATCTCCCTGCTGGACCGGGCCGGGGAGCTCATCGATGTGGTGCGGTATTCCGACCGGGGCCTGTGGCCCTTTGAAGCCGATGGCGAGGGACGCAGCCTCGAGAAGATCATGCCCGGGGCCGATGGTTCCGATCCGGCCAGCTGGGCCGGCAGTGCGATCACCCCCGGTGATTTCACCAGGGTCTCGATGGTCGGCCAGCTGGGCAGGCTGGTTCTGCAGCGGCTCCTGCTGACAGTGAACGGCACCGGCGAATTTATCATCGACAATATTCATCTGAGCCCGGTGGTGAATCCAGGCTTCAACATGATCGAAAATGGTGATTTCGAGAGTGGGGAAGAGCCCTGGGACCTGCGGGGCAATGCCGGGGGATCCAGCCTGGAGGCAGGAATTGGAGTCGACGGCAGCCGTGGACTTCGTCTCAGGACCGAGGGCTCCTGCGGGGAGGGGTGTTTCTCCTGCTCCTCGCGTGACAGTGTCCTGCAGTCTTTCCGGGCCGATGCTTTTGACTGGGAAGATGATTACCGCCTGACTTTTGATTACAAGTACGTTGAGGGGGATCCCAACCTGGCTGCCAGGCTTTTGCGCGGCGTGGAGTTCTGCCTGAACGAGAAGCTGGTAAGTCCGGGCGGCCCGAACTCTTCCCTGGTTACAAGCCTGCCGCCCTTTATCTCTGACTACGGCAGGTATCCCCGCGAGCCGACCTCGCAGGACCGCGTCTTTATCTCTGCAAAGGTGCGTACGCCTGGGGACCAGGCTCTCGAATCGGTGGAGCTGAACTACCTGGTTGGTGAGGGGGAAGCCGTCACGCTCACCATGTTTGATGATGGTCTTAACGGCGATGCATTCGCTCTCGATGGAATCTACGGGGTTCAGATCCCGACTCTCTTTGAGCACAACACCGAGGTCTATTACCGGGTTTTCGCCCGGGCGGTTGATGGAAGTATCGGGGCCGGTCCCCGCTCCAACAACGGCATGCGTATGGTCAAGCGGGACCTCCGGGGCTTTTACGTCAACGACGAACAGCCTGATACCGGGCTTCGGGTCTACAACATCCTGATACCCGGGGTCAATCCAACGAACCCACGCGCTATCAACTCAGCCCTGAACTGCGACACTCTCCGTCCCGGTTCGTTTGTCTACCGCGGGGATATTTATCCAGAGGTGGGGATGCGCTTTCGCGGCAACACCGCCTGCATCCTCGACAAGAGAAATCTGAAGTTCCGCTTCAACCGCGGCCGTTACTTCAAGAATCTCAGGAAGATCAATCTGCAGGGACTCTGGACGGACAAGTCTCTTATACGTGAGCACCTGGGCTGGGAGTTCATCCGCCAGCTCGGCATTCCCTACTGTGAAACAGAATATATCAGGGTTCATCTCAATGGCCGCTACCACGGACTCTTCCTCTCCCTGGAGCATCCCGACAGCCGCTTCCTGGAGAGAAACGGTTTCGATGGAGACGACTGCCTCTACAAGGCCAAGCAGCCGCCGCGCGATGGCGGCACCCCGATCGGGGTCTCCTCGCATGCCCGGATAGCCGATTATGCAGCCTACTGGGAGCAGGAAACCTGCGAGGACGAGGATTTCAGCGCGATTGCTGATTTCATCGGGGATATGCACAGCGATGCAGCCGGGGGCTCTTCGGCGGAGTTCTTCCAGCAGCGCAGTTTCCCTGAACAGCTTATCGGCTACCAGCTGGCCCAGACCGTGCTCGACAATATCGACAGTTTTGCCAAGAACCACTTCCTGGCCTGGGACAAGGAGGCCGACAAGTGGAGCCTGCTGACCTGGGATATGGACCTGATCTTCGGTAAGAACTTCGACCCCGATATCCGCCCGGTGGGAACCATCAACGACTGTATGCTCAGCCCCGGGCGCGATCTCAACCCCTGGTTCTCCACCACTGTCAGGGGTAACTTCCGCCTGCACTACATGATGGACTTCTTCTTCAACTCTTCGGATGGATATTACCAGCGCGCCTACCTGATCAGGCTGTGGGACCTCTTACAGGAAAAATACACCACCGGGGCTTATGAACCGATCATCTCCGACCTTGAGTCGCTGCTGGTTGAAGAGCAGAGGCTTGATTTCAGCCGCTGGGGTCGCTCCCCGGTTAACTGTGCAGATGATTGCGGGACCAGGTGCGCCAACTCGCTGACCATGACCGGGAATACGGCCGAGGTGAGGGAGCAGCTTCGTCTGCACCGCAACTACCTGGTCCAGTACATCTCCCGCTGGCATGGAAGCGTGCGTGATCACGACCGCATGAAGATCACCGAGATCATGTACCGCCCTTACGGCACCGGCTCGGAGCTTGAATACATCGAGCTGCTCAACACCAGTGGCCGGCAGATTGATATTTCAGAATGGGTCCTCTCCGGCGGGGTCAGCTTTGTCTTTCCCCGGGGGACCGTGGTTCCCCAGGATGGAATGGTCGTGGTGGCCAGGGACCGGGATGCTTTTCTCGAGCAGTATCCCGTCGTTGCTGAGCTGGCATTGGTAGTGGGTGATTACCAGGGCGCGCTCGACAACGGCGGCGATGAGCTCCGCCTCATGGATGCAGGCCCCGGCTATCCCGCGACGATCGATTACGTTGATTATAAAGATGGCGGCTCCTGGCCAGAGGTCAGGTCCGGGCACTCCATCGAGCTGATCGAGGTAGAGCCCGATCTCGACAATGACCATGGCGAGCACTGGAGGAGCTCCTCCCAGCTTAACGGTTCGCCCGGCAGCAACGGCCAGCAGTTTATCCGGGGCGACTTCAACTCTGATACCCGTATCAACCTCTCCGATGCCGTCGGCATCCTGCTCTACCTTTTCCTTGGAGAGGAGGGACCTGATTGTCTCGATGCCGGGGATGCAGATGACGATTCAAACGTCAACCTGACAGACGCCACCTACATCCTGAACTATCTCTTCCTGGGCGGGCCTGCCTTGCCGCCCCCCTTCCCGCTGCCGGGAACGGATCCGACCGACGACAACCTTCCCTGTACCTTTGAATAGGGGAGTCCTGTCCATGCGATCGGAGCCTGGTGCAAGAGGGGAGGACGGGCTTTCCGGCGCTGTCTTTCCCAGGCTGCTGGTGAGCGTCAGGTCGGCAGAAGAGGCCCGGGAGGCGCTGCGCGGCGGCGCGGAAATTATTGATATCAAGGAACCTTCCGATGGTTCCCTCGGGGCTGCGGCACCTGCTGTGAGGGCGGAGATCGTTCGGGAGGTTGCCGGTGAGTCACCTGTCACCGCGGCGCTGGGAGAACTTGGCACCCTGGCAAGCGGCTGGAGACTGGAGCACCAGTGCGGGATCTCGCTCTACAAGCTCGGCCTCAGCGGCACCAGCCGCTCCGACTGGCAGAATCTTCTGGAGCGTGCACGCCGACGGATCCGGGAGGGGAGCGAGGGGGAGGCTGACCTGGTCGCGGTGGCTTATGCTGACTGGCAGCAGGCAGCGTGCCCCGAACCGGCGAGCCTGCTGGACTACGCCATCGACCGCGGGTTCTCTCATTTCCTGGTCGACACATTTGATAAAAGCGCTGGTGGGCTCAGCGAGTTCTTCCAATGGAGTGAGCTTGCGGCTCTCTGCGAACGGGCAAGGCTGGGAGGACTCTGCTTTGTTGCTGCAGGATCTCTCCGGGCCGGGCAGCTGGGCGCGGCGGCTGAAGCCGGGGTCGATGTCATCGCTGTGCGCGGCGCCGCGACCCTGGGTGTTCGTACCGCTGCCATTGACCGCCGGGCGGTGAGTGAATTGACTGAGGGTATTCGCGCTGCGCTCAACCCGGGCTAGAGCTGGAGTAGAGCACTCCCTCTTCCAGGTCTTCTTCCCGCAGGTTGATTGCGATTACCCGGGGCACATCCCTGGCCGCGGTTGGAAAATACCCATCGACAAGCCCCAGCCCCGCTGCCTCCGCCATGGAGATCCGCTCAGGAAAGCTGGTTGATTTGAGCAGGATCAGCTCCTGGGCACCGAAGACAACCGCCATCCGTGCGGCAATCGAGTCACTGGTGACTCTCCAGCGCCGCGGCAGGGAATCGAGGCTCCCCTCATCGATATCGAGGATGAATTGAAAGGGGTCGAAGATGGGAATCCGGCCGGCCTTCCAGACAGACTCAGCAGACTCGATGCTGTCAGCCAGCTCGAGGCCCGGTACGACCTTTTCGACCACCCTTGCAGTGATCGATAAGGCCCTCAGGGCCAGCCAGTGAGAGCGCGTTTCCCCAAGGGAGTACATGCGGTCCCATTTCCTGACCTGGTCGACAGCGCCGCCACCGCCGCAGATCAGTATCGAGCGGCTCCTGCTGAAGTCGCCGAGAAAATTCTGCAGGCGGCTGCGCAGGTCAGGAAGCCCAAGCAGGCTTCCGCCCAGCTTGATGATGGATTCAGGGGTGGGATTGTGTTTTGTAGGCATTTCAACGCGGCGCTAATCTTCGGTTTTCCGGCCGAAGATTTCAATTTCGAATAAGTGCTTCTGTCCAGGCGGGTTTTTCAACCCGAGAGCTTATGCAGATCATACCAGTGCTGGATCTCAAGGGGGGACTCGTGGTGCGTGGCATCGCAGGCAGAAGAGAGCTCTACAAGCCGGTTGTAAGCTCCCTGTGTTCGACGGCTGAGCCTGCCGGGGTCGCCTGCGCCTTGCGGGAGGAGCTAGGCACCGGGAGCCTGTACCTTGCCGATCTCGATGGGATCGCCTCCGGTGCTGCGGACCCTGCGGCCTGCAGGGAGCTCGAGGAGCTGGGCTTCAGCTTGATGATCGATGCGGGAATGCGCTCGCTTCCCCAGGCACTCGACTTCGCGGGCCGGGTTGAGGGTGATCTTATCGCGGCTCTTGAAACACTTCCGTCTCCCCGGGTCCTCGAGGAGCTCCTTGGAGAGCTCGGCTCTCACCGCGTTATCTTCAGCCTCGACCTGTCTGCGGGGCGCCCGCTCAGCGGCGGGGAAGGCTGGGCGGCGGAGGTGGAGGAGATCGCTGACAGTGCTTTCAGAGCCGGGATCGAGCGCATGATCCTGCTCGATCTTGCGGCTGTCGGTTCCGGTGAGGGGCCACCTCACCAGGAAACCTGCCTTGGCTGGAAGGAGCGCTTCCCGGAGCTCGAGCTCATCACGGGTGGTGGGGTGAGAAACCTTGATGACCTCCTGGCCTTGAAGAAGGCCGGCGTCGACGGTGTACTCATAGCCTCTGCTCTTCACGATGGAAGCCTCGGGCGTGCCGAGCTCGAGCGGCTTTCGCAATCCTGAGGTGAGGGTCCATCAGGGGTTGATGACGAGCCCGATAAAAATTCCCCTGCCGCCGCCGGCTCCGGCTGAGCTGTTGGAGAGGGGAAGGCGTCCTTCTATGAAGAGCTCGATGTTATCTGCCAGGTGCAGGGAGAGGCCCGGCCGCAGGGAGGTTTCCCAGGAGGTTTCAGCCAGGTCGGCCGTGGTGAGGCCTCCCTCGCGGCGGTCCCTTCCCCAGAGAGTTCCGCAGGCTGCCAGGTTGAGGGAGGTGAAACCGTGGCGTTCGCTGTAGCCCAGCAGGCCGTCCCAGCGGTCTCCCGGCTCTCTGCCATGGTAGCTGTCGAGCGTCGTGGTGTAGAGGGCCTGGGCGCGAAGGGTTCGGAAAGTGTTCCAGGTGAACTCGAGTCCGCCGCCGCCGCCTGCCCGCCAGGTGCCATAGCCGGTGGTGAAGGCGAAGGGGGTTTCGCTGTCTGCATCCCCGGTGGGTGCACTGAGCTGCAGCCGCGGGATCAGCCGCAGGGCATTGCCATTGATTCTTTCTGAGCTGAGGGTGTAGATCTTTTCGACACCCAGCTCAAGGTCACGGGCCCCTCGCACCTCTGCCCCCAGGCCGTCGAGCTCCCAGGATGCGCTCCTGTATCCGAGGCGCAGGTCGAGGTTCAGGTCGCCCGGGATTTCCGTGCTCAGCTTCAGGCTGCTGTCGTCAATATCGCCGCGTGATCCTGAAGCTCCCCTCACCCGGCTTCTCCAGGATGTGGAGAGATCGATTCTCAGGCCCTCGTGCCTTGAATGGCCGACCAGCGCCGGCAGGCTCCGGCCCTGCGGCAGGGCCGGGCGGGGGGAGAGC
This sequence comes from uncultured Planctomycetia bacterium, assembly GCA_964615885.1. Lineage (GTDB taxonomy): Bacteria > Planctomycetota > UBA8108 > UBA8108 > UBA8108 > UBA8108. The sequence continues at coordinate 23,008 of CAZTRG010000184.1, read as the reverse complement.
CCAAGCTCGTCCTCCTCCTGCGCGGAGGCCTCCAGGAGGAAACGCTTCCGTTCAGGTTCGGTGAGCGACTGCATGGTCTCTTTTATGCGATGGCGGGCAGCGGGAGAGAGCGGTGGCCCGGCCGGAGGTTTTTCAGCCCCATCCCAGAGCGCCGCCAGGAGCCCGGCTGAGCTCTCGACCAGGTGGGGGCCATGGGCCGGACTTCCCAGCGCGACCAGGGCGCTGGCATCGAGCTTGGTGTGGGCATGGTCATGCTGGGGGAGGGCATAGCCGGCGTAATCACCACAATGCGAGGCCACCAGGGTGAAGGGGGCCGGGCTGTTGCGCTTCACCTGGAGCCCGAGGCCGCAGGAGAGCTCACTGGCGGTTGCAAGGATCGCGGCGTCTCCGATCCGGATGCCCTGCAAGGGAAAATCCCGTGGCCAGTCCGCCAGGGCCTTGAAGGCCCACTCCAGGGGAAAGAGCAGGTCCGGCAGGAGGTTGAAATTCACCTCGGGAAGCCGGAAGGAGGTGGTCAGCGATGCCAGCTTGACCTCGGCCTTTACCGGGATCCTCTCATAGACCCCGCCGATGGCCTGGTAGAGCCCTTCGGCAACTTTTTCTGCGAGCCCTTCCTTTTTCCATTCATGCCGTTCCTTTTCACTCCCGGCATTGAGATCGCCAAGTGCTCCCTGGAGAAAAAATCCGAAACCGTAGCGCTCGTCGATTTTCCGGCTGAGGATGCCGGGATAATCCGGTGACAACATCGCGTCGTCGGGCTCCAGGATCGGGTGCCCGGCGAAGTTGGCAAGGAGGGCAAGAGGCTTCCCCCCGGCATCGGTGATCTTGACCAGTACGAGCTCAGGATCTGTGACCGGGCCCCGGCGGCGGTTGTAGCTGGCTCCAGAGATAAAGGTTCGTCCACAGCCCAGCCTGGCCTCCTGCAGGCCCCCCGCTGCCCGGGTAATTGCCCGGGAAATCCTGCCGGCGAGATGGTCAGCCCACTTCGGGTCGTAGGGGCCGAGCATGTAGAACTCAAAGAGCGGATCGTCGATGTAAGCTCCAAGGCTGGTGTGGGTGTGGGTGGCGCTGAGCAGGATCCCGTCGAGGCTGGTCCCCCCTGCGGCCAGTTTTTTGAGGACGGCCTGGCGCAGCTGGCGGTGCATGATGAGCAGGTCGCAGGAGACGAGCGCCAGGCGGGTGGAGCCGTTGTCGAGAACCAGCGCCCTGGCCTCGACAGGCTGCCGCACCCCGAGGGCCCTGGGAGGAGAAGGCCCGTAGGTTGCCAGCTGGAGGGGGCCGCTCCAGTCGCCGACCAGGTCCACACTTGCAGTGCCGGCACGGAGGGGGCCACTCGTTACCTTGCGTTTGCCGCCGGTGAGCGGGTAGCCCTGGAGGAAGTTTTTCTCAAGCTCAGAGCTGCGAACCTCGTCATCGAGGAGAGCCGGGTCGTCGATAAACTGCTGGAAGAGCTCCGGGCGGAAGCTCTTGATGTACCTGTGTACGTTGGGCCATGCCAGGGGCAGGTGGCGGTACATCCGGGTCTCCCGGGTCAGGGCCCCGCGGTCGCGCACTCCCTGGAAGAGCATGCGCCAGGCTCCGACCATCATCCCGGTTCGGTCGGCCCCTGCCATGCAGTGAACGAGGATGGCTGCTCCCTCCTGGCGTGCGAGCTGGGTAATCCTGATGAACTCGAGAACCTGGTCGGGCCTCGGCGGACGGCTGGCGGACATTGGCAGGCTGAAGATCCTGCCGCCGATGGATTCCATGAAGGCGGCGTTTGCAGGGTCGGTGGATGATCGCAGGTTGATGACGTATTTCAGTCCGACCCGCTTCGCGAGGAAGCCCAGGAGGTTCCGGCCCGGGTTGGCGGAGCGGTAGAGGAGACCGGGTTCAACCTCTCCGAGGTTTTCCACGGTGAAGCGCAGGCGCTCGAGTCCTGTGAGCTTTGCAGGGGGAGTCTCTGCGAGTGAGTTGGCGCCACCGGGTACCTTAACCAGGGCGTTGCAGGAGCTCAGCGCTGCCATCAGCAGAACCGGGCAGAGCCGTCCGATGATTCCGGCAGCAAAGCTGTTCTTCCCCGGGGGGCGTTTCGCCTTCATGATTGCGCTCCGCGGTTCTTGCGCTAGGGGTGTCCTCGGGCATACGATCTTCGTCTGCACGGTGCCTTGACGTTCCCCGGCGGCTTTCGCCCGGGTACCGGCTGCCCATTTGAATCGGAAACAGGATAAAGGAAAGCCCATGAAATTAGTATTGAAGGCAATTGCGGCAATAACGCGTGGAATTCCTGTTTTGCTGGTCTGTTTTTCAGCCCTTTCCGCCAGTGCCGACGAGGGAATGTGGCTTTTTAACCAGCTCCCGCTCAAACAGCTGGAGGAACGCTATGATTTCCGCCCGGACGAGGACTGGGCCCGCCGAATCATGCGCTCCTCGACCCGGATCTCAACGGGAGGTTCGGGTTCCGTGGTGTCCCCGGGCGGCCTGGTGATGACCAACCACCACGTGGTTGAAGACATCCTGCAGAAGCTGAGTACGGCAGAGAAGAACTATCTCAAGGACGGTTTCTTTGCGCGAAATCCAGGTGAGGAATTGAAGTGTCCCGACACCGAGATCAATATTCTCTGGGAAATTGAGGACGTCACTGACCGGGTGAAGAAGGCGGGCAGCAAGGCTCCGGATTCGGGGTCTGCAGAGCTGGCGCGCCGCGCGGAGCGCTCAGCCATCGAGAAGGAGTCGAAAGACAAGACGGGATTCCACAGCGAGGTGGTGATGCTCTATCGCGGCGGCCAGTACCATCTCTACCGCTACAAGCGCTACGACGATGTGCGCATGGTGATGGCGCCCGAGGTGGCGATCGCCTTCTTCGGCGGTGATGCCGACAATTTCGAGTTCCCGCGCTACTGCCTGGATGTCGCCTTTCTTCGTCTCTGGGAAAACGGCAAGCCGGCGAAGATGGACCACTGGCTTCGCTGGAGCCCGAAGGGGGTTCGCGAGGGCGACCTGGTGATGGTTTCCGGCCATCCGGGCAGCACCCAGCGGCTCAATACGGTTGACCATCTCAGGTTCCTGAGAGACGTGGCCTATCCCTCCTACCTTGAGCTGCTCTACCGCCGGGAGATTGCCCTTCAGCAATTTGCGCTCAAGGGGCCGGAGGCGAAGCGGATTGCCCGAGGCGATCTCTTCGGTATCGAGAACAGCCGCAAGGCGATTCGCGGTACGCTTGGTGGTCTGCTGAGCCCCGCTACCTTCGAGGCCAAGCTGGGGCAGGAGAGAACCCTGCAGGCCGCCGTGGCGGCAAATGCAAAGCTCGGCGCCAGCCTTGATGACTGGGAGCGGATTCGCCATTCGATGGATGCATCGAATAAGTTCAGGGAAGAGTATATTTTTCTCGAGGGAGGCCGGGCCTTCTGGTCGACGCTCTACAGCAGCGCAAAGACGATCCTGCGTCTTGCCCAGGAGCAGGGTAAACCCTCCAGCGAGCGTCTTCCCGAGTACCGCGATACGCGCCTGCCATCGGTGCGGATGCGCCTGGAGTCCCCGGCGCCTGTTTACCCGGACCTCGAGAAGGCGAAGCTCACAGATTCACTGCCCCACTTCATGAAGGTCTTCGGCGCCGAGCATCCCTATGTGAAGCTGGTGCTCGCCGGGCACTCTCCTGCCGGCCGTGCCCACCAGCTTGTTTCCGGGACGACCCTCGCCGATCCTGCCGCACGTAAGAAGCTTGTTGCCGGAGGCAGCAAGGCACTCGAAAAAATCAAAGATCCGCTCATCGAGCTGGCCCGCAGCGTGGATCCTTACGCCCGCGCCATCCGGCGCAAATACGAGGACCTCGTCACCAGCGTACGCACCGAGGCCTATGGCCGCATCTCCACTGCTACCTTTGCAGCCACGGGAACCGGGGTCTACCCGGATGCGACCTTCACGCTCAGGCTGGCCGCCGGCGTGGTTAAGGGCTGGAAGGAGGGAGGGCGCGATATTCCCTATTCGACGAAGCTGGGTGGGGTCGGGCCGATTGCAGCTGAGCGAAAGGGAGAGGAGTTCTATGCCCTGCCGGAGAGCTGGAAAAAAGCCGCGGACAGGATCGGGGCGGATGTGCCCTTCAATTTCGTGTCCACCCCCGACATCATCGGCGGCAACTCAGGCAGCCCGGTGATCAACCGCAAGGGTGAGGTGGTTGGCCTGATCTTTGACGGCAACATTCACAGCCTGGTGCTCGACGTGGTCTATACCGAGGAGCAGGCGCGGGCGGTTTCGGTAAATGCCGAGGCCATCATCGAGGCGCTGCGCAAGGTCTATGGAATGGATTCGCTGGTGAAGGAAATCCTGGCAAGGTGAGGGGCTCTCCACCTGCCGCAGCCGGCGGCGGCTTCAGCGGACCCTGCATTCCTCGATGGCCGGCAGCATCCCGGTGGCCTTCTGGAGGGTTTCCTGGTACTCGGCCTCCGGCGAAGAATCGGATACGATTCCGCCGCCAACAGGCATCTGCAGCCACCCGCGGCCAAGGGTGGCGGTGCGGATGAGGATGCTGCTCTGCATGCCGCCGCTGAAGCCCAGCCAGGCGAGGCTCCCGCAATAGGGGCCCCTCGCAGTGGGCTCGAGCTCGGAGATAATTTCCATCGCCCTCACCTTCGGTGCACCGGTGATGGAGCCCCCCGGGAAGCTGGCGCGCAGCACGTCAAGGCAGTCACAATCTTCCCTGAGCCGTCCCCGGATTTCAGAGACGAGGTGGTAAACCGTCGGATGGCGCTCAATCTCATAAAGGGCGGGCACCTCGACACTGTGGGGGCGGCAGACACGGGAGAGGTCGTTTCGCAGGAGGTCAACAATCATCACGTTCTCAGCCTGGTCCTTGGTGCTCTGGCCGAGGGATCCGCGCCGGCTGAGGTCTTCCTCCGGTGTGTAGCCGCGTGAGCAGGTACCCTTGATCGGGCGCGTTGTCACGAGGTCTCCGCTGACACTGAGAAATTGTTCCGGCGATGAGCTGGCGACCACGTACTCTCCAAGATCGAAGTAGCCGGCATAGGGAGCCGGATTCGATTTGCGCAGGGCGAGGTAGAAAGCCGCTGAATTCCCGGGGGCGGGGCAGGCCAGGCGCTGTGAAAGATTGACCTGGAAGATATCGCCGGCGCGGATGTACTCGATGGAACGAGCCACCGCGGCGGTATAGTCATCCCTGGAGAAATTGCTCAGCAGCCCTGGGAATTCGGGGACCTCCCAGGCCTGTGCAAGGTCCTCTCGGCCCAGCCCGGGTTGTCTCCTGTCTTCCTGCAGGCCGGCCCCCGCTGTCCTCAGCAGGAGCTTCTTGACCTCCGCAATACGCTCGGCGGCTCTCTGCGGTCTTTTTGCCGCCTCCGCAGGGAAGCCATGCGAGATCATCCGGCAGGTTTTCTTTTCGTGATCCCAGGTCAGGACCCAGTCGTAAAGTCCGACCGCCAGCTCCGGCACCTCGAATTCATCATGCCGGGGGCGGGGTATGTCTTCGACGAAATGGGCCAGGCCATAGCCGAAAAGGCCTGCTGCTCCGCCCTGGAAAGGCTGCAGGCCCTCGACCGCCGGTGCAGCCCACTTCTGCAGCCGCCGGCGCAGGAGCGCAAAGGGATCGCCAGGCTCCCTGCCGGTGCTTTCATAGGTGGTGCTCTCGATTCCGCTGCCGGTGCAGGAGAGCAGCTCTGTTGAGCCTGCCGAGGTTCTGAGAACTTCGAAGGGGCAGGCCGCCAGGTAGGAGTAGCGTCCCTGGATTTCATCGGTCGCAGCGCTGTCCAGGAAGAGAAGGAAGGGCAGTCCGCAGAGGCGCTTGAAGGCCTCCTCCGGCGATGGTGCGCCGGGGATTTCCTCCACCAGCGGCAGGGGGGAGCTTCCATTGGAATGAACACTGGGCGGGGTCATTTTTCCGGCCGGTCCTTTCGCCTGTCGAGATGGCTTTCTTCCGGCCGGGTCAGGAAGCCCCAGCTCAGGGCCTGGTCCTGGACGTAGTTCTTGTTCAGGGTCAGGGCGGTGACAGCCTTTGCCATCTCGTAGCCAAGGTAGAAGGCGTGGGAGGGATCCTTCACCGACAGCTTTTCGAAGAGCTCGAAGGGGTCCTTCCCGGCGATATGGCCCTCAGAGGAGATGGCGTGTATTTCTCCCCCCTCGGCGAACAACCTGAAGTTGCGATCCCTGATTCCTGCAGCAATCTCCTCGATGGCTTCCACGCCATGTTGCAGCAGGACAGGATCCCGAAGCAGGTGGAGCTTTTCCTCGCGGTGCTTCGGCAGCTGTCCATGGGCACAGGCATAGTGGACCAGCTTCCTGGCCAGCTCGCATTCGCGCACGCTCGATGAAGCCCAGTGGATGACCTCGGTGGTGAGCACGCTGCGGATTCCGGTTTCCTGGCAGAAGCCAAGCAGGAGCAGGTTCACCGGCGCCGAGTCGGCATCGGTGAGCTCGGTGAGGTTACCGATGCCCATCATGATCTCGGAGTCCGGGTATCTTTTGCGGATCTCGAGGTAGCGGCCGAGGGACCGGGCGAAGCCGAAACCAATGGGCTCAAGGACCGGGTCGATCCGGTAGGGGACTCCCCAGGTCTCGAGCTTTTTCACGTTCTCATCGATTCCTGCAAGGGTGGCGTTGTCATCGGGAATGAGCACGACCTCGCAGCCCAGTGACCGGGCCACGTCGATATTCCCCGAGTTGACGCTGAGAACCAGCTCGGCGCCGGCCGCGACGGCCGGTTCGATCTCGCGCGGGTTGAGACTGTCGACCGATACGCGGAAGTCCTTGTCGCGAAGCAGGCTGACGATCTCGCCGATGGACTCAAAGGGCCCGCCCGGGTCACAGCCCAGGTCGATGATGTCCGCCCCGCTGTTTCGGTAGCTCTCTGCCTGCTGAAGGACTTCTGCGGGCGAGAGCTGGGGGACATGGTTGATCTCAGCGATGATCTCGATGTCGTGATCTCCATAATCTTCCGTCACCGCGGCGCTCCCCAGCCAGGCCGGCAGGTTCCGAAGATCCCGTGGTCCGCGTTCGGCCTTGACGCCGGTGGCCTCCTCGATGACGCTGAGCTCGCCGGTGCAATGACCGGGAAGCACCAGCGAGGTGATCTCCGGGGCGAGCTCGAGCTTGCGGGCGACCCATTCGCTTGTCAGCAGGGCTGCCACGTCAATGTTCAGCTCGATGACCACCGGCCTGAAATCCAGCTCCGGCTCCAGGCGCTCGAGGATCCTGCGAAGCGCAGGTGCGGCCAGCTTGCCGGTGACGAAACCTCTGGTGCTGGAGTCGGTCATTGCAGGCTCTTATCGTATCCACTTCTTCGGGAAACCGGTGAGGTCGCTGCCTTCCTCGGGAAGCCAGGTGGAGAGCTCCTCGATGTCACGGGCGAGGGCGAAGTCCTTGCCGGTGACGCCTCCGGCGCTGTGGGTCTGGAGCTTGACGACGACCCTGGCCCATCCGACCTCGAGGTCCGGATGATGGAAGCCGGCCTCCGCCCGGTAGCCGATGGCGTTGACCAGCATCAGGGTATGGGGCCAGCCGGGTGTTTTGAAGCTCCTCCTGATCCAGCCGTCGCGGAGCTCCCAGCCGGGCAGCTCCTTGAGTTTTTCGGCAATCTCCTCTTCGCCGTATACTTTTTCTTCGCTCATGTTCCTGGCTCCTGTTTTTAAGACCATCCAGCTGTGTTGTTTATTCTCATTCCGGAGAATACCAACAATTAACAGAATCGAGCCGCGAAGTCGTTTGAAAAGATGCTCCGCGGGGGGCGCCGCTCAGCTGATGGCGCCGCCGTTGATGTTGACGACCTGTCCGCTGATGAAGGCGGCGGCATCGGAAACCAGGAAACGGGCGGTGGCGGCAACATCTTCGGGGGAGCCCCAGCGCCCCAGGGGGACCTCCTGCAGAACCCGCTCCTGCCACTCAGCGGGCGCCTCTTCGCCCCAGGCTGTTCGAATCCAGCCCGGCGCCAGGCAGTTGACCCGCACCTTCGGAGCAAGGCTGAGGGCCAGGCTCCTGGTAAAGGCCATCACGGCTCCCTTGATGGCTCCGAAGAGCTCTCCGCTTTCTCCTTCCATGCCGACGGCAGCCTGGTCCCAGCCCATGTTCAGGATGACGCCGCCCTGCTCCTTCATGGCGCTGCCCGCCTTGCGGGCCAAGAGGATGCTGGCCCTGAGATCGACAGCGATGAGGGCCTCGAGCTTCTCTTCGTAGGAGAGCTCCGCTCCCTCCCCGGTGAGGATGTCGACGCCGGCGTTGTTGATCCAGATGTCGAGGTGCCCGAGGGTATCGAGAGCCCTCTCGAAGAAGGCGGTGGCAGCCTCCCCGGTACCCAGGTCAGCCTGGATGAATTCGCAGCGAGCTCCCCGGGCGGTGATCTCTTCCCTGAGTTTCTCGCCCTCGGTGACCGAGCGGTTGGCATGGATGAGAACCTCGGCGCCTGCTGCTGAGAGCTCAAGGGCGATGGCCCGGCCGATACCCGAGGATGAACCCGTGACGACGGCACGCCGGCCCTGGAGGGAGAGAGTGTCCTGGGGCGTTTCGTTTTCGGTCACGGTTCTTCCCTTCTGCCGGGAGAGGAGGAGGCCTCGCTCAGTCGGAGTTGCGCAGCTCGATCGTGGCGCTCTGCCCCGGAGATTCGAAAACCTCCACTCGCAGAATACGGGGCAGCTGGCCGAGCCGGGCCTCCAGCTTTTCACTGAGCTGTTCTGAAACCCAGCGCGCCAGCAGCTCGGCTGTCGTATTTTCGATGGGCAGCAGCACGCAGTCATCCCGGGGGATGATCCACTCCTTCTCCTCGGAGCTGATTCGCACCTTCTCTTCAGTGACCTCGACACCGAGGGTGTCGCTGTTGAGCGGAATCAGCATCCGGTGATCGAGGCTGTCGGTGATCCCCTGCAGGATTTTTTTAAACTCGATGAAATCGAAGACCAGGTGGTCGGCCTTGAGATCGTCCTCGATCTCGGCGGCGACCTGGTAGTTGTGCCCGTGCAGCCGCTCACAGACATTGTTCCCGAAGACAATGAAATGGGCGGCACAGAAGCCGAGATAATCTTTTGATACGCGAACGGTGTATTTCTGCATGGCAGGTGATTTCCTGGTTAGGCCGGTGATTCCCCGCTTGCGGGGCCGGACGGCGGAAGGGCGATTATGCCAGTGCGAAGAGCGAGAAACAAGCAGCCCGCCACCAGATCAGCGCTGGTGCCCGGGTTGCGGCGGTTTCCATCTTCGCGCAACCAGCTGTCCAGTTCTTCAAACAGCTCTTCTCCGCTTTCGCTTTTCGGCCAATCGCTCTGGAGAACCCGGGCAGCCCTCTTGGATGCCTCCAGCGCGGTTTCCGGGCCGCATTTGCGGGCGATGAGGCTGTCGGGGTAGGCGGCCATGAATTCCAGGTGGAGCCGGAGGATGGAATGATCGAGATCGAGACCTCCATCACAGGCCTCTCGCAGCCAGTCGAGGCCATCGCAGAAGACCTGTTCGAAGTTGTTGACGTACTGGCGGGCGACAAGATCCCGCTCGGCGGCCAGCCCCATGGCGGAGATGAGATCAGCAGGCGGGGGGTCGTTGACATCGGCTGTCTCCACCTTGCCGAGTCCTCCGGGTGCTGCGATCCGGATTGCCTCGTAGACCTTGCGGCAATCTTCGCCGTCGAGATTTTCGAGGATATTCCTGAGGCCATCCCTCAGGTCGGCGCCGGCCGGGACGCTTGCCAGCGGGCCCAGCAGGAGGATGATTCCGAGGTTGACGTTCTGTTCGGTCACCTTGCGGCTCTCGGTGACGGCCTCCAGGATCGTGTCTCCCAGGGAGCGTCCTGCAGCCAGGTCGAGTGGTCCTGCGATGGCGCCCGCCGCCTCGATAAAATGGCGGAGCGTGGTGCCCTCGAAGCCCTTTGCGGGGGAGACGTTGCCGGCCTTGGGAGCCCTCGCCTCCAGGAGGCAGGCCATCATCGCCAGCTCACCGATGGAGAGATCCTGTTCACTCACGGCTGCAAGGCTCCGGCCGGTTCCGATTCCCGCTCTGTGGTACGTGCCAGCACGTAGTCCAGGACAGCGAGGGAGATATCCTGCCGGCTCACCTCGCTGAGGGCGCGCCAGCCGGGTATGGCATTGACCTCGAGGATCCGCGGAGTGCCATCGGGCTCCTGGAGGATGTCGACCCCGGCAATCTCTGCGCCGACAGCCCGGGCCGCCCTGACGGCGAGGTTTTCGAGTGCCGCATCGGCTTCTACCAGCTCGGCTGAGCCTCCCCGGGCGATGTTCGTCAGCCACTCACCGGCAGGAGCCCTGCGGGCCATCGAGGCGATGACCTGCCCGTTCATCACCAGCAACCTGAGGTCGGCTCCGCCGTGGTCGATGAATTCCTGCAGGTAGAAGACTCCGCGGGCTGAGGCGATCTCGCCAAAGGCCTGTTGCGCCTCAGCGGCGTTGCGGGGACGCAGAATTCCACGTCCTTCTGAGCCGAAGAGCGGCTTGACCACGGCCTGCTCCTTGAGCTCAGCAAAGGCCTCCATAGCCTCCTGTGGATCTTCACAGACCAGGGTGCGTGGTACGGGGAGCCCGGCATCCTGCAGGCGGCAGAGACAAAGGTACTTGTCGACGGCCGCCTCGAGGGCTTTCGGCGGGTTGATCACTGCGACCCCGGCTGCTTGCAGGGCCTGCAATGCGTCCATTCGGTAGATGACCTGTTCGAGGCTGCCGCCTGGAAGGCTCCTGACAATCAGGCCGTCGAGACCTGTCAGCTCAAGGCCGCCGCAGTGTACTGTCGGGGAAGAGCCCTGCCCGGAGGGGCATTCAGCCCGGAGCTTTTCCGGATCGGCAATTTCCAGGTGGATGTCCCGGAGCTTCGCGGCTCGCAGGAGGTCATCGACATGCCAGAGATTGGCGCCGCAGAGGATAGCGATTCGCGGAGCGGTCATTCGAGAAAGGACCTCCTGAGAAGCTCGGGCTCGAGCTGTCCGAAGGTGAACTCATTGCCGGTGTCGAGATTGCGGAAGGTAATCTCGGCCGGGCTGAAGAGCCCCGGATCGATCCTGTAGAAGTCGCGGTCGTAGCGCTCGAAGATCTCGATAAAGAGGGCACCGTGGTCGGCGGAGGCACAGGAGGGAGTCTTGGCACCGAGCTCTTCGAGCGAGGCGTCATCGCCCGTGACCTCGAGCTCGACCCTGGCGCCGTAGAGCACCGCGTCGTTGGTGCGCCCGATGGCGGCCATGTCATTTTCCGCCACAGGCGGAATCGGCGCGCTGCCGCTGCCTGAGCGTACGCGTGAGAGGTCGAAGCCGAGCTCGTGCAGCTTGTGAAGCGCTGTCTCGACGCTGCGCGCTACGACCTGGATGCCGCCGGCGGTGCTGGCGGTGGGGGCCAGGGCGAGAATAATGTTTTTCGGTTCGACGCCTGTTTTCGATGCAATGAAATCAAAGACCTCTGCTGCGGGCTGCTGCCGGGTTTCAAGAGCCCCGACGATTCGGGTTGCCTGCTCAACATGGCCGATGTCCTTGAAGAGCTCCTCTCCCCCGTAGGCCGCGCGCATCGGACCCGAACCCATGGCGAAGAAGTCGCCGACAGAGATCTGCCAGCCGGCGTATTGAGAGGCCATGCAGGCGGCGACCGGCCGGCTGGTTTTCACGAAGACCCGGTCGAAGGGCATGTCCGGATCAGCTCCGCTTACGCTGGACACCTCGGCGAGATCGCAGAGAGTCAGCCGTGCAAGGAACAGCCCGGCCTCGTGGCCACCAGCGGCGGTGATTCCACAGTCGATGATTCGCCCGCCACCGTCGATCTCAGAGCATTGACTCCTGAGCAGGTCATTGCCGGCGAGCTGCGTTTCGACGAAGCTCCAGGTGCGCTCGTTAAGTTGTGATTCAGACATGGGACCCTCCCTGGTCGAACCAGCATTGTGCCAGAGTCGGCGGTTGGGTCAACTGCTGGCGGCACTGCGGTCGGCACTTCTTGAGATATTTGACCGTCTCCTGCTATGATTCGTGGCGGACTCGCGGTCTTTACAACAGGTGGAGCAGTACTTCATGTCACCCTTTCTCATAGTTCTGATCGGCGTCATCTTTATTGTCGTTTCCATCGCCGGTCTCAAGCTCCACCCCTTCATGGCGCTGGTTCTCGCTGCGATACTGGTCGGGGTTCTTCCCTCTGACCAGGCCTCCAGGAGAACTCTGTCGGATGCGATTGCCCAGGCGGAAAAGGAAACCAAGCCGCGTAAAGGCAAAGCGCGCAGCGCGGTCTTCGGCCCCGAGAAGAAAGTTATCGAGGTCGTCGTCGAGTTTAAAGAGGTCAAGGGACTTCCCGAGAGCAAGCCGGAAACCCTGACCATCGCAGCCGTCCCTGAGCTCTCCTGGTGGAAGCGCGCCTTGCTCGCCCTGGAAAATACGGCGAAGGGCCTGGGGCGCACAGCCGGTTCGATCGGTATCGTGATCGCCCTGGCGGCCATCATTGGCCAGTGCCTGATGGAAAGTGGCGCCGCGGATAAGATCACCCGTGTGCTGCTTCGCATTTTCGGTGAAAAGAAGGCGAACTGGGCCCTCTTGCTGAGCGGTTACTGTCTCTCCATCCCGGTGTTTTTCGACACGGTTTTTTTCCTCCTTGTGCCGCTGGCCCGTGCCATGTTCCTGCGAACGGGGAAGAATTATATGGGCTATGTCATGGCGATCTGCGCCGGTGGAGTCATCACCCACGGCATCGTGCCGCCGACACCCGGCCCGCTGGCGATGGCCAAGGAGCTGGATCTCGATCTCGGCCAGGCGATTCTCGGCGGCTTCCTGATTGGCCTGCCAGTGGCCCTTTTTGGCGGACTCGTCTTCCCGAAGTTGCTGGCGCGACGGGGTATGGACCTGCCGATGCGGGACGCCCCTGGAGCGTCAACCGGGGAATTGCAGAAGATCGTCGACCGCCCCGAGGGCGAGCTGCCCGGCTTCCTTGTCTCGATTCTTCCTGTTGCCCTGCCGGTTGTCCTGATTACAGCCAACAGTATCTGGAAAGCGCTTGGCCATGAGAGTGAGCTACTTGAGCTCCTGGGAAATAAAAACCTCGCCATGCTCTTTGCCACGGGCGTAGCCCTGGTGCTCCTGGCGCGGTCAAAGGGATACACCCTCAAACGACTTACCGGCGCGATTGAGCCGGCTTTGAAGGAGGCGGGAGTGATCATCCTGATTACCGCCGCCGGTGGAGCCTTCGGAGGTATGCTGAGGGGGACGGGCATCGGCAATGCCATCGCAGATATGGTCAAGAGCTCCGGAAGTGGAGGTGAGGCAACCTGGGGCTTCGGTGTCATGATGATCCTCATCGCCTGGGGCTCCGCTGCTGTCATCAAGATTGCCCAGGGTTCGGGAACGGTCGCGGTGATGACGGCTGCCGGCATCATGGCGGGCGTTCTCGGTGGGCTTGCCGAGGCCGGGGTTGAGCTTCCCTACCACAAAATCTACATCTTCGCGGCGATCTCCTTCGGCGCCAAGGTGATCTCCTGGATGAACGACAGCGGCTACTGGGTGGTCTGCAAGATGAGCGGCTTCACCGAGAAGGAGACGCTCAAGACCTGGACGGCGCAGCTGGCTGCAATGGGAGTGTTCGGACTCATCGAGGTCCTGATACTCATTACCATCATCCCCCTGAAATAAAGCACTCCTGATAAGGGATTAATTTTCTCTTAATACGGTGTAGAATCGCGGTTTCGCCTTCTAACCGGAACGACACAGGAAGACGCTCATGCCACCTGAACTATACAAGACAGTGCTCCTCTGCGGCGCTCCCGGCGCCGGCAAGGGTACCCAGGGTAAGATCCTCGGCTCGATCCCGGGTTTCTTTCACCTCTCCTGCGGTGATGTTTTCCGCACCATCAATATCAACTCCGCAATCGGCCAGAAGATCTGCGAGTACACCTCGCGTGGCGATCTCGTGCCTGACGACATCACCGTCGAGCTCTGGCAGGAGAACATGAATGCGCGCACGATCCTCAATGACTATAAGCCCAGCGATGACCTGCTGGTGCTCGACGGGATTCCCCGTAATGTCGAGCAGGCCAAGCTGCTGACCACCCACATCGAGGTGCTGATGCTTGTTCATCTCGTCTGTGCCGACAAGGAGAAGATGATCGAGCGCCTGAGGCGGCGGGCCCTGAAGGAGAACCGTGCCGATGATGCGCGTGAAGAGGTCATCAGCCACCGCTGGGATGTCTACGAGGCGGAAACCCAGCCACTGCTGGACTTTTACCCGACCGAAAACATCATCGAGGTCGACGCCACCCAGAGTCCATCAGAGGTGCTGACCGCTGTTCTCGAGAAGGTGACTCCTGTCCAGAACGCACACTTCGGGGGGCCTTCCTGAGCCGGCCCGGCGTGTCCTGATTCCAGTCTTATGATCCGAATCAATCGAAACAAGCTCGCGGGATGGTTTCTCCTGCTCCTGGCCGCTGCGGTTTTTCAGCCGGCAGTACTGGTGGCTGAAGAGAAGCCGACCAATGTCATTCTCATGATGTCGGATGACCAGGGCTGGGGCGATGCCGGCTACAATGGCCACAAGATCCTCAAGACGCCGCATCTCGATGCCATGGCCGCCGCCGGCCTTCGTTTCAACCGCTTCTATTCCTCCTCACCGGTCTGTTCACCGACGAGGGGCAGCTGTCTCACCGGCCGGCATCCTTATCGCTACGGAATTCTCTACGCCAATGCCGGTGGGCCGACAGCGCCCTCGCGCTACCTGCTGCCGAAGGAGGAGATTACGCTGGCCGAGGTTCTCTCAGCGCGGGGCTACCGCACCGGTCATTTCGGCAAGTGGCATCTGGGAGATTTTGAAGGCAAGACGCGCTCGGCTCCTTCAGACCATGGCTTTGACGAGTGGTTTTCCACCGCCCGCAAGGTCTCCACCTTGAATCCGGATGCGGCCAGCTACCGTCATAACGGCAAGAAGGTGGCTGGGCCTCTCAGGGGTGATGACTCCAGGATCATCATGGACAAGGCCATCCCCTTCATCCGCTCTGCGGTCAAAGAGAAGAAACCGTTTTTCGCCGTGATCTGGTTTCACACTCCGCACCTGCCGATTGTCGCCGCCGAGAAACACCGCAAGCTCTACCCCGGCCGCAAGGACAAGGAGAAGCACTACTGGGGCGCCTTGACAGCCATGGATGAACAGGTCGGACGCCTGCGGGCGACGCTCAGAGAGCTCGAAGTCGCCCACGACACCATGCTCTGGTTCACCAGCGACAACGGACCGGAGGGGAAGAAAGAGGGGCCCGGAGCGCCCGGCACCACCGGCGGATTACGCGGGCGCAAGCGGAGCCTCTTTGAGGGAGGTGTGCGGGTACCGGGACTGCTTGAATGGCCGGCCCGGGTCGCCAAAGCCCGCCAGAGTGATGTGACCTGCGCAACCCAGGACTATTTCCCCACGGTGCTCGCGGCGCTGGGAATCGAATCTCCCGACCCTTCCCGGCCAATGGATGGAGTGAGCCTGCTGCCGTTGATCGCCGGTGCGGATTTCAAAAGGGGCAGTCCGCTGGCCTTCCAGAGTCGGAGTGAGCTGGCGCTGATCGATGGCCGCTACAAGTTGCACAGCAAGCTTACTGCTGCGGGTAAGGATAAGCTCTACGACCTCTCCGCCGATCCCGCCGAGCAGAAGAACCTCGCTGCTGAAAAGCCGGCGCTGGCGGCGCAATTGCGTAAAACTCTCGAAGAGTGGCAGAAATCTACCAAGGCGAGCCTGGCCGGCGCCGACTACCCTAAGTAGTCTCTACTCGAAGAGGGCGCGGGCTTCCCGTGCGAGGCGCACGAGGTTCGCTTCACAGTTGGCCAGGTCCGGCCCCTCGGTCAGGACGGTCAGGAGGGGAGAGCCGGCCTCGATGGTTTCACCGACGGCGGGGATGTCGGCGACCCTGGAGGCGTTTTCTTCTACCAGCGCATGCGAAGGGCTCAGTGCGACAGGAGCCTCGGCGAAAAGGATGGCCTTGGCACAGGCCCTTGAGGGGGGCGGAGCCATCGAGGGCAATTCCCCGTCCCGGCAGGCAGCGAGGTGGTGCGGGATCGTTGCAAACCCGCAGGCGCTTTCAATCACCTCGACGGAGCCGGTATAGCGCGGGTTCAGCTCGATGAAGACCGGGCCGCGATCGGTGAGAATGAAGTCGAGGCCGAAGAGGCCTCGCAGCGAGAATTCTCCGGCGGTGGCAGCCCCGGCGAGAGTCACCTCCCCAAGGGCCTCCTCTTCAAGCTCAAGGGGGCCGAGGTTGCCGCAGTAGGTAAAACCACCTGCTCCCAGCCAGCTTTCTCCGATCAGCTGTTCGGTGGTCCCCAGCAGCAGGGCCTGGTGGCTTGAATCTTGTTTCCCGGCCAGGAAGAGAGCCGAGGCCGGCACTCCATCAACAAAGCGTTGCAGGTAGCGGCCTTCAGTTGTTTCTGCTTCCGTTGCGGACTCGATTCCCAGGCCGCCGCCGCTGCTGATGGGTTTGGAGAGCCAGCCCGGAGCGCTGGTGATTTGCCCTCCGGCCTGCCGAATCTCCGGAACCCGGAGCCCTGCAGCTGCAAGGCAGCTGCTGAAGGCGAAGGGGTCGAGGGTTTTCTCGAGGACAGCCGAGCCGTTACCGATGATTTCATGGCGCTCCTCGAGGCGCCGGATGAGCCCGGGATGGTTTTCAAGCCCTCCTGAGTAGATCACCGGCAGGGCAGGTAACTGCGCGATGCCATCGAGCAGGCCTGCCGGCCAGGAGCCGGCCGGAATCCGAACTCCGGGACATTGCTCGGCCAGGTCTGAGTCAAAGAAGAGATCACAGGTCACCGGACGCAGTCCAGCGCGCCGGCAGGAGAAGGCCAGGCTTCTCGCGCTGGCCCCGGTACAGATCACATCAGCTTCTTCGGCCTTATAAAGCGTTGCCATAGAGACCGATTTTCTGGTAGAAATCGTGATTCGTAAAGAGTCTGAAAAAACTCATCTGAAGATTTATCATAGTTTCCCAGGAGGGTCTTATGTCTATGTTAGTTGGCGAAGCGTTGGTTGGTGACGGGAATGAGATTTCTCACATCGATCTTCTTATCGGTTCGAAAGATGGTCCTGTCGGCGTGGCTTTTGCCAATGCGCTGGCCAACCAGAGTGCCGGGCACTCGAATCTTCTCGCGGTCTTGACTCCGAACGTGGCTGTCAAGCCTGCCACCGTCATGATCACCAAGGTCACGATCAAGGGCGCCAAGCAGGCTGTCCAGATGTTCGGGCCTGCCCAGTACGCGGTTGCCAAGGCCGTTGCAGATTCCGTCGCCGATGGCGTGATCCCTGCCGACCAGGCCGAGGATCTCTGCATCGTCTGTGGAGTGTTCATTCACTGGGATGCAGATGACGACAAGAAGATCTTCGAATACAACTACGAGGCGACCAAGCTGGCTATCGCCAATGCGATGAACAGCTCGCCGAGTGCTGCAGAGATGGTCGAGGCCAGGGAAACTGCAGAGCACCCTTTCGCAGGTCTTTAATCAGTAAGACGGGGGACTCCTGGTGAGCTCCCCTTCAGTAAGAATCCCCGGCGGTTGCCGAAGCTGCGGCCTCCGCCGGGGAGTTTCTTTTAGTGAGCAGTTTTGATGGCAGAGAAACGGAAAATATTACTCCAGCTCGACACCGACTCCCGCGCCAGCTCCTTTGACAGCGTGGTGGCGGTGGACTCCGATGTTGACGTCCTCCTTTGCCATGCCGATGTGACGCCTGAGAACGTGGTTGATATCGTCTACGGGGCGATCTTCACCCGGCCGGCAAAGCATCTTTCCTCGACTGCGATCTTCGTCGGCGGCAGCAATGTCAGCGCCGGTGAAGAGGTCATGGATAAGATCGTGAACACCTTCTTCGGCAATCACCGGGTGTCGCTCATGCTGGATTCCAGCGGCGCCAACACCACGGCCGCCGCTGCCGTGGTGGCCGCCATGCGCCATGGCAGTGGGGGGGATGAACCGCTGGCCGGTAAATCAGCCGTGGTGCTGGGTGCTACAGGTCCCGTCGGCCGCAGGGTCGTTCGCCTGCTGGCCTCAGCGGGGGCCAGCGTGGTGGTGGGGTCGCGCTCGCAGGACCGGGCCGATGAGGTGGCCGGCGAGATCAGTGCCGCGGTTGAGGGAGCTCAATCTATCACCGGGGCCGCAACTGGAGAAGCTTCCCAGCTCGCAGCCGCCATGGAGGGCGCCGAGCTGGTCTTCGCTACCGGCGGGCCCGGCGTCTGCCTGCTGAGCGAAGAGGCCCGCAAGGCCTGCGGGAACCTGGAGGTCGCTATCGACCTCAACGCGGTTCCCCCCGCAGGGATCGAGGGGGTGGGGCCCACCGTCGCCGGCGAGGAAATCGACGGCGTGATCTGCTACGGCGCGATCGGCGTCGGCGGGATCAAGATGAAGATCCACCGCTCCTGCGTGGCGAGCCTGTTTGAATCCAACGACCGGGTGCTCGATGCCGACGAGATGCTGGCTGTCGGCCGGAGCTTCTGAGACCTCTCAGGATTCCGCCGCAAGCCGGGCGAGAGCGAAAGCGCAGGCGGCTTCCGAACCGGCTGCTTTGCAGCTTCGGCTCATCGGGGTGATGAGGCTGTCGTCGAGCCCCAGCGATTGAAGGGCCCGCAGGGCCAGGAATTCTCCCTCCCCTGAGATGAAGGCGCCGGCGGGCCGGCTCTTCTCGATAAGCCTTCCGATTGCCCGGGAGATCTTATTCTCCTGTGCAAGGGCGATCTGCCGGGCCAGGGAGAGGGCCTCTTCGCGGCTGAGCTCCTGCGGGTCCAGGCACAGCATGCGGGCCAGCCGGTCCTGCGCCATGCTGCGCGTGGCAGGACGGCCATCGGCTGTTGAAAGGCAGTCAGGGTCTTCGGCTAGTTCTTCCAGCAGGAGCCAGGCATCGAGGCTGGTGGCGAAGTGCTCGGCGGCCAGCGGGCAGGCCTGCCCTCCCAGGTCGGCTTCTTCAAGCAGGGCGCAGACCGGGGTCCGCCGGACTCCTGTGTAGACCAGCTCGCCGAGCTGAAGACGTTCTGTGTCGGTGCGGCCTCCTGCGCTGGGTTTTCCTCCCTCGAGCCGGATGATATCCGTTGTGGTGGAGCCGATGTCGATGAGCAGGGAGTTCTCGTTTCCCTCGAGGCCTGCCGCCCAGGCCGCCAGCGCCTGCCAGTTGGCCGCTGCGGCCTGCAGGGGTTCTGCGCGGGCTTTCTCCAGGTCTGAGAGCCCTTCGTCCAGGAGCCAGAACTGCGGCGCTATGGCGGTGGCTTCTTCCACCGCAGCAAGGATGTGCAGTACGCCCTCTTCCTTGCTGCTGTAGCAGTCACAGAGCTCCCCGGTCATGGTGACCGCCAGGCGGTCGAAGGGTTCGAGCGCGGCAAGCAACTCCCTGAGGGCAGTGGCAAGTCCGCCGGGCTCACGCCAGAGGGCGAAGGCCCGGGTTGCGACCAGCCCATCTTCGCGCACACCCTTCAGGTTTGCTCCACCTATGTCAATTCCGGCGGCGGTCAAGATGCTGTCTCCATCAAGGCGGCCGGGTCCGGCTGTTCCTCCCTGCGGCCTTCGCTGTTGTAGCTCTCCTGGTGGGCGGGCCAGCTCGGGCTGGTGGGCCTGGCGCCGTCCAGCAGTTCGAGACTGAGGCCGGCGAGATTCACAGGGCTGCGCCGGCGCAGGGCGCAATAGGAGGTTGTGGGGCGCGGGTTGATCTCGATGACCCTGTCATATTCGCGGCTCTCTCCGAGGACCAGGTCGATTCCGATGAATCCTGCCGGGGCCTGGAAGCTGGCAAGAGCTGCGAGAGCCAGGGTCCGGGCGCGCTCGCTGAGCTCCGCCTTGCCCAGGGGGACGCTGCCACCGAGGTAGCGGAAGGTTCCGTCTTCTGAGAGTCTCTGCCGGCAGGGCTCCAGTGCCAGGATGGATTCTGTACCTGCGATGCAGAGAACACTCGCGGCCTGTCCTTCGAGCAGGGGGGTAAGAATCAGCTCCTCTTCGCCCTCGCTTTCGGCGACGCCGGGAGCCAGGGTCGATATGCCAAGGGAGCCGGCTCCAAAGCGGGGTTTCCGGACAGCTGCCAGGGCAGAGCGTCTGCCGGGCTCGATCTTCCGGGCGGGGAGGGCTGGAATCCCTGCGGCATCCAGATGCCGGTAGAGGTGCAGCTTATCGCCGGAGGTCTCGATCAATTCGAGGTCACCACCATGCAGTTTTCCACCCAGGGCAAGGACCTGCCTGGAGAGACTGGTGAGCCGGCCTCCGAGCTCCGGAGCCACGACGAGGGTGAGGTCGCAGCTTCCTGCAAGGCGGTTGAATTTCGAGGTGAACTCTTCGGGGGAGGAGACCGGTACAGACTCGATGGGTAGCTCGTCCGGATCTATTCGCTGGTCGAGGGTGGTGACGACCTGCAGGCCTTCCAGCGCGGAAAAATCTGTGGCCAGCGCCCGGAGCATCCCCATTCCTTCCCCTTGCAGCTGCGCGGCGAGGGGGTCTTCACATCCCCCGCCGCAGGTGTCCTCGTAGATGAAGATGCGCCGGGTCATGGGTTCTTTCCGCTTACTTCGGGGGCGGGGGGCTGGATCTTGAGATGCACCAGAGGTGCTTGTAGGACCTGATAAAGAGCTCGCCGTTGGAGATCGCGATCGAGGCGCGGATTCTCTCGCCGAGCTCGTTTTTCGCCAGGATCTTGAAGTCGGGAGATGCCTCTACCACGAAACAGCTGCCCCCATCGTCGGCGGTGTAGAGGCGCTCTCCGGCCAGGACCACGGAGCTCCAGGATTTTGCGGCCAGGCGGTTTTTCCAGACGCTCTCACCGGTCTTCAGCTTGATGCATTCAAGCACCCCCGGGTCGTTGTGGATATAGATATGCCCCTTGTGAATCACCCCGGAGCCGATTCTCTGCTGGGCGCGTTCCTGGCGCCAGAGGCGATGGCTCCCGGTGATCTCGCCTTTCCCTCCCAGGCGTACAGCCATGGGCGGGCCCATGAAGCCGGACATCGAGACAGCAACACCCTCCCGGGCGAGGGGGGAGGTGTAGACGAGCTTGCCGAGTCCCGCACAGCTCCAGAGCTCCTTTCCGGTGGCAGCCTCGAAGGCGCTGAGGCGTCCCGGGTAGCTGACGATCAGCTTCTGGTCGAGAACGAGAGGGGTGCTCCAGGAGCCGGTCCAGTTTTCCCGCCCCCCGGCGCCCTCATGTCCTCCCGGGACAGGAATCTTCCATTTCTCTTTGCCGGTTTTCTTGTCGAGGCACAGCAGCTGGGTGCGAACGCCCGGGCCGCAATTGATGATGCAGGAGTCGCCGTGGAGAACCGGTGAGTTGGCATTGCCCCAGATATGGCGGAACTCACCGAGGTCCCGGCGCCAGAGCTCCTTTCCCTCGAGGTCGTAACAGTACACTCCCGCCGAACCATGTGAAACAATCACTCGCTCGCCGTCGGTAACCGGTGAGGCGGAGCAGTAGGGATTGGTCGCGTGGGTCGGCTCACTGCCGGTGTAGCTGATCTTTTTTTTCCAGGCAAGCTTGCCAGCGCTGCGGTCGATGCACCAGGTCCAGCGTTCCGTACCCTTGCTGGTGGCCTGGGTGAGAAAGATCCGTTGCTCCCAGACGATGGGAGTTGAGTTGCCGGGACCGGGCAGCGGCAGCTTCCACCGGACGTTTTTCGTCGGGCTCCATTCAAGCGGAAGCTGTGTCTCGGTAGAGATTCCCTGCCCTGTCGGGCCGCGCCAGGCAGGCCAGTTATCCGCCTGGGAGCGGCCGGGGGAGGCCAGGGAGCAGGCTGCGGTTAACAGGATAGACAGGGTTCTTTGCACGAGCTTTATTCTCCGGGACCGGGTTCCTCTTTCCGCAGGGAGAGGGTGCCATTTCACAGGCTTAAATAAAAGAGCTAAGCCGTGAACTGAAGAGGGCGGGAGCTGCGGCACCGGCCCTGCAGATTAGCGGGGGAGCGCTGAAAAATCGTGATATCCTTCCCCTTGATGGAATTTCGCACCGTATTTCTTTTTACTCTTATCTCACTGATTCTTACCGGCTTTGCGGGTTGCGGGCCGGGCCGGGAGGGGGAACATCCGGATAGCGCAGGCCCCGGCCGGATCCGTTTCAAAGATGTTACCGCCGAGACGGGAATCCTCTTTCGGCATGAATCGGGAGCCCGCGGCAAGGTCTTCAATCCCGAAACCTTCGGCCCGGGGGGCGGCTGGCTTGACCACGATGGTGATGGCCTGCCTGACCTCCTGCTGGTGAACGGCAATCTCCTGGACTCTAATCCCGATGATTCGATCCGGCCGGTCCTGTATCGAAACATCGGCAAGGGCCGCTTTGAGGATGTCAGCTCCCGTCTCGGGCTCAGCCGTGCCTTCTATGCCATGGGCTTCAGTGCGGCGGATGTTGACAACGATGGAGACCAGGATGTGCTCATCTACGGCCTCCACCAGTCGGCCTTTCTGCTCAACGATGGCAGCGGCCGTTTCACCGATACGGGCGTTGCCTGCGGCCTCGGCGGGTTGGGGGGGTGGGTCTGTGCCGCCGCCTTCTTTGATTACGACCGCGATGGAAAGCTTGATCTCTTCGTGGGCAATTACGTCGACTGGAAGCCGGGGTATGAAGCCGGCCTGGAATGCGATTTCGGGACGGCCCGGAAAAAATACTGCCCCGTGGCGATGTTCAAGGCGACCTCCCCGCAGCTCTTCAGGGGAGACGGCCGTGGAGGCTTCAGGGAGGTGACGAAGGAGGCCGGGCTCGACAGCCTGCTTGGCAAGGCGCTTGGGGTTGCGGTCGAGGACTATAATCGCGATGGCTGGCCCGATCTTCTTGTCGCCAATGACTCGGTGCCTAATTTCCTGCTTCTGAACGGGCAGGATGGAACCTTCAGTGACCGCGGCAGCGAGTCCGGTCTTGCCACCGACGGCACCGGCGCCTCGCTGGCAGGAATGGGGAGCGACACGGCCTGGACCTTCACGGGTGGCCCGGGTGGGGGAGAGGCTGGTGGAAGGCTGGTGGTGGGGATCGGAAACTTCTCCGATGAGCCGACGACCATCCACGTCCAGGAGGACCGGGATTATTTTGTCGAGCGGAGCATTGGACTCGGTGTTGGCCGCCAGAGCATGCCGAGGGTGACCTTCGGACTGGCATTCTGTGACCTCGAC
>CAZTRG010000183.1:0-2765 GCA_964615885.1 uncultured Planctomycetia bacterium | reverse complement strand
TGGCCTTCGGGCAGGGGCGGGAAGATCTTGAGAACGGCCGGCTGGACCTGTTCTTTCCTGCTGAGGTATTCACCCCGGTGGTAGCGGTAGGTCGGGCGCGGGTTGTCGGCCGGCCGCTCACGCAGGACCATGGTGCTATTGAGCCTCGGGACCTGTTTGCGCAGTGCATCGACGGGTTTTCGAGCCCTGGCGAAGGCGCCATCCTTCTGCAGGAAGTAGCTTTTAAGCTCCTCAGCCTGCCCAGGGGTCCACTGCTTCCTGTCGAGGGCGAGAATCCGCTCAATACTTGTGGGCAGGTTCTTCGCCTTCGCTTCCTTTCCCCTGGCAGCGCCCCAGATTCGGAAGCGCCCGAGGCTGGCGGCGTAGTGGCGTTCGAAATAGAGGACGAGCTCGAGCTCGGCGCCGGCTGCGACGGGCTTCTCAAGCGGCAGGACCAGCTGGCTGGCCTTGCCCTCACGTCCCGATGTCGCCCAGCCCGTGGTGGTGTTGCCATCGTAGGTCTCGGCGGCGGCGGCCTTGCCGCTGCCGGTGGTGATCTTGCCGTAGTCGCGCGAGGAGTTGGTGAACTTCAGCGGCTTGCCGGCGGCAGAGGCCGTGATCTCACTGAGGAAGAAGTCACCCTTGCGGCCCTCGTAGTAGGCGCGTCCCGGGCCGCCGGCCGGCAGGCGGTCGTCAGGCAGGACCTCGAGGCGCAGCGCCTCGAGCGGGGTCTTGGTTTTGAAGCGCAGGGTGAAGACATCGAGCTTGGTGATGTCGCCGGTTGAGAAGATGGAGCCATCCTCCAGGATCTCGAGGCGTGGCAGGTTGGTCTTCATCGAAGTGGGACGCAGAACCTGCCAGTCGACAGCGGCCTGCTTGCCGACCCAGGCAGTGAATTTCTCTTCAAAGCCGGGGATCTTTTTCGTGAGTGCGGCTTCCTCCTCCGCGATCTTTTTCTCGAGTTTTGCCCGCTTTTCCAGGAGCTTCGGCTCG
The DNA here is from genome assembly GCA_964615885.1 of uncultured Planctomycetia bacterium. GTDB lineage: Bacteria > Planctomycetota > UBA8108 > UBA8108 > UBA8108 > UBA8108. Next base: position 1,793 of record CAZTRG010000183.1, on the reverse strand, counting down.
GGAATGAGATAGTCCGGTACGTCGGCATTGTCCAGCAGCGCCATGAGCTGGTAGTAGTCGGTGTGTGAGATCGGGTCGTACTTGTGGCTGTGGCACTGGGCGCAGCCGGTGGTCAGGCCCATCCAGACGGTGCCGGTGGTGGCCACGCGGTCGACCATCGAGTAGAAGCGGTATTCCAGCGGGTCGATACCACCCTCCTCGTTGATCATGGTGTTGCGATGGAAGCCGGTGGCGACCACCTGCGAGGGGGTTGCGTCCGGCAGCATGTCCCCGGCGAGCTGCTCGATGGTGAACTGGTCATAGGGCATGTCTTCGTTGAGAGCGCGGATCACCCAGTCGCGCCAGGGCCAGATCGTTCTCCCGCGATCCTTCTCATAGCCGTTGGAGTCGGCGTAGCGAGCCAGGTCGAGCCATTCCCGCGCCCAGCGCTCGCCGTAGCTCGGCGATTTCAGCAGCCTGTCGACCAGGTTCCCGTAGGCCTTCGGATCCTTGTCATTGACGAAGGCGTCGGCTTCTTCCGGCGTGGGCAGCAGGCCGATGAGGTCGAGGTAGAGGCGGCGAACCAGTGTGTAGCGGTCAGCTTCCGCGGTGGGCTTCAGCTTTTCCTTTTCGAGGCGGGCCAGGATGAAGTGATCGATCGGGTTGCGGAGCCAGGACGTATTCCTGGTTGCCGGTGCCGGGGCCTGCTTCGGAGGAACGAAGGCCCAGTGCCGGCTGGTCCGGGCTCCACCGGCGACCCATTTGCGCAGGAGCTCCTTCTCGCTCTCGCTGAGGCTTGTCTTGGATTTCTTCGGAGGCATCCTCTCATCGGGGTCATCGCTGAAGATGCGCTCAACCAGCTCGCTTTCAGCCGGTTTCCCGGGGGTGATGGCTCCTGATTTCATCGCCGCCGCGAGCTCATCAAGCCGCAGCTTCGCCTTGCGCGCCTTCTTGTCGGGTCCGTGGCAGGGATAGCATTTTTCCGCCAGGATCGGCCGGACATCGCGGTTGTAGTCAACCTCGTCTGCAGCCTGCAGCAGGCAGGAAAAAGTGGCTAGTGAGAGGAATAGGGTGAATTTTTTCACACCTGAATATAGAACATGAAAGGCGCGTTTGGACAGTATTTACGCGCCAGTCGATTGAACAGCTTTCTCCGCGGCAGCTCGGTAGCTTGATGAAAAAGAGAACGATCATCCTGGCGGCCCTTCATTTCATCCTGATGTTGGCCTGCGTGATGTTTTCTGTCGGGTCATCGATGGAGACTTTTGATGATCCGGACTACCAATCCTCCGCTTTCGAGGGTTTTGTCTCGCGCCTGGCGAATATTCTTATGCAGCCGGGAAGCAGTCTCTGGGCTTCTAAGCTTCCGGATGCTGTAGAGTGGGGGCTGTGCCTTGCGAACAGTCTTCTCTGGGGACTGGTGCTGGCCCTGGTTTTCAGTTACGTGATCCCACCAGCGAGGAAAACAGGATAATGGTTTCGAGAATTTTTCTTCCAGGCATCGCCTTGTTCCTGGTGGGGGGCCTGTGCGGCTGCCAGGCTCCTTCTTCCCAGGCCGGCTACCAGGTCGAGGAGAAAACGCTTGCCGAGCTCTCAGCTGATATGGCCTCGGGGAAGGTGACGGCGGAGGGCCTGGTCAAGCTCTACCTCAGCCGGGTCGAGACGATTGACCGCGCCGGTCCGAAGCTTGGCAGCATCCTGGCGGTCAATCCGCGTGCCCTCGATGATGCCAGGCGGCGTGATACAGAACGTGCCGCTGGCAGGCTGCGTGGTGCGCTGCACGGCATCCCCGTGCTCCTCAAGGACAACATTGA
>CAZTRG010000182.1:0-7893 GCA_964615885.1 uncultured Planctomycetia bacterium | reverse complement strand
AAGCTGCCGCGTAATTTCCAGGTCGGCTGGACCACATTGCCTGCAAAGTCAGGATTGGTCTCTGACTGGTAAGGCTCGAGCTCGAGAAGATGAACTGCGGGGAGCACCTCCGGGGAGAAGAAAACAAGAAGCTGCCCTGATCCGAGATAGAGCAGCCTGCTGATGGGTGGAGGGCTGTTGAGCCCGAGCTCGGAGCGAATCTCTGCCCCACTGAGCAGGACACTCATAACCAATCCGTTCCCCCGGCCGAAGTTGTCATCATCCGGCCAGGTTCTATCCCTCACCGGCCTGTAACCTTCCTCAGCCCTGAAGCCGACAATGCTGCGGGAACGCGGCTCATAGACTATTGTCCAGCTGTCCCGCTGCTGTCCCGGACCGCGGGAAATATTTACCTCGATGGGCGGAACCGATTCACTGACAACCGGGAAGGGTTCTATAACGTTCACCTCCAGGAGCTCCTGCTCCACTCCAGCTCCATCGTAATGGAGCATCACTCTTTCAGCTTCGTCACAATCACCTCCTTCACAGAGGTCGACGGAGAAAAGAGCCCTTGTGACCGTTTCGTAGACCAGCATCCTCCGCTGGCCCTCCGGAGTTGAAGAGATCGTCCCCATCTCAAAGGTGTCGATCTGCTGATCTTCCAGGATGGCCTCAGGAGCCGTCGGAAAAAGAGCGCTCAGGAGATCCAGCTTGCCGCTGAGAGCCGTAACCCTCTGGCCCGCATCTCCCTGCAGAGCAGGCGCGGTAAACTCCTTGCGGGGGTTTTCACATTCATCGAGGAGGTCGGCAAGATCGTCCCTTTCATCCTGTGCATCCTCGGCCTGCTGAAGAGCCGCATCCGTCTGCTCCTGGGCCTCAACAGTTTCCTGCCTGGCGGCTTCAATTTCTGTCCCGGCGGTCTCGAGCTCACCATTGCAAGCCTCAAGCGAGCCGCGCAACTCCTCAACCTCTTCGCCGCAAGGCCCGGCAGCAGCCTCCAATTCGAGGATTCTCCCCTCCGCGGTCAGCAGGTCACGCTGCGTCCTGATCAGGTCCCCCAGGGAGCGGGACAGCTCAACCTGAGCCTGGGTAAGCTCAGCTCGAAGAGCAGCCATCTCGGCTTCTCTTTCGGCCAGCTGAGCCTGGAGAGCCTCGACCTCGGGGCCACCACCCACCGGCTCAATGAAGGGACAGGGCTCCTCCCCGCCCAGGAAGAGGTAGTTGAGACTGAAAATTGCATCGGCCAGGTCAAGTTGCCCACTGCAATTCACATCGCCGTTGACCGTAGCGCCAACAGCATCGCCAGCCATAGCTTTGCTCCCGCAGGGAGCAAGGAGCAGGAGGCCAACCGTCAACAGACAGCACATTGCCTTGTTCATTTTAATACCTTCTCTATGTTTACTATTTAGACCCGGCACCCATCCTAAGCCCGGATGAACCCACAGGCAAGAAGTGCACAGGCTCCTGGCTCTAAGCCCTAAAACAACCCGAATCTTGCCGCCAGCACTCCAGGGGGTTTGAGCAGGACGGCTTTGCTAAGGCACAGGGCCTCTAAGCCCCAGAACGCCCCCTTACCTGCGACACCCCTAAAACAAGCCTGCAAGCTGCCCGGCAATAAAAAAGCCGCGAAAGGCTCCCATTCAGGCGAGGTTTGCTGGAGAAACCTCGCGGGGAACACCTCCACGGCCCTGTTTTCAGGAATGGGACCCGATCAATTCCGGGGAGCTTCGATCCTCACCACCTTTCCATTCCAGAGGAAGGTAACTCGGGAACCGAGAGCCAGGATCTTCCCGGCCTCCGGGTTTGCCTTGAGAAACTCAAAATACTCAGCCGAGAGCCAGGTGATCCTAGGCCCCTGCTCAAAGGACTTCTTTACCCTCAGCCGCGAATCAAGCCAGCCATCAGGGTGGAGGCCGAAGGTCAGTGATCCAACACGGGCAACAGTGCACTTTATATCGCGGCGAACATCTTCCTTCTCTTCCCGGCCCTGGCGGAGGTCGGAGTTTTTCAAGCGGGCGATCTCCCGACTGCTCTCAACAGCGGAGGAGCCGCTGTCCTTGTCAAACGCACTCCTTGCTTCAGGCAGCGGCTTCCCGGCCGCCCCCAGGCCTTTCCTGGAAAATTTTCCCCGAACATCGCGCCCCCCTGCGCCCAGGGGCCGCGGGCTTCCCGGAGGAGGAGGCCTGTTGCCCTGGACCAGGGCGCCCTCCTCGACAACCAGGTAGGAGGTATAGGGGGTGATGATTCCATGCAGCTTGCTGAGGCGAACCACCTCGCTTTTCAATTCTTCGGATCCGCCATTCAGGCGAATCTGCTCAAGCAGGTAGCCGATCTTCCTGGCTGCCCATAAGCTCGAAAGCTGGTCGACCCCGGAGCCTTTCCTGCCTGAGAAATCAAAGCTGTATTCAAAGGTCCGTTCCTCTCCAAGATACTTGCCCCTGAGCAGCACCGTGCGGTTTTTATTGCCGCCGCCGATCTGCCCGGGTTGGTAGCGACCGAACAGGCTCAGCTGGACCCCATGGAAGAGATCAGGCATATCCCGGGGAAACACATCACTGACCCCTCCATCTGGAAACTCAATACGGAGATCAGTAAGAACCGGCAAATCAATCTTGTCGTAGAAGGCCGACAGGCGCAGCTCGATATTTTCCCGGTCCCGGATATACTCCGTCGCTCCACGAGTCTCGCCGGCAATCCGGTCAAGGAGCTTGGCATTCAGGTTCTGCCCGACCCCGAAAACAAACAGGCGCCTTTTATGAGAATTGGCCTTCTTGATGCTCTTCATGATTTCCCCGGGGCTGGTAACCCCGATGGTCGGCATGCCGTCGGTAAGGACCACGACCATCTGAAGCCTCTCGGGTGACTTGAGATCTCCCAGGGCAAATCGCAGGGCCTCCTCCAGGTTCGTGCCACTGCCGGCCTCGAGGGCCCTGGCGTAGGCAAGCCCCCTGCTGCGGCCATCTTTTTCGACGGCCAGCAACCCGGAAGAGAAACGGCGAGCCTCGATGGAGAAATCAACAACATTGAAACGATCACCCTCGTTGAGGCCTTCGATACAATAGGCCAGGGCCTTCTTGGCCTGCTCCATCTTGTGGCCCCGCATGCTCCCGGAGGTGTCGATGACGAAAACGACATCCTTGGGCGTGGCAGCCTTCTTCACCTCTGCCCGGGGGGACAGGGTAATGTTGAAATAGCCCTTCTCCTGGTGTCCACGAGAGACCAGGCAGAAGGGGGCGAGGGCGTCTTCGCCGACATTCCACATCAGGAGGAAATCCCCCTCCTGGGCAAGGCTGGCGGCTTCGAAACCGACCCTGGCCTTGAGCTCTCCAGTCCTGTGAATACCAACCTTATGGGAGAGACAGTTGATGGAGCGCAGCGGACGGCTCGAATCGATCTTGATATCAAAAGCCACATCCTTATAGGGGCCCATCGAATGCTTGCCGGGACCGAGAGGATAGCGGTAAAGATAGAGACCGCCCTCGGATGTTATCTGCTGAACGTACTCGATGGACACCTCCACATCTCCTCGTGCCGGAATGGGAAACACCCGCGCCCTGATGAGGCCGCGGTCGACGTATTCCAGGAGCCCGGGGTCTTTTGCCCTGCGCACGATCCCTTCATAGATCGAGCGAGCCTTATCCTTATCGAGGACCTCTCCCTTAACCACCTTGCCGGCAATTTTCATGGTGAAGCCGCTGGCCGAGGCCCCATCCGGGAGAGGAAACATATAGTAGCCCTCCAATTGACGACCGGAGGAATTATGAAAGGTCTCCTCGACCCGGGTTTTCACCAGGCCATCATTGATCTCTGCCAATACCCGGTGGCGGGTGATCGACAGGGGGAAATGGCGGCTTGGGGGCTTCGGAGGATGCGGGGGAATCAAACGATCCGGCAAATTAACAATCATCTCCGGAGCATCGGGGATGTAAATGAAGCCGTCAGCCCTCAGGCTGAGGGGCAAGAACATGAACGCAACAGCGAACAAGGGGAATGTTTTTCTGAACATTAAAGGCTCCTGTCTGACATGGGTTTCAGGTTACAGACTTCTCGACCCCAAGCGCGGCCATTTGTTCCTTAAAAATTTGTTTTTTCAGAAGACCGGATTCATGGAGATGGTTTCCGTCACCCCAATCGGCAGAGCATTTGGTTTGAGTCCCACCTCAAAACGGGTAATTTAAAAGTGTTTTAGAGACTCCTCCTGCGCCAGCCACAGGTTTCCCACATGCCCCTTAAAACAGCCATCCTGACACTTACGGTAATCACCTTTCTTGCAGGCGCATCCATACCTGCCCAGGAGGTGAACCCTGGACCCCCGGACCGCGCCTATCTCTTTGATGAGGGACAAGGCTCTGAAACCGCTCCCCTGGGCGAAGGCGTGACCGGTTCTGTCGGCTCGCTGATGCGCTGGCGCCCTGGCGCCTTCGGTTACGAAGGAGATTTCAGTGTCAGCAATATTCACCGGCCCCTTGGAGAGGCCCTGGGGCATGTAAGGCTTGCTGAGGAATATGTCATCCAGGGATCAGGCACTCTCTCAATCTGGATCCAGCTGAACCCCGCTGTCAATGGAGACTCGTTCTGGGGAGCCCACCAGGGTGAGGTTCTTCTCTCGGCAATCCCCGGTGCAGATGAAATGAAAATTAACCGGGCTGGTTTTTTCAATATGCCGACGGGCGAGCAGGCCACCTTCTCAGCCCACATGGGCGGCAGCACCTGGTACACCCCCTCCAACTACATCGGCGGAACCCCACCCCGCAACTACCCGGCCCCAGGTGGCAACAACACCCCCTATCGTGGCTGGCATCATCTCGCCTATGTCTATTCTGCCGACCCTATCGCAGGAGCATCAAACTGGCTCTACTGGGATGGAGAGTTGATGCGGCGGCCCCGGTTCGGAGCAACAGTTCCCCCTGCAGCGAACTGGGCCAGGACCTGGAACAGCCCCCTTAGCTATAACGGGATCGCGCTTGGCGGTGACGTATCCTCAAATCGCTGGGGGCATGTAACAGACTGGGGAGGAGGTATCGATGAATTCGCATTCTACGAACGCGCTCTTTCACCTGGGGAGATCCTCTGGCTTTCAGAAAACAGTATCCGCAATACGGTTGATACAGGTATTGACTGTCCCGGCGAAGAGGGCATCGACACCGACAGAGACGGACTCCCGGACCATTGCGATAGCGATGACGATGGAGATGGAGTCCTCGATGAAGAAGACAACTGCCCATTGGACGCAAACGCCGGGCAGGAAGATGCCAATGGAGATGGAATCGGAGACCGCTGCCAGGCAGCCGCCCTCTTCCTGCGAGGTGACTCCAATGGAGATGCAGAGCTTGGACTCTCAGATGCTATCCACACCCTTAACTACCTGTTCCTGGGCGGTTCAGCTCCAGGCTGTTTCGCAGCAGCTGATTCCAATGCGGATGGATCGATAGACATCTCTGACCCATCCAACACCCTCACCTTCCTTTTCCTTGGTGGTCCCCAATTGCAGGACCCCACCAACTGCGCAAGCTCAGAGCTGCAAAGCGACCAGGACCTCGGCTGTGAAGCGCGCAGCTGTGAAGGCTAGTGCGGCAACCTGGATCCCCAACCGCCCCCACCTGGATCTACAGGCAGAGGCGGCAGGCCCCAACAGGCTGGAGCAGCAGGGGTTCCTTAAGTGGCAGGGGTTCCCGCAGCCTTCTTCCACTCGACGTGCCGGTTCCCCTTCTTCCTCATACGGTCGAAGTTGAACATGTTGAAGAAGTGCATACCGCCAAGAGCCAGCAGGACGATTCCTATCTTGGTGGCGATATATTCGATCCCCTCAACAATGCTTGTCGGCTTCGTCCCCAGGTGCAGGAAGATCAGGATAAAGCCGAGGTTGATCAGGTAGAACCCGACCACCAGGAGATGGTTGACCGAATCAGCCATTTCCTCATTGTCGTTGAAGGCCTCCAGCAGAAAAATACGCCCGTTTTTGTACAGCGTCCGCGCGACCCAGATGGTCATCGAGATGCTGATCAGGGTGTAGAAGATATAGATCCAGACAGCGGTAGTCATTCCGTACTCCTTTCTGAAAAAGAGGGTTTAATTCAGCCCGGGGGCAAAAGCGCAGTATCCGTAGACAGCCACCTGGTAGACAAAGGTGACTGAAAGACCGTGGTAGCCGGCCTTGTAAAACCAGTTGGTCAGGTACTCACTGGCATCGAAGACAAAGAACTGGACGATCAGCCTCAAGCCCCAGAAGACAGTAATAAAGGCGCAGATGGACCGCGCCAGCATGCTGCCGTCGGCCAGCTCCCGGTAATTCAAAGCAGTAATCAGTCCCAGGGAGAGAATCGTCAGAAAGATAAAGACCCCGTACACCCAGAACATGCTGCGCAGGAAGGGACCGAGCTTAGCCAGCTCTTCCTTCCAGTTAAGCTTGCCGGGTACCAGGGCCGCCGCAACCAGGGTCAGGAAATGAAGCGCGCTGCCGATGAGGAGAAGGATTTCCAGGGTTTTCATACTGCACCAATCACTTTCAGAAATGGGTTGATCACTCGCTCAAGGAAGGGCACGGGAAACAACAACCAGTAAACCGGTCCGATGGTGAATACCGCCATGTAGAGCCAGCCCAACAGGCCCCGGTTCAGACCCATGCGCCGCCCCGGCCCGGAGCGCTCCAGCAGCACCCCGAGGCCCTGGAGCAGAAAATAGGCTGTGGGAAGTCCGTAGCAGGCACCGGCCGGCAAAGAAATAACCAGGTCATGGACCAGGCCGCTGACAAGAAAGACCAGGAACATGGCCCCCGCCACCCCGATTTTCCGGTAGGTGGTCCTGAAGAAAAATGTATGCACCAACTCGTTGAAACCCCGGTTCCAGCGTTTCGACCAGAACCCGCTCAGGGAGGTCGAGGTCGCCGGAGAATTCATGATCGGCTCAGCGGCAACCCCCCGGGATCGCCAGGCAAGAGCCAGGAGGTGGAAGGAGCCAAAGTGAAGCAGCAGTATCAGGCCGGCCATCCCGCACCAGCCGGCAAGGACAGGGCTTTCAATTTCCAGGGGCCCCAGGCCCCAGACCAGGACAGCTCCAAGAGCCGTCTTGAGGAGGGGAGCCAGCCATTCCCGGCCTGCGGGCCTGCCGGCCGCTTCCCCAGCGCAGGTAAAGGGCTTGACGTCCATGCCGGGCCAGAGGAAGAGGTAGCCGAGAGCCCTTCGCAGGCCGATCACAGCGCCCCTGGTCCAGGCCAACCACAGGGTCAACCATTTACAGGTGATAAAAAGAACTACGGCGAGGCCCCACATAAATATCCAGGGCTCGGCAAAGTGCTCTTTCAGGCCAATCACCAGTGCCGGAAAAACAGCTAAGGGAATCCAGCCGGGAGCAGTCCCGCGAGCCCTGGACTTTCCTGGGTGATCATGCAGCGAGCAGGCCCCTCCCAGGCAGCTTCGATGGGCGGCTACCCAGCTATAGGCCCGGTAGCTCAACCCGCGAGCTCCGGGAATGTGGGCGAGGATCCAGAGCGGCCAGCACCACCATATTTTCCCCCAGAGGAATACAAAGGCATCGGCGGCCCCAAGGACCTTTCCACCAGGGGCCAGGACCCTCATCTCCCGAAGGAGCTCCTCCTCGGGAAGATCCAACCGTTCCCTGACCCACTCCTCCTGCAGAGCAGCAAAGCCAAACCCCCTGTCTTCCAGCGTTCGACGCCAGCGCTCGACCATCCCCAGGCAGAACCGGCAGGTTCCGTCATAAAGCAGCCAGTAGTTTTTATTTTCAGGCATTTTCGTGAACCTCTTGCCCTCAAGAGGGCAACTGCCCGGTGATTAACCGAGCTTCAAAGCCTTCAGAACCCATCCCCCCATCCCTGCAAGCTTCCTGAACGACGAGGTGGAAAGCCCTCTTGTCTGCTCATAGCACTTATTCGCAGTTTTGAAAAAATCCTGCATT
>CAZTRG010000181.1:0-7924 GCA_964615885.1 uncultured Planctomycetia bacterium | reverse complement strand
GCCTCCGGTCCGACCTCGATTGCCTACGTCAGCCAGAGCTGTGCCGAGTCGGGTACAGCGGAGGGCTATGGCCGCAGCAAGCAGATCGCGGCGGTAAGGAATTGCCGCGGAATCGGCAAGAAGGACATGGTCCTCAACGACGCCCTGCCGGAGATCACTGTTGACCCGGAGACCTACGAGGTCACCGCCGATGGCGACAACCTGCTCTGCGAGCCGGCCAGCGAGCTGCCGCTTGCCCAGCGCTACTTCCTGTTCTGAGGGCGGCCGCCGCTTATTTCTTCTTCTTCCTCTGCTCGCGAAGCGGAACGATTGGCGAGTCCCAGCCGGCGAGGTCGGAGGGCTTTGTCCCCGGCTTGCGCCGTCCCTTGCCGCGCGCCCAGGTTCCGTTGAAGGGGCCGACGAAGCTGACGTCGGCGTCGGCCTTGATGGCCTTCTCCATGCCCGCGGCCCAGAAGCAGGCGTTGATGAGCAGGCGGCGGTAGCCCTCGTTCTCAATGTCGTTGGAGGTGCCGTAGGTGCTGGTGAAGACGCGGCCTTTTTTTCCGTCCTTGCCCTCGTAGTGCCGGGTCCAGGCCCCGGGCACCGGCTTGTACTTCGGGTGGGCGGGAGAGTCGGGCTGCATGCCGTCGAGGGGCTGGGCCATGGCCAGGGTCTCGTAGGGCTCCAGCGGGTTGGCGAAGTAGCCGCCGCACTGGGCCCACATGTCCTTCACGCCGCGCAGGATCGGGTGGTTGGCCTTGTCGGGGACAATGTCCAGCCTTGTGCTGGAGCGATGGTTGCCGCCGTAGTGCCCGGCCCATTTTTCGCCCAGCACCTGGCGGCCGAAGCCGTCCTTGTAGTCCTTGCCGCCGAAACCATTGGAGTATTTCGCGAAGGGGCTGTTGCCGGGGATCTTGAAACCGTGGGTGGCGGTGCGCAGGCCGACGATGGGGCCGGCGCGGTCAAGATAGGCGACGAAGTGGTCCATCTGCTCCTTGGGCCAGTTCTGGAAACGGGTGAAGACGACCATCAGGTCGGCTTTTTGCAACTCCTCGATGCCGGGTACGTTGTTGGCTCCCGGCTGGATCTCTCCCTTGTCATTGACGCCGAAAACGACGGAGCACCTGAAGCCATGGTGCTTTGCCAGGATCCGGGCGAGTGCGGGAAGGGTCTCTTCGGAGCGGTACTCATGATCGCTGGCGATGAAGACCAGGTGCTTGCCCTTGCCGGGGCCGCTCTCGCCTTCATAGACGAGGGGCGCATCGGCATTGAGCAGTTGGCTGGAGAAAAGGAAACAGACGGCGAGCAGTAGTGTTGTTTTATGCATGCAGGGGATGATAGGTCCACCGCGGCGTCTTGACAAGTTCAGGGTTGCTGCTGCTGGCGCTGGCGGGGAGCTTGCGGGCGGCTGCCGCCCTGTGGCCGTCTCCCCTGCCTTCCCCGTCCACGGGAAATGGGTTCAGCCTTGGGGAAGCGGTCGATGATGGCGCCGAGAGCCTTGGTGAGCTCCGGGTAGACCTCGGAGAGATCAAAGCGCTCCTCCGGATCTGAATTGATGAGGTAGAGCTCCTGGTAGCCCGGCCTCCCGCCCACGCCCTGGCCCTGGACCAGCTTCCACTCACCGTGGAAGAGAGCGATGGACTGCCCGGCGATCAGCACGTCCTTGTGGGGGATGGTCTTGCCGGAGAGAAATGCCTTCCAGAGATCCTGTCCGTAGAAGGGCTTCTTGTTTCCGGGCTTGACCCCGAGGGCCGTGGCGAGCGTAGGAAAGAGATCGTGGACGGTGGTCAGCTGGTCGAGCTTCTTTCCTGCCGGCAGGACTCCCGGCCAGCGGATGGCCGCCGGAACCCGGATCCCTCCCTCGTAGACGCTGCCCTTGCCGCTCGACAGCGGGGAATTGCTGGCGCCACCCCGCGCCGAGCCGCCGTTGTCACTCATGAAGAGGACGATCGTGTTTTCTCTCATCTTCTCTTCGTCGATGACCTTCAGGATCTTGCCGATCTCCACGTCCATGGCATCCACCATCGCGGCAAAGACGCGGCGGTCCTGGTTTTCAACATCCTTGTAGCGATCGATGAATTCCTGCGGCGCCTGCAGGGGAGTGTGCGGCGCGTTGAAGGTTACGTAGAGGAAGACCGGCTTCTTCTTGTCTCTCTCCCGCAGGAGGCGAATGGCCGCTTTTCCGATGAGCTGCGTCGAGTAGCCCTCCTCGACCAGCGTCTTGCCGTTGCGCTGCCAGTCCGGCGGTGGGGTCTCTCCCTGCCCGGCTCCACCCGGCCGCCTCCTCAAACCTCCACCTCGCTGGTGGGAGTAGTAGTCTATGAAGCCGCCGGCATGGCCGTAGAAGCTGTCGAAGCCGCGCTTGTGGGGCAGGGCGGTTTCATCGCGGCTGCCGAGATGCCACTTGCCGCTCATCAGGGTCTGGTAGCCGGCGCTCTTGAGGGTCTGGGGCAGCAGGTGTTCGTCCAACGGCAGGATCGCGTCGCCTCCGATGGGCCGGGTGATGCCGATGCTCAGGGGAGAGCGTCCTGTCAGGAGGGCTGTGCGGGTCGGGCTGCAGAAGGGGTAGACGTAGAAGCGGTTGAGCTCGACTCCCTCTTTTGCGAGGCTGTCGATGTGCGGGGTCTTGATCACGCTGTCGTGGTAGCCGACATCGTTCCAGCCGAGATCATCGGCGACAAAGAGCACCAGGTTCGGGTGCTTCAGCTTCTGTTGTTCGCCGGTGCCGGCCTGCGAGGTCCCGCTGCAGGCCAGCAGGACAGCAAGTATTGTGAAAAAAGAACGCTTCATGGTGAATTGCGGCATGGGTAAATCTTATCCTTGCGAAGAGATAGGGGGTGTCGCAGCTGGTTTCCAGGTGACCCGTTTCCAGCCCGTGCAGGTGGCTGAATGTCACCAGGGGCTTTAAAGCCCTCTTATTCTCATTCAACCCCGCTTTTTTTGAAATGGTATAAGCTATTCTCAGGGAATATTTTGCGGGTCCCCAGGCGCGGGTCTTCCGGTACGAGTTTCTTTGAGTTTGTATTTCCTGTATACATCTTAAGATTCGGGTCAATAAACGTTTACAGGATCCTTATGTAACCTGGCCGTGGATAGTGGATAACTGATTTTCGCGGTTTGATTTGTTGAGAGTGAGTGGAAGCTATGAGTATCGACCAGGCAACAGCGGTAAAAGGTCTCATGAAGGACCGCGCCCGCCTGATTGCCTACATCTACGCGATCGTGCGTGACTGGCACCTGGCCGAGGACCTTTTCCAGGATGTCTCCGCCCTGGCAGTCCAAAAGCACGACCGGATTGTCGATGCAGACCACCTGCAGCTCTGGGCCCGCAAGGCTGCGCGCAACAAGTCACTCGAGGCGCTCCGGAAAAGAAAATACACCCCCCTGGCGCTGGCCGATGATGTGATCGAGCTTCTCGATGGCTCCTGGCTCGAGATCGACAGGACCGACACCGACATCGAGATCGACTACCTGCGCAGCTGCCTGGAGACCCTCAGCCCGAAGGCCCGCAAGGTCGTCAACCTCAAGTACGTTGAGGGGCTCAGTGGCGTCCAGATTGCCGAGCTGGTCGGCAGCAAGGTACACAGTGTCTATGTTTCCCTGACGAGAGCCCATCGCAGCCTCGAGGCCTGCGTGCAGAAACGGCGTCTCAGGGAGGAGCATGGCCGTGTCTGAAATCCCCGAGAAATTCTACGACCTGGTGCTGCGTTATTTCGATGGTGACCTCGAACCGGCCGAGCTCGATGAATTGAACGGGCTCTTGCGCTCCGATGGCCGGCTGCGAGATGCCTTTGCAGCTCTCTGTGTACGGTCCCGCATGGTGCGGGAGATTGGTGAGCCTGAGCGCCAGGCTGAAATTCGGACAGCAGACGGGTCCGCCGGAGTTATTTCACAGCTCAAGCTGGCCCGGGATACAGCCGGGGAGCAGCAGCGCAGCGGTTCCGCCCCCTGGGGCCGGGTGTTTGCCGCCGCAGCGGCCCTGGCTCTTGTTTCCCTGGTCCTTTTCTGGGGTATCGGGAGGCAGGGGGCTGAGCGTCCAGCCGGTGGGCCGGTTTCCACTCCGGCTGCGAAGAAAAATCATATCGCGCGGCTGGTCCAGGTGGTCAAGGCGAAGTGGGGAGAGGAGAACCCCGGTCTTAAAAAGGGAGCCAGGCTTTCAGAGGGAAAGATCCGCATCGAGTCCGGGCTGGCCAAGCTGCGGTTCGCATCCGGGGCGAAGGTCACCCTCGAGGGGCCTGCTGAATATGAGATCATCTCCAATGACCTGACCCGGCTGGTCTCGGGGCGCCTCTCCGCGAAGATTCCCAAGAGCGCAATCGGTTTCAAGGTCGACACTCCGACGGCGAGGGTTCTCGACCTGGGCACGGCCTTCGGGGTCGATGTGGATGAACAGGGTGCTACCGAGGTGGCAGTCTTCGAGGGCGAGGTCGAGGTCGAGCTGCCGGGCCCGGCCGAAAGCAGGAAAGATAAAAGGCTCATCACCCACGGCAACTCGGTCCGTACCGAGGCGGGGGCGAAAGAGATCAACGACGCGCTCTACGACATCAGCAAGTTCAGGAAGACCTGGCCGGTGACCGCCGGTATGGTCTCCACCGCAGGAATGGTCAAGTTCGCTCCTCCCGGCCCGCTCAGCACTCTCCTGGAGCACGAGGATGATGAGCACCTGGTGATCCTTCCCGAGCGCGGCAGCTTCACCGTGTCGAAGAAGCTCAAGGTGCGTGCGAACATTACGGTTCCGGGCGAATACAGCAAGCGCGGCAGCCTGGAAACCGGCAGGATCGAGCCCGGCCGTGTGCTGGCGAGCTACCTGGTTCAGTTCAACCCGGTCGAGACGGGAAAGGAAAAGCGGCAACAGAAGAATCGCCGCCTGGTGGGGGTGGCTACTTTCGAGAGGCCGATCGCAGGAGTGATCACCGCTACGGGCCTCTTGCGTGCAACAGATAAAACTCTTGGTGGCCATTCTGACAAGCTGACTGTTAAAGGCCGCGGACTCGAGATCGGTACCGGCAGGCCGGGTACGGCCAAGCCGGGTGTGAGCAGACAGCTTGATACTGTGACCCTCAGCGAGGACCGCAAAACCCTGGTTCTCGATCTGCGCGTTTCAGGTATTCAGATTGACCAGATCCGTGTTCTCGTGGAGGGTGAGGAATAAGGCCTGGAAGAAAAACGGTCTGAAGGAAAACAGTTAAGGCTTCAAATTTCAGTACAATCGGGCCCTTGCGGCCGGGTTGGTTTTATTCACCGGGGCAATGTTTCCCGGTTCATTCAATCGTCTTCAATTCGGTAATTTCCATTCAAAGGAGGAATTCTTATGAAGGCTATGTACAGTTTTTTCGCGGTAGTGATTCTTGTTGGACTCTCCAGCAGCCCTCTCCTTGCCCAGAAGAAGGGTAAGAGGGCCAAGGGACCGAGCCTCTTCTCAGCCCAGGCCAAGAAGGCCGTTCCCGGGATCGACGCGGTTGTCAGTCTCAGTGATGAGCAGAAGGCGAAGTACACCGAGGCTCAGAAGGCGATGGCCTCTGCTGAGGCTTATGTCGCTGCCACCAAGACGATCAAGAACAAGGATGCCAGCAAGGAAGATCGCAAGGGGGCCCAGACTGCCATCAAGACAGCAAAGGCCGGACTTGCCGCCAAGCTGACCGAGATCATCGGTGCTGATAATGCAACGCTTGTGAAAAAGGTCAATGCTGCGGTAGCCAGTGCCCAGAAGGATCTTCGCGGTGAATACAGGGCCAAGATGAAAGAGGCCAAAAACGACAAGGAGGCCCAGGCGGCCCTGAGGAAAGAGATGGCGGCCAAGGCGACTTCCGCTATTTCCGAAAAAGTTCATGCTCTTTTGAGTGACGCCCAGAAGGAAGCCATCAAGAAGGCTTCGACCAAGGGCAAAGGCAAGGGCAAGAAGAAGGGCGAAAAGAAGGGCAAGAAGAAAGAAGATGCTGACAACGCCTGATTTTCATCTATAATGCTTCTAACGGTTTCTTTGAAAGCGCCCCTCATGCGCAGAGCGCAAGAGGGGCGCTTTTTTTTGTCCGGGTTTTCAGGCCTTGCCAGCCGGGGCTGTTGGCAAGGGTCCTCAGCCGATCAGCTGCAGCCAGGCAGCCTCGATCCTTTTGAACACGGCCCGCCAGGTGAATGGCGCGAGAAGCTCGCCGGGATCCTTTTCCGAGTGGGGCAGGGGGGCTTCCAGTGCGCGCTCCAGGGTACCGGAGAGGTCCTCCGCGAAGCCGGGAAGCGCTGCGGCTGCCGGCTGGTCGATCTTTTCCATCTCCGGCAGCTCAAGGGTATGAAGAACACCGGGCAGGTGGGGGAGGATGCCTGAGCGCACCCCCGGCAGCGCTGTGCAGACTGGCCGGCAGCCGCAGGCCAGGGCCTCGACCAGCACCAGCGGCAGGCCCTCGTAGAAGGACGGCAGGGCGAAGACCTTGCAGCCGCGCATGAGCTCGGCGAGCCGCGGCTGATCGACCCGTCCGTGATAGACGAGTGATTCTCCGAAGGTTTTCATCCGTTCAAGCAGGCGCTCGGTTTCCTCTCCCGAGCCACTTCCGGCAATCTCGAGCCTGGCCCCGGGCCGCCTTGTGCGCAGAATCTCAAAGGCGTCCAGCAGCGATGAAAGTCCCTTACTCTCGCTGATTTTTCCGGCATAGAGGATGGAATCTCCACGTTCCTCCAGGGTGTCGCCCGGGTGGAAGAGATCCTCCCTGTAGCCGGCCCCGACGATCGCGACCTGTTCTTCCCTGAGACCGTATTCCTCCCGGTAGAGCCGGGCATGCTCCTGGTGCAGAACGACGAAGAGGTCGTTGCGCCTGCAGCCCTCCCGGATCTCATCGGCGAGGTGGGGGCACAGGGCCAGCTGCCTCAGGGCCGTTCCATGCCCGTGGACGACGACGGGGGTGCTGCCGGCGGCATCCTTCAAGACCGAGGAGAGGATCCAGGCGTGGTGGGCGTGGATGATGCGGGGTTCGAATTCGTTGAAGGCTCTTGCGAAGGCGGCAGTCCAGGCGGCGCGGTAGGCAGAGAGCTGCTCCGCGCTCATCCGGGAGAACCGGGTGCTCGGGTAGGGCATGACGTCGCTCATCCCGGGTATGTCAAAGTCGAGGGAGCCTTCCCCGCCATTGCCGAAATCCAGGCGTGAGATCTCGCCGGGCCTGAGCCCATCGACAGAGCCGGGGGCTCCCGCAGGCACGCCGACGAGGGCGTGTTGCTGCCAGCCTGCAGCACCTGCCTCCCGGGAGATCGCATCGAGGGTTACCCCGCTGCCGGTCAGCGACGGCCGCTGGGAGAGTGTGTGGAGGACCCGGGTCTGCATGGGGACTGATTGTACGGAAGCAGCAGCGCTGAATACAGCCCACGCAACAGCAATGGAGGAGATCAGTTGAACAGCTAGCCGTGTTGCACCTATCATGCGGTAAACCCATCAGGAGATTCCATGGCTCGAAAACAAATCGTTACGTTAGGTCACCGGCAGCAGCAACTGCTGCTTGTATTCTGTCTTGCATCCACGGCCGCCGGAGCTGATGAGGCGGCTGGACCCTGGAAGAAGCACGTTGTGCTGAGCGCCGAGGAGACCGGGGGCGGGGTTAATACGGTCCTGGCCAACGATTTCGATGGAGATGGCAAGGTCGATATCATCTCGAGCTTTTCCGGCAAGGTGGTGCTCCTGAAGGGCCCCGACTGGAAGCAACGGCTCGTCGTACACAAGCTGCCCACCAACAGGCCGGGGAGGCCGGGCCGCGGGTGTATTCACAGCACCCTGCTGGATGTGGATGGAGATGGCGACCTGGATTTCTGCGGTTCCCACCAGGGGGTGTTCTGGCTGGAGTGCCCGGATAAGCCGTTTTCTACCGAATGGAAACGCCGCGAGGTGGACTCGGAGATCCAGGGAACTCACTGTCTCATCACCGGAGATGTAGACAGGGATGGCAAGCTTGACCTGATCGCCAACTCG